>CASELH010000016.1 GCA_949288715.1 uncultured Bacteroides sp. | reverse complement strand
CATGTCCGGGCTGCCGATGCCCAGGCTGATGATGTCCATGCCCTCGGCATTCATCCGGGCCACTTCCTTCAGCTTGCGCGAGAAGTAGTATTCGCTCACCCCGGCCAGGCGGTCGGCGGGCTTAAACTCCTTTAATTGAGAATTGAGAATTGAGACTTGAGAATTGCCCAATTCCTTATTGTGATTGTTGTTCTTCTTGTCCATAATATCGTTATTTCTTAATTTTTAATTCTCAATTCTCAATTAACCGAAGACTTTCCGTCCTCGTATTCTCCCAATATCTTCAGTTGTTTGGTCAGGGGGCTGATGGCGGCGATGGCCTGCTTGTAGCGCAGCAGCTGGTCGTACATCACATCGACGTAGAACTCGTATTCCCACTCCCGCCCGATGATGGGCAGCGATTGTATCTTGGTGAGGTTGATGCGGTAGAAGGACAGGATGCTGAGCACCTGCGAGAGGCTCCCCTCCTGGTGGGGCAGGGTGAAGACGATGCTGGCTTTATTGGGCTCGCGGGTGCGGCGGCGGTTCAAGTCGTCCACCTGCCAGGGGTCGGCCACGACGAGGAAGCGGGTGAAGTTGTGCTTGTTCGTCTCGATGCCTTCCTCCAGCACCTTCATGCCGTAGAGCTGGGCGGCGGCTTTGGAGCAGATGGCGGCGTGTCCGTGCAGACCTTCTTTGTGGATGAGTTCGGCGCTGAGGGCAGTGTCCTCGCCTTCCACCACCTTGATGCGCGGGTGGCGGTTGAGGAACTCGCGGCACTGCATTAGGGCAATGGGGTGGGAGTGCACTTCGGTGATGTCGTCCCAGTCATCATCGGGCAGGCAGACGAAGCTGTGGCTGATGCGCAGTTTGTATTCGCCCACTATCTGCGTGCCGCTCTGCCGCAGTAGTTCGTAGTTGTGCAGCAGGCTGCCGGCAATGGTGTTCTCGATGGCCAGCATCCCTATGGTGCGGCTGTCTTGCCGGATGGCGTCGAACACCTCCTCGAACGTAGCGCAGCAGATGAGTTCGATGTCTTCGCCCTCGAAGTAGCGGTGGGCGGCGATGTCGTGGTAGGAGCCTAAGGTTCCTTGGATGGCTATTCGTTTCATATATACATTATATATCTATAACAAAAAAATCCCGCTTCCTGCTTAATTCATTGTCCTTGGTTCTTAAGCGTCACTGTCACTTGACACATACAAACTCCCGCTCTACTTTGTGGCTAAAGTAAAAGTAAAAGAAGAAGTAGTATGCAAAGTTGAATGACTTCATAAGTTCCTTTTCTTGTCTGATTACGGGGGCAAAAGTAATGCTTTTCTTTGAAACGCAAGCAAAAGTTAGGTTTTTTTTCGCCGCGAGGAGCAAAAAATACTGTTTCCGGCAGTTTGGCCAGCTTTTTAGCACTTCTTCTCCTGTCACTGATTGCTTGGGTTGAACTGTTTGTCATAACCGAGCAGGTACTTCGCCAGCACCGGGTCGTTGAAGTCGGCGGCAAGCGGATGTCCGGTGTCCAGGCGGCGGATAGCGTCCCGTTCCCCGTCCGTCAGCTCGAAGTCGTCGAGGGCGAAGTTGCCGGCTATGCGCTCCGGCTTGGTGGATTGCGGAATAACGATGATGCCCTCGTCCGTCAGGAATTTCAGGCAGACTTGGGCGATGTCCTTGCCGTGCTTTTCGGCTATGGCTTTCAGCGTTTCGTTGCCGAACAGGTTGTTCATGCCGCGTGCCAGCGGACTCCAGGCCATGAGGCGTGTGCCGTATTCCTGTATCAACTCACGCATCTTCACCTGCTGGGAGAAGACGTGCGTTTCCAGTTGCACCACGGCAGGCTTCACCTCCATGTTCTCCGCCAGGTCCACGAAGCGGGTGTCGTAGAAGTTGCTCAGTCCGATGGCACGCGCCTTGCCTGCTTTGTACGCCTTTTCCATGGCGCGGTAAGTGCCATAATAGTCGCCGAAAGGCTGGTGGATGAGCAGCAGGTCGATGTAGTCCGTCTTCAGCTTGCGGAGGGAATCGTCGATGCTCTTCGCGGCTTTCTCCTCCCCCGCGTTGCTAATCCAGACCTTGGTCGTCAAGAAGAGTTGTCCGCGCGGAATGCCGCTCTTGCTGATGGCTTCCCCCACGCCTTCCTCATTATAATAGGCCTGGGCCGTATCGATGGAACGATAACCGGCTGCCAGGGCTTGCAATACATACTGCTCGCACGCTTCGGGAGCGATTTGCCAGACGCCGTAACCCATCAGGGGCATTTCGACGCCGTTGTTCAAGGTGATTGTCTTGTTCATTGTTGTTATATTTATAAGATTGATTTATTGGTTTCAAGCCGTGGCATCGGGGCTTTCAACGCCAGCAACCGGGGCTTTCAACGCCAGCAACCAAGGGTTTCAACGCTAGGAATCGAGGGTTTCAAGCCCCGGACACGCATTGTCTACGGCAAGGCTACTTTGTTAGAATACAGGCTTATATGCTTCTCTGACAGGCATTCAGTCGTGAATCCGATGCGTCCCGATGTATTTGGTGGTCGCCAGGTCCATGTCATCATAAATCGGACTTTTCCCCGTGTTCAGTCCGGCGATGGCCTCCATGTCCTGCGCGGTCAGCGTAAAGTCGAAGATGGCCAAGTTTTCCTCCATCCGCTCCTTGTGTACGGTCTTGGGGATAACTGCCACGCCCCGTTGGTTCAGCCAGCGGAGGACGACTTGCCCTACCGTCCGCCCGTGCTTCTCGGCGATGGCTTTCAGCGTAGGATTGTTCCAGATGTCATGCTGCCCTTCGGCAAACGGTGCCCACGCCTCGTGCTGTATGCCCTCGCATTGCAGAAACTGGTTGGCGGTCCGCTGCTGGAAGAACGGATGCGTCTCCAACTGATTGACGGCAGGCTTCACCTCATTGTGCAGGAAGAGGTCTTGCAGGCGTTCGTTGGAAAAGCTTGTCACGCCGATGGCGCGGATGCGTCCCTCCTTATAAAGCCGTTCGCAGGCACGCCATGCGGCATAATAGTTGCCATAGGGCTTGTGCAGCAGGTAGAGGTCGATGTAATCCAGCCCGAGCAACTTGGCGGACTTGTCGAAAGCTCGGAGCGCATCGTCATATTCATAGTCCTGCACCCACAGTTTGGTGGTGATGAATACCTCTTCCCGTTTCAGTCCGCTGTGCCGGATGGCATTGCCCACTTGTTCTTCGTTGAAATAAGAGGCTGCCGTGTCTATCATCCGGTAGCCCGTTTCGAGTGCCTCGCTTACTACGCGCTCGGTGTCTTCCGCGGGAATCTGGAACACGCCGAAGCCGATGGCCGGCATCATGACTCCATTGTTCAGTCTTGCTTCTTTCATATCCGATGTCTTTTGTTTGATGCTGCAAAATTACGCAGGCATAAGCAGACTGCCGTTGCACAAAACGTAGGGAAACTTTCACGATTCGTGGATTTTGCCTACTTTCGCATAAATCTTAAAAGCAAATGGATGATGGAACAGAATGTACAGGACAAAATCATATTCCTCAACTCGTTGTCAGATTATAAGTTTGCCAAGTACCCCTTCCATGTGCTGCATATCCTTTGCCTGGGAGGGAACATGAGCTTTACTTTCCAGGAGGTGCGTTACAACATCGTGCCGGGCGATTACGTCATCTTGCCCAATCCGTCGTTGGCATCGGTGTTTTCCCAGTCAGACGATTTCGAGGGCGTGATTCTTTGTTTGTCCGAGCCGTTTATCACTTCGATGGCCATCCAAAGCAACTACGGCATTATCGGGCACATGTCTTTATTGTTGAATCCGGTAATGAAGTTGTCTGCCCATGATTGTCGCGTTTGTTTGGAGGATATGTGGAGGCTTCGCGAACGGCTGGGCGAGACTTGTCATTTGTTTCATGAAGAAATGTTGGGGCATCTGCTTTTGGTCCATGTGCTCGACCTTTATGATATCTATGCCCGCTGCCAAGCCGAGCATAATGTTTCGGAACGCAACGGCCACCTGTTGCGGCGGTTTGTGGAGTTGCTCTACCACCGGGAGTACATCCGGAGCCGCAGCCTTCCGCATTATGCCTCCCGGCTTTGCATCACTCCCCACTACCTGACGGAGGTCTGCAAGAAGGTGAGCGGCAAGCCCGCCACCTATTGGATAGACCGCTTCACTACCCACGAGATAGCGCGCCTGTTGCTCCAAAAAGACATCCCGCTGAAGGAAATTGCCGACCAGATGAATTTCTCGTCGCTCTCCCATTTCAGCCGTTATGTGCAGAAGCAGCTGGGCATGTCGCCGTCGGCATACCGGAACCGGGCTGTCGGGAAGCCTTAGCCTGTGACTGCAGGGATGAGGCGTTTGCATCAGGAGCTGGTGATGCCCCGGCTAATACATGAATAATCCTTACACCATGGTGTAGGCTAAACCTTCACTAAGATGTAGGGAGGTTATTCACCTTGGTGAACAGCCTCCCTTCACCGAGGTGAACCGGCCTCCTTCACCTTGGTGAACAACCCTCCTTCACCTATGTGAAGATTTGAGTAAGATAATGCTTTGATAATCAGATATACAAAAATCCCATTCCAATCATCGGTCCGATGAAACGGCGAATGAAAGGAATGGGAAATATGTTTACATATGCGGCATCGCCCACAGGCTTGGCTACAGCCCCAGCACGTCCGTCTGCCTCGTCAGCGGCTGGTTGCCGTATTGCCCGTTCAGGCTCTTCAGTTCTTGGGGGGCGAGCTCCATGCTTTTCTTCACGTCTTCCACCGAGCCGTCCTTGTCGCCCGCCATCAGTTTGGCGCGCCCGCGTTCCTGGTAAGCTTCGGCGAAGTTGGGGTTTAGCTCAATGGCTTCGTCAAACAGGCTGATGGCTTCCGTCGGCTTGCCTTGGGCAATGTATAGGCGGCCCAGGCATAGGAAGGCTTGCTCGTTGAAGGGGTTCAGGTCGGTGACCAAGCGATAGTCGGCTTCGGCTTCCTCTGCCTTGCCGGTGGCTTCTTTCAGCTTGCCGCGCAGCAGCAGGGCGCTCTCGTCTTCGGGGTTGGAGGCCAGTATGGCGTCGATGTCTTCTGCCGCCTCCTTGTATTGTGCCATCTTGACCAAGGCTTCGGCGCGCAGCAGGCGTGCTTCGGTAAAGTCGTCTTTCAGGGCGATGGCTTGGGTGAGGTGGGCAATGCACATCAGGTCGTCGTGCTGTCCGCCTTCCGCTTTGCCCAGCAGGTAGTGGGCCATGGCGTTGCCTTCTTCAATGGCGATGGCCTTCTTGGCTGCCTCGGCCATGGCGGGATAGTCTTCCTGCATGTAGCACACGTTGGCCATGGCGAGGTAAGTTGCCACGTGGGTAGGCTCGAGCTTGGCCATGCGTTCCAGTAGCGGGCGGGCTTCTTCGGCTTGGCCGGCCTGTATGTACACCTGTGCCAGGTATCCCATGGTCTCGAAGTCCTCCTCAATGGCCAGTGCCTCGGTGAAGCACTTGATGGCGTAGTCGGCACGCCCCATGCGCTGGGCGCGCATGCCGTCATATTTGAATATCTCAAAGTTCTTTTTCGCGGTTTTCTGCTTTTCGGCTTCGGGGTTGTCCGGCTTGCCTGAGAAGAATGATTTAAAGAATCCCATATCTGTTATTGCATTACTGTTATGAGGGCAAAAGTAGTGATTATTTTTTGAGTAGCAACATCCCGTTCTCTGTAAAGATGCGTTCTTTCTCTAAAAGTTGACGCAGGGCCTTTGCTACGCGGTCTTTATCCTCTGCCAGCCGTCCGGCTACCATGGCCGGGGTCATGGCCTGCTCTTGCAGCAGCCGGATGATGCCGGTTTCCAGTTCCCGGTCTGTAGACCCTTCTTTGGCGTGCCGGGTGCGGTGTCGTAGGCAGGTGTCGCACACTCCGCAGTTGTGTTCGTTCTTCTCGCCGAAGTAGTGCAGCAGCAGGCGGCTGCGGCAAATGGTGTCGTTGTCCGCATAGTCCAGCATGGCGTTGATGCGCTTCTCGTAGCGTGTCTTGCGCTCTTCGTAGGCTTGCGGGGAAATGTGCAACTGCCCGGTGTCTACCCGTCCGCGGGTGTAGATGATGTAAGGTGTCTTCTTGCGCGGAATGTAGCTGGCAATGTGCAGGCGCGACAAGTGCAGCAGCAGCTCGTACACCCTGTTCCGCGTCAGCCCCGTGCGTGTAGCCAGCGACTCTTCGTCGATAAACGTGTAGTCGGTAAACAGCCCTGTGTACGAGCGGAGCACGGTTTGTATCAGCAGGTCCATTTCATTCCCCATCTCCTTGAGCTTGTACAGTTCGTCGCGCCGCAGGGTGAACAGCAGGCGCGAGGCATTGTCTTGCTCGTCGGTGTACTCCAGGTAGCCTGCCCGGGTCAATATCCGCAGTGCGCTGTCCACGGGCACGGGGAAGTACTTGAACTTACGGCAGAAATCTTCTATGTCGAACTCCTTCACGCAACCCTGTCCGTCGCCCATGGCCATCTGGTAGTAGTATTGCAGATGCTCATATACATCTTTTATATAGTCTTTTTGCGGGAAGTTATCCGGGATACGCTTCAGCAGGGTAGTGCGGTCCGACTTGGCGTAGAGGATGACGGCATACGCCTTCTCGCCGTCGCGCCCGGCCCGTCCGGCCTCCTGGAAGTAGGCTTCGATGGAGTCCGGCAGGTCCATGTGGATGACGAGGCGCACATCGGGCTTGTCTATGCCCATGCCGAATGCATTTGTGGCCACGATGACACGGCTTTCGCCCCGCTGCCAACGCTGCTGGCGGATGTCGCGCGTGGCGTCGTCCAGCCCGGCGTGGTAAAAGTCGGCCCCGATGCCGGCCTCTTGCAGCAGGGAGGCAATTTCCTTGGTGCGGCGGCGGTTGCGCACATACACAATGGCGCTGCCCGGCTGGCGGTTCAGTATGTGGAGGAGTTCGTCGGCCTTGTTCTCGGTGCGCCGCACCACGTAGGCCAGGTTTTCCCGCTCAAAGCTCATGCGGAACACATTTCCCTGGCTGAAGTGCAGCTGCGTCTGGATGTCCTTTACCACTTCGGGTGTAGCGGTAGCGGTCAGTGCTAGCACGGGCACGCCCGGCAGCAGGTCGCGTATCTCGGCTATCTTCAAGTAGGCCGGCCGGAAGTCGTAGCCCCATTGCGATATGCAGTGGCTTTCGTCCACCGTAATCATGCTCACCTTCATGCGGCGCAGCTTGGTGCGGAAGAGTTCGGTGTCCAGCCGCTCGGGTGAGATGTATAGAAACTTGTAGTTGCCGAATATGCAGTTTTCCAGCGTGGTCACTATCTCCTCGCGGTTCATGCCGGCATAGATGGCCAGTGCCTTGATGCCCCGTTGCCGCAGGTGTTGCACCTGGTCTTTCATCAGCGCTATCAGGGGGGTGACCACCAGACACAAGCCGTCCATGGCTAAGGCTGGCACTTGGAAAGTGATGGACTTTCCGCCGCCCGTAGGCATCAGCCCCAGCGTGTCGTGCCCCTCACCAATGCTGCGGATGATGTCTTCCTGTATGCCCCGGAAGCTGTCGTATCCCCAATACTGCTTCAGTATGGCTAAGTAATCGGCTTCCTGCATCCATCAGTTGGGTTTGATGTCCTCAATCTGCAGCTGCACCTCTCCGTGCTTGTGGGTATTCTCTTCGATGGTGTAGCAGATGTCGAACGACCGCTTGGTCTTGATGTAGCGTACGTGCGAGCTTTGTCCGAAGGCTATGCCGTTCATCACGTTGTTCGATTTGTTGTCCACCAGCTCCAGCTTGATGTGCTCCTGGTCGCGCCCCACCACCTTGCTGGTGCCGTAGTCGTACACCCGGTGCGTGCAAAACACCGGTTTGGCATTCTCCGGCCCAAAGGGATTGAACTTCTTCAGGTCGGTGAAGAACTTGTGTGTGATGTCCTTGAAGTCTATCTCCGCATCAATGTCGATCACGGCACTGGTCTGCTCGGGCAAGATGTGCTGCGACACAAACTCTTCGAAGCGGCGGGTAAAGGCAGGCACGTTCTCCACCTTCATCGAGAGTCCGGCGGCATAGGTGTGTCCCCCGAAGTTCTCCAGCAAGTCGCGGCAATACTCTATGGCCTTGTACACGTCGAAGCCCGACACCGAGCGCGCCGAGCCCGTGGCCAGGTCGTTGGTGCGCGTCAGCACTACGGCGGGGCGGTAGTATATTTCCGTCAGCCGGGAGGCCACGATGCCTATCACCCCCTTGTGCCAAGCCTCGTTGTAGATGACGATGGATCGGCGGTCGTCGAAGTTATCCAATGCCGAGACAATGCGGTTGGCCTCCTCCGTCATGGTCTTGTCCAGGTCTTTGCGCGTCTCGTTATACTGGTTTATTTGTCCGGCTTTTTCCATGGCTGCGGGAAACTCCTTTTCTGTCAGCAGGTCCACAGCCTCCTTGCCGTTCTGTATGCGTCCCGAGGCATTGATGCGGGGTCCTATTTTGAACACGATGTCGCCCACGGTGATTTCCTTGTCCGCCAGGCCGCACACGTCTATTATGGCCTTCAATCCCACGCTGGGGTTGCTGTTCAGCTGCTTCAGCCCGTGGTAGGCCAGGATGCGGTTCTCGCCCATAATGGGCACAATGTCCGAAGCGATGCTCACGGCCACCAGGTCGAGCAGGGGAATGAGGTGGTGAAACTCTATGCCGTTGCTCATGGCAAATGCCTGCATGAACTTGAAGCCCACGCCGCAGCCCGACAGGTGCTCGTAGGGGTAAGTGTTGTCGGCACGCTTGGCGTTCAGTATGGCCACGGCGGGCGGCAGCACAGCGTCGGGCACATGGTGGTCGCAGATAATGAAATCGATGCCTTTCTCTTGCGCATAGGCTATCTCCTCAATGGCTTTGATGCCGCAATCCAATACAATGACCAGCTTGACGCCGGTCGAGGCGGCATAATCCACGCCCTTCATCGACACCCCGTAGCCCTCGTTGTAGCGGTCGGGTATGTAGTAGTCGATGTTGGAGTAAAACTGTTGGATAAACTTGTAGACCAGCGCCACGGCCGTGGTGCCGTCTACGTCATAATCTCCATAAACCAAAATCCGTTCTTTCCTGCCCATTGCCTTGTTCAAGCGCTCCACGGCCTTGTCCATGTCCTTCATCAGGAAGGGGTCGTGCAAGTCGGGCAATTGCGGGCGGAAGAATTTCCGTGCGGCAGCCGCATCCGTAATGCCCCGTTGTACCAGCAGCCTGCCCAAGATGGGGCTGATGCCCAATTCCTTTGCCAGCTGTCGGCTCGCCTCGGCTTGTTCGGGTGTTATGGGACGATAATTCCATTTGTGAGTCATTATATATGTTGTTTTTTCTTTTTTCTGTAGCAGGAGGCGGCGAGGGCTCCTGAGGCACTTCTCCGCCAACAAGGTGTAAAGGTACGAAAAAGTATCGGATTTCCGCTGAAAATAATATGAAATCTTCTAAATGCTTTTCTGCCCGTCCGGCGGTTTTTATATTATTATTACCGTCGGCCGCCTCTTTGCTCCCGGTGGCGTGGGCAGGATGCCGACAGCTATGGCGACCCTGCATGCGGATAAGGGTGGGGGCACGGCTCTTTTATTTACGCTTTAGAGTAGCGTCTCCCTCCAAAAGATTAGTGAGAAGAATGAATATTTACAAAAAATCCTGTTTGAAAGGCTATCATCCCCCTATTTCCTCCCGTGCATGTCCGTATTTTCTACGGTCCACCTCCGTTCCTATATGCCGAGGTTGTATTGGAGTTGGTAAGGACTTGGTAAGGAGAAGAATCGAAGGTGGTAGGTAGTTGGGTAGAGGCGGGTGCGGCAATACATTGATTTAGAATAGGATATGAGTGATTCGAAAACTGATTTTTGTAAGAAAAGGAGAATAATCAAGAATTTTTATGTAAATATTTATGGACTTCTACGCGAAGAATGCGGAAATTTTAATATGTTTACATTTTCATTGTTGCATGGCTTGTTGTCAAGGGGAACTGTCCGGGAACTCTTGTGTCAGGAGGAGATTTTTCATCTGCAGACGCGGGTAAAAATGAAAATCTGCGTCATTGGTGCCGTATGTGGATGGAAAAGGGAAGGGCCGTGGAGCGGGGCGCACTTTTTCCTCCTTTTGTTTTGTGATACAAGAAAATACTACTACCTTTGCGCCCGTTTTATTGAGTCAACATAATGTCTCACTTAATTAACGCTTTAAACAAATTATTTTATTAATGGAAAACTTAAAGAATGTAGCTCCCATTGAAGACTTCAATTGGGATGCGTATGAAAACGGCGAGGCTACGACAAGCGTAAGCCACGAAGAGCAGGAGAAGGCGTACGACAGTACGCTGAACAAGGTAGGCGACCACGAGGTGGTAGACGGTACCGTCATCGCGATGAACAAGCGCGAAGTGGTTGTAAACATCGGTTTCAAGTCGGACGGTATCATCCCGATGAGCGAATTCCGCTATAACCCCGACTTGAAGGTAGGTGACACGGTAGAGGTGTACATCGAAAATCAGGAAGATAAGAAGGGACAGCTGGTGCTGTCGCACCGCAAGGCTCGTGCTTCCCGCTCTTGGGAGCGTGTAAACGCAGCTTTGGAGAACGAAGAAATTATCAAGGGTTACATCAAGTGCCGCACGAAGGGTGGTATGATTGTAGACGTATTCGGCATCGAGGCATTCTTGCCGGGTTCGCAAATCGACGTGAAGCCCATCCGCGACTACGATGTATTCGTTGGCAAGACCATGGAATTCAAGGTGGTGAAAATCAACCAAGAATTCAAGAACGTGGTTGTATCCCACAAGGCTCTTATCGAGGCCGAACTGGAGCAGCAGAAGAAGGAAATCATCAGCAAACTGGAGAAAGGCCAAGTTCTCGAGGGTACTGTCAAGAATATCACTTCCTATGGCGTATTCATCGACTTGGGCGGCGTAGACGGCTTGATTCACATCACCGACCTGTCTTGGGGCCGCGTAAGCGATCCGCATGAGGTAGTTGAGCTCGACCAGAAGCTGAATGTCGTTATCCTCGACTTCGACGACGAGAAGAAGCGCATCGCACTGGGCTTGAAGCAACTCACTCCGCATCCTTGGGATGCCCTCGACCCCAACCTGAAGGTGGGCGACCATGTACATGGCAAGGTGGTTGTGATGGCCGACTATGGCGCATTCATCGAAATCGCTCCGGGCGTGGAAGGCTTGATTCACGTGTCCGAGATGTCTTGGAGCCAGCACTTGCGTTCTGCACAAGACTTCATGAAGGTGGGCGACGAAGTAGAAGCCGTTATCCTGACACTGGACCGCGAGGAGCGCAAGATGTCTCTCGGCATCAAGCAGCTGAAACCGGATCCCTGGGAAACTATTGAGGAGAAATATCCCGTAGGCAGCAAGCACACTGCCAAGGTGCGCAACTTCACGAACTTCGGCGTATTCGTAGAAATTGAAGAAGGCGTGGATGGCTTGATTCACATCTCCGACTTGTCGTGGACGAAGAAGGTTAAGCATCCTTCTGAATTCACTCAGATTGGCGCCGACATCGACGTGGTTGTGCTGGAAATAGACAAGGAAAACCGTCGCTTGAGCCTCGGCCACAAGCAGCTGGAAGAGAATCCTTGGGATGTGTTCGAGACGGTGTTTACCGTAGGATCGGTACACGAAGGCACTATCATCGAAATGCTGGACAAGGGCGCTGTTGTGGCTCTGCCCTACGGTGTGGAAGGTTTCGCTACTCCGAAGCACCTGGTGAAGGAAGACGGCACGCAGGCTCAGCTGGACGAGAAGCTGCCCTTCAAGGTGCTGGAGTTCAACAAAGACGCTAAGCGCATCATCCTGTCGCACAGCCGTGTGTTTGAAGATGCTGCCAAGGCAGAAGAAAGAGCCGAAAAGAAGGCAGCCCGCAAGGCTAACAGCAAGCGTGAGGAAACTCCGGTTATTCAAAACCAGGCCGCTTCTACTACGCTGGGCGACATCGACGCACTGGCCGCTTTGAAGGAGCAGCTGGAGGCTGAGAAGAAGTAAGAAGAAGTTTTTTCTTCATAATATCATTTCTGAAAGGAAGGGTGCCGACATTGAGCGGCGCCCTTTTCTTTTTCCTTTTGCCGGGCTGAAAAGCCTTTTCCCTGGAAGAGTTTTTTACGTAGAAAATGTTTTACACCACATCCCGCCCTTGCCGAGGTAGCTACCTCGACCTCCACTTGGTAGCTACCTCGGCAATGTCAAGGTAGCTGCTGTTTTATACTATTGGTAATGAATGGGTTATAAAACGGGTTGTAGAAGAACCCGGGCAAAATGGTGTAGTAATTATTCTGAACAAAAAGCGAGGCGACCTTGCCGGACGTATCCGGGGGTTGCCTCGCTTGTTATCTCTCGCCTGTGCGGGTCTGCGGGACTACTTCAGCACTCCGAGCTCCTTGCCCACCTTGATGAAGGCGGCGATGCACTTGTCGAGGTGCTCGCGCTCGTGTCCGGCGGAAATCTGCACGCGGATGCGGGCCTGGCCTTTGGGCACTACCGGGTAGTAGAAGCCGGTGACGTAGATGCCCTCTTCCTGCATGCGGGCGGCGTAGACTTGGGACAGCTTGGCGTCGTACAGCATCACGGCGCAGATGGCGCTTTGCGTGGGCTTGATGTCGAAGCCGGCGGCGGTCATCCGGTCGCGGAAGTAGGCCACGTTCTCCATCAGCTTGTCGTGCAGGGCGTTGCTCTCCTTCAGCATTTTGAAGACTTCGATGCCGGCGCCTACTACGGCGGGGGCTACGGAGTTGGAGAACAGGTAGGGGCGGCTGCGCTGGCGCAGCAGGTCGATGATTTCCTTATGCCCGGTGGTGAATCCGCCCATCGCTCCGCCAAAGGCTTTGCCCAGCGTGCCGGTGTAGATGTCCACCCGGTCGTAGGTGCCATACAGCTCGCTCACGCCGTGGCCCGTGGCGCCCACCACGCCGGCCGAGTGCGATTCGTCCACCATGACCAGCGCGTCATACTTCTCGGCCAGGTCGCATATCTTGTCCATCGGCGCCACGTTGCCGTCCATCGAGAACACGCCGTCCGTCACGATGATGCGGAAGCGTTGTGCCTGTGCTTCCTGCAGGCATCGCTCCAGGTCGGCCATGTCGGCATTGGCATAGCGGTAGCGCTTGGCCTTGCAGAGGCGCACGCCGTCGATGATGGAGGCATGGTTCAGCGAGTCGGAGATGATGGCGTCTTCCTCCGTGAACAGCGGCTCGAACACTCCGCCGTTGGCATCGAAGCAGGCGGCGTAGAGTATGGTGTCCTCCGTGTGGAAATACTCCGATATGGCAGCTTCCAGCTCTTTGTGGATGTCCTGTGTGCCGCAGATGAAGCGCACGGACGACATGCCGTAGCCGCGGCGGTCCATCATCTCTTGCGCGGCCTTGATGAGGCGCGGGTGGTTGGACAGTCCCAGGTAGTTGTTGGCGCAGAAGTTCAGCACCTCTTTGCCTTTCACGGTGATGGCTGCCTGCTGCGGGCTTTCTATCAGCCTTTCTTCTTTGTAGAGTCCTGCATCTTTAATCTCCGCGATGGTGTTGCAGAGATATTCTTTCATTTTACCATACATAGCAATTCATTTTAAGTGTTAGTAGAATCATGTTTCTACAAAGGACACCATTTTTCTTGGAATAAACAAGCGGAAAATGATAGAAGTCTGAAAAAAAAGTATGATATTTGCCCGTCTTTAGGTATGCAACCTTAATAATAAATCGGATATGAAGAATATTTTAGTAATTGGATCCACCGGACAAATCGGGTCGGAGTTGACAATGGAATTGCGTAACCGCTATGGTAATGAACATGTTGTGGCCGGATACATTCCCGGTGCAGAGCCCCGGGGCGAGCTGAAGGCTTCGGGCCCTTCGGGCATTGCCGACGTGACGGATGGCGAGTCGATAGCCAAGCTCGTGAAAGACTATAAGGTAGACACCATATATAATTTGGCTGCCTTATTGTCCGTAGTGGCGGAAAGTAAGCCGGCTTTGGCCTGGAAGATTGGCATCGACGGCTTGTGGAATGTGTTGGAAGTGGCGCGCGCCTGTGGCTGCGCCGTGTTCACGCCCAGTTCCATAGGCTCTTTTGGAGTGAGCACGCCGCATGTGAAAACGCCTCAAGACACCATTCAGCGCCCTTCCACCATGTACGGGGTAACGAAAGTGACTACGGAGTTGCTGAGCGATTATTACCATGTGAAGTATGGAGTAGATACCCGCTCGGTGCGTTTCCCGGGGATTATTTCCTATAAGACGCTTCCCGGCGGCGGGACAACGGATTATGCCGTAGACATTTATTATGCAGCTGTGCGTGGCGAAAAGTTTGTGGCGCCGGTAAAGGCTGGTACCTATATGGATATGATGTACATGCCCGATGCCTTGAACGCGGCTATCCAGCTGATGGAGGCTGATGCTACCCGCTTGAAGCACCGCAATGCCTTCAACATCGCCTCCATGAGCTTTGCCCCGGAGGGCATTTATAAGGCTATAAAGAAATACGTGCCCGGCTTTGAGATGAGCTACGACGTAGACCCGTTGAAGCAAGCCATTGCCGACAGTTGGCCCGATTGTATGGACGATACCTGCGCCCGTGAGGAATGGGATTGGCAACCCCATTATGATTTGGACGCCATGACCGTGGATATGCTTGAGAAACTGAGAGTCAAACTAAATAAATGAGAAAAGAACTGATAGGGTTGTTGTGGCTTGTCGTTCTGTCGTCTTGCGGCGGAAAGAATGCCAAAGTAGATCCTTTTGCCGCCATGGTGCAATGGCCGGATACGGCTGTCCAGGAGGTCGACACATTGCCGGTGAGGAATGTGCTGACCCCCTTGGAGGCTGATGAGTTGTTCGATGACTTTATATTCAACTATGCGCTGGACGAGAAATTGCAACGGCAGCGCACACGTTTCCCCTTGTCCTACCGCCATGGGGATACGCTGAAGACCATCGAGGAAAAGGATTGGAAACACGATTATCTGTTTGCCCGGCAAAACTATTATACGCTTCTTTTTGACCGGGAAGAAGACATGGAGCTGGTTGGCGATACCACTTTGCAGAAAGTACAGGTGGAGTGGATATCGCTGACGGAGCCCTTGATGAAGAAGTATTGTTTTGAGCGGGAAAAGGGCATGTGGATGCTCGTAGCTATCGAAATGTCTCCGCTGGAAAAGCGGGCACAGGGCGATTTCTTATCTTTCTATGCGCATTTTTCTGCGGATAGCCTTTTCCAGGAGCGGCATATATTATTTCCCTTGCAGTTTATTACGATAGACCCTGATGACGAGTTCTCGGTGTTGGAAACGACTTTGGGGGTGAATCAGTGGTATGCTTTCCGCCCCCAGATGCCGGTAGGCAGACTTTCCAACATCTGCTACGGCCAGCGCAACGACGCGCTTTCCCCGTCGAAGATATTGAAGGTGAACGGAATAAGCAACGGTTATTCCAATATCTTTTATTTCCGCAAGTCGGGAGGGGAATGGCGGTTGTATAAATATGAAGATACCAGCATTTAGCCTTGCATGCGCCTATGTGGAATAATTATTCTTTGCTGAGTTACAATACGTTTGGGATAGATGTCCGGGCATCGCGCTTCATGGAGTATCATTCTGAAGAAGAACTGCTCGCTTTCCTTTCAGGAGGCGGGCTTGAGGCTCCTTATCTGCACATAGGGAGGGGCAGTAATCTGCTGTTCACCAAAGACTTTGAAGGCACAGTGCTGCATTCGTGCATCCGGGGAGTGGAGGTGCTGGAAGAGGATGACGAGCATGTGCAGGTGCGTGTAGGGGCCGGCACGCTTTGGGATGACTTTGTGGCTTGCTGCGTGACACGTGGCTGGTATGGAGCCGAGAATCTGTCCTTAATACCGGGCGAGGTGGGGGCTTCTGCCGTGCAAAACATCGGCGCTTATGGCGTAGAGGTAAAAGACCTGATAGATGCGGTGGAAACCATCGACCTGGATGGCGACAAACGCGTGTATGCCAATGCCGAGTGCCGGTATGCTTACCGGGACAGCATCTTTAAGCGCCCGGACATGAAGCGGGTGTTTGTGACGCGGGTGCGTTTCTCCCTCAGCAAGACACCCTGCTACAGGCTGGATTATGGCACCATCCGTGCGGAGGTGGAGAAATATCTGTCTGTAAACCTGCGCACTATCCGTGAGGTCATTGTGGGCATCCGGCAGGCAAAACTGCCCGACCCGAAGGTGCTGGGCAATGCCGGCAGCTTCTTTAAGAACCCGGTGGTGCCGCGCGGGCAGTTTGAAGCATTGCGTAGCCAATGCCCCGGCATGCCTTTTTATGAGGTGGATGCGGACTGGGTGAAAATACCGGCCGGTTGGCTCATCGAGCAATGTGGCTGGAAAGGCAAAGCCATTGGAAGAGCTGCGGTGCACCTTCGCCAAGCTTTGGTCTTGGTTAACCTTGGCGGAGCCACAGGGCAGGAAATCGTGGCTTTGGCCGATGCCATTGTGGCTTCAGTGTACGATAAGTTTCGTATAAAGATAGTTCCCGAAGTAAACATCATTTAAAAAGTTTGGTAGTGTATGAAACTAACGATATTAGGAAGCGGGACATCTACCGGCGTGCCCGAAATAGGGTGCAAATGCTCGGTATGCACCTCTGCCGACCCGCGCGACAATAGGCTGCGCACGTCGGCCTTGGTGTGCACCGACGATGCCCGCATTTTGATAGATTGTGGCCCCGACTTCAGGCAGCAGGTGCTGCGGGCCGGCTTTTTCGAACCGATAGACGGGGTGCTGATTACGCACGAGCATTACGACCATGTGGGCGGGTTGGACGACTTGCGCCCGTTTTGCCGCTTTGGCGAGATTCCTATCTATGCCAATGCCTACACCGCTGGGCATCTGCGTGCCCGCATGCCCTATTGCTTTGTCGACAAAGTCTATCCGGGAGTCCCCCGCATCTTTTTACAGGAGGTTGAGCCGGGCTCTCCTTTCTATATCCATCAGACGGAAGTGCTCCCCCTCGAGGTGATGCATGGCCGGCTTCCTATCTTGGGGTATCGCATTGGCGGGCGTTTGGGATATATTACTGATATGCTGACGATGTCTGAGGCTTCCTACGCCAGCTTGGTGGGGTTGGACGTGCTGGTCGTTAACGCTCTACGCGTAAAGCCGCACCCTACGCACCAGTGCATAGCGGAGGCTATAGACACCGCAAACCGCATTGGGGCCCAAGAAACCTATTTCATTCATATGAGCCATCACGCCGGGCTTCATGCTGAAATCTCCAAGCAACTTCCGCCGCACATGCATTTTGCATACGATGGTTTGGAAGTAGTATTTTAAACTTTCGGAAACATTTGTTTGGCTTTATTAATGTAAAACACTAACTTTGCCGGAGTTAATGGATGAATTATGAAGCCTCAACTCCTTATACGGACAATCACTATCACCTTTGTAGTGTTGCTATGCGCCGGGATTGGTGCATATTCGTTTTGGTGTTTGGACAGGGAAGAACGTTTGCAAGCTTTCAACCTCTACACTCTGGTGCCCCAAGATGCGGTGGCGGTGTTGGAAACGGACTATGTAGAGCGTCTGATAAATGACGTCAACCAGCTGTCTTGCAGCACAGATGGCCATTACTTGCCGGTATCAAAGCTGTTTGTCTGTTTAAAGAAGTATTTGCATGTGCTGCTGGACGAGGCTCCCCATGGCTTGAGTGCCCAAATGAACAGGGTGCTTATCAGCTTTCATGCGCCGGACGACCCTATGAATCAGGTGCTGTATTGTGGCTTGGGTGCAGGCGATTATGATTTGGTCCATTCGTTTCTGCACGGACAATTCTTCGGCTCGTTCGCATTGAAGACATTCAATTATAGGGGGAAAGAGATATACATTTATCCGATGGAAAACGGTCTTTTCCTTTCCATCTACCTTACCCGGCATTTCCTGGTTGCCGGCTTTCAAAAGAGATTGGTGGAGCAGGTCATCGACACCCATCTGGATAAAAAAAGTTCGTTGCTGAGGCAGCCCGAATTTAAAGCGGTTTATGAGGGCAGGCAGAGTGGCTCGTCGGCTACGGTTTATCTCAATTTAGATACAGTAGCGATGGGGGCGGCTTCCGATACATTGCAAGTCTGTGCACGGCTGGGGAGTTGGTGTGAACTTGATTTGCAATTGGACGGAGACATTATTTATTGTGCAGGCATGTATGCTGATGCCGACACCTTGTCCAATACCTACATGAATGCCTTGCGCAGGCAGCAGCCATTGGAGGGTTTTCCCGATGCTTACCTTCCGGCATCCACTTTTTATTATCATTGCTGGTCGGCTTCCGACAAGAAGGCGATTTACCGCTATGCCGATTCATTGCATAATACCTTTCCCCGCAAGGCCAATATGAGGCAATGGCACCAGATGTATGCCGACTTCCTGGCCGATTATGGGGGAGAGAGTATGATAAATGCTTACTTTATGCCGGCAGATGCTGAGGACAGGCGGCCTTGTGCTGTGCTGATAGCTTCATTGAAAAATGAGTTGAGCGCCGAACGCCAATTGCGCTCTTTACTCTATGCCCTGCCTCATGATAAAGAGCTCTTTCCCGAAGGGCCTTCTTCACTTCAAAGATATTTGTATTACTCAAGTTCCCGCCGTCTTAGGGTCTATATGTTGCCTGGAAACGCTATGCTCACATCATTGACGGGTGTTGCAGAGGAGAGTCCCTATACTGCCGCATGCTTTTACCAGGGATGCTTGCTGATGGCTTCCGACTTGCGTGCCCTCTCTGCTTACGTGACAGCCATTGAGGGTGGAGAACAAGCAGGCCTTATCAATAAGGCAGAATGGCTGGAGGCTTTGTCTTCATCTTACAATTCTTTGATTGTGATGGATATGGAGACGTTATCCTGCCAGCCGGAAGAATATTTGCGTCAAGTTCCGCGTTTCTTTGTTGAGCATGCTTCCTTTTTTAAGCATTTTCTGGTTACTATCCAGCTGACGTGTGCCGATGGCGTAGTTTATCCCTGCCTTACGCTGTTTTATAAAGAGCAGTTATAACCTGCTGACATGCTAATGCTAATTAAGTTGATTGTTGTTGCTAATCAACTTAATTGCAACAGACAATCAACTTAATTACATCGTGCTTTTAGGCTTGTTGTGCCAACGGTGACCTTACACGTTTACATGCTTTTCGGTGAGCGACTTATTTCTACCTCAGAACGGCAGGTCGTCTTTGTCATCTCCGGACAGAAAGTCGGGTGCAGCTGCAGGAGCAGGTGGGGGAACCGGGGCGCCGGAGCTCATGGTGTCGGGAGCGACGGCCGGCGCAGCGTTGCTGTTTGCTCGTTCTACTTTCCATGCACGGATGCTATTGAACCACCTGTCTTGCCATTGGCGCGCATCAATATCGAAAGATACTGTGAGTTCGTCGCCCATCTGGATGTTGAATTGAGCTATTTTGTCGGAGCCGAATACACTAAAGCACATTCTGCGGGGGAATTGCCCACTCATGGTGTCCTCGATAACATATTCTTGTACAGTCCATTCGTTGCCCGACGATTTGGAAACTCCGCTTCTTGATGGGAGTATGGCGATGATTTTACCTGTAAATTCCATTTTGTTTTTGTTTTTTAATGACGCGGCGAAGTTACAATTTTTTAGGAATATGCGGTGAATAAGGACGCTCTTTTTTCGTAGATTTCTTTGTGATAGGGAATTCTTTTTATACTTTTGTCCGATAGTTCGCCATTAGTGAAAACTGAAAACTTAAAAATATCATAATATGAAATTTATCGTTTCTAGTACCACGCTTTCTAATCATTTGCAAGCGATTAGCCGCGTTATCAATTCAAAAAACTCATTGCCCATTTTAGACTGTTTTTTATTTGAACTGCAAGATGGGACGTTGTCTGTAACTGCCTCCGATAGCGAGACTACCATGACTACGACCCTCGAAGTGAATGAAAGCGATGCCGATGGCCGTCTTGCCATTCCGGCCAAGACCTTGTTGGATGCTTTAAGGGAGATTCCGGAACAGCCTTTGACGTTCGATATCAACGCCGGCACATTGGAGATTACGGTACAGTACATGAACGGAAAGTATAGCCTGATGGGGCAGAATGCGGATGAATTTCCCCAATCGGCCCAGTTGGGGAATAACGTTGTGAGGGTGGAAATGGATGCCGCTGTCTTGTTGGGCGGAATTAATCGCACGGTGTTCTCGACGGCCGACGATGAACTGCGCCCGGTGATGAACGGTATATACTTTGATATCACGACGGAAGACATCACCATGGTCGCTACCGACGGACATAAATTGGTGCGCTGCAAGACGTTGTCTGCCAAGGGCAGCGAGCGCGCGGCTTTTATTCTGCCTAAAAAGCCCGCCAACCTGATGAAGAACCTTCTGCCCAAAGAGCAAGGCAATGTGACCATTGAGTTTGATGATCGCAATGCCGTGTTTACGCTGGAACAGTACCGCATGGTATGCCGCTTGATAGAAGGGCGCTACCCCAATTACAACTCTGTGATTCCGCAAAACAATCCTTATCGGGTGACGGTGGAACGTGCTTTGCTGGTAGGGGCTTTACGTCGTGTTTCTATTTTCTCTTCTCAGGCAAGCAGCCTTATCAAGCTGAGATTGCAAGAAAACCAGATGGTGATTTCGGCGCAAGACATTGATTTCTCCACTTCGGCAGAAGAGGCCTTGATGTGCCAGTATACGGGCACCCCGATGAGCATAGGTTTCAATTCAACATTCTTGATAGACATTTTGAATAACATTGTGGCAAGCGAGGTGATTATCGAGTTGGCCGATCCATCGCGGGCAGGCGTGATTGTCCCCGTTGAGCAAGAAGAAAATGAAGACTTGCTGATGTTGTTGATGCCGATGATGCTTTGATTTCTTTAATTGATATTGATATAGTGTATGAAATTGAATCTGAAGAACCCGCTTGTCTTTTTTGATTTGGAGACAACGGGGACTAACATAAACAGCGACCGTATTGTAGAAATATGCTACCTGAAAGTTTATCCTAACGGAAACGAGGAGGCCAAGACCATGCGCATTAATCCGGAAATGCACATTCCGGAAGAGGCTTCGGCTGTTCATGGCATCTATGATAAAGATGTAGCCGATTGTCCCACATTCAAGCAAGTGGCGCGCAGCATAGCCAACGATATAGAAGGATGCGACTTGGCGGGTTTTAATTCCAACCGTTTCGATATTCCTGTCTTGGCGGAAGAGTTCCTGCGTGCGGGGGTAGATATTGATATGAGCCGCCGTAAATTTATTGATGTGCAAGTGATTTTCCATAAGATGGAGCAGCGCACACTCTCGGCTGCCTATAAATTCTACTGTGGAAAGAATTTGGAGGATGCCCATACGGCTGAAGCCGACACGCGAGCTACGTATGAGGTCTTGATGTCGCAATTGGACCGCTATCCCGAACTGCAAAATGATGTAAGCTTCTTGTCCAATTTCTCCAGTTTCAATAAGAATGTCGATTTTGCCGGGCGCATGGTTTATGACGAAAAAGGGGTGGAAATCTTTAACTTCGGCAAATACAAGGGTATGCCTGTGGCCGAAGTCTTAAAGCGTGACCCGGGTTATTACGGTTGGATATTGAGCAGTGATTTCACACTGAACACCAAGGCTATGCTGACTAAAATACGTCTGCGTGAAATGACTCAAAAATAAGTTTATGGCAAATACATTGAAAGGGAAAAAGATAGTATTAGGCATAACCGGAAGTATTGCCGCATACAAGGCTTGTTACTTAATCCGTGGCCTGATTAAACGTGGAGCAGAGGTTCAAGTAGTCATTACGCCTGCCGGAAAGGAGTTTATAACTCCTATCACATTGTCGGCCTTGACGAGCAAGCCGGTGATAAGCGATTTCTTTGCCCAAAGAGACGGTACATGGCATAGTCATGTGGATTTAGGACTGTGGGCCGATGCTATGCTGATAGCTCCGGCCACAGCCTCTACCATCGGGAAAATGGCAAATGGCATTGCCGACAATATGTTGGTGACGACTTACCTGTCGGCTAAGGCCCCCGTTTTTGTGGCTCCGGCCATGGATTTGGACATGTATGCCCATCCGTCTACTCAAAGAAATTTGGATAAACTTCGTTCTTATGGCAATATCATCATAGAACCCGGCACGGGAGAATTGGCAAGCCACCTGTTGGGTAAAGGTCGTATGGAGGAGCCGGAGAATATCATCCGCCAACTGGAAATGTATTTTGCTGCCAAAGAGGGCGATTTGGTCGGGAAGAAAATATTGATAACAACCGGCCCCACGTATGAAAAGATAGACCCTGTCCGCTTTATCGGCAATTACTCTTCCGGCAAGATGGGGATTGCTTTGGCCGACGAATGTACCAGTCGCGGGGCGGAAGTGATTTTGGTGGCCGGTCCTATTCAGCGGGCCACACGCTATCCGGTGGCGCATCGCTGTGATGTGGAAACTGCTTCTGAAATGTACGAGGCTTCAGTCAAGTCATTCCCTGAGGCAGATGCCGCCATTCTCTGCGCAGCGGTAGCCGATTATACGCCGGAGCAAATGGCGGAAGTGAAAATCAAACGTGAAAAAAGCGATGGACTGACCTTGCAATTGAAACCCACCCAAGACATCGCCGCCGCATTGGGCCGCATGAAGCAGGCATCGGCAAGCCGTCAGGTATTGGTGGGCTTTGCGCTCGAAACGAACGATGAACAGCAAAATGCCTGCGAGAAGTTGAAGAAAAAGAATCTGGACTTTATTGTGCTGAATTCTTTAAACGATAATGGCGCAGGCTTTCGCTACGATACCAATAAGATTAGCATCATAGACCAGATCTCTAAGACGGATTATCCGCTCAAGCCGAAAACGGAAGTGGCGGCAGATATTATAGACCATTTGGTTGAGGTCTTTCGTGCACAGAACATGTAATAAGGATAGATAAAGTAAATATGTTGCGTTCGCTTTCCATACAGAATTATGCACTTATTGAGCAGCTTGACATAGATTTTGAAAGAGGCTTTTCGGTGATAACCGGTGAGACGGGAGCCGGAAAGTCCATCATTTTGGGGGCAATAGCCTTGCTGCTGGGGCAACGTGCCGATGTGAAAACCATCCGCGTCAATGCTTCCAAGTGCGTCATTGAAGCGCATTTTGATATTTCTGCCTATGGCATGCGGCCTTTCTTCGATGAGCAAGAACTGGATTATGACGATGAGTGCATCTTGCGCCGTGAACTGTATGCCTCCGGAAAGAGCCGTGCTTTCATTAACGACACGCCGGCATCTTTGGCGCAGATGAAGGAGCTGGGCGAACAGTTGGTAGACGTCCATTCTCAGCACCAGAACCTCTTGCTGAATAAAGAAGGCTTCCAGCTGAATGTATTGGATATACTTTCGCATAACGACAATGCCGTATCTGCTTACCAGAAAGTTTATAAGGAGTGGAAACAGGCTCAAAGTGACCTGGAGGCTTTGATTGCCCGTGCGGAGCAAGCCAAGTCGGACGAAGACTATATCCGCTTCCAGCTCGAGCAACTGGATGAAGCACGGTTGGAAGCCGGCGAGCAAGAAGAACTGGAGCAAGAAGCCGAGACGTTGAGCCATGCTGAAGAAATCAAGGCCGGGCTGTACAAAGCCACTCAGCTGCTGGATGCTGATGAAGGCGGCTCGCTCGAGGTGCTGAAAGAATGCCTGGATGCCATGGAGGGATTGCGCGATGTATATGCTCCGGCCGGAGAGTTGGCCGACAGGCTGGATGCGGCATATATAGAGCTGAAAGACGTTGCCCACGAGATGAGCTATAAAGAGGAAGAAGTAGAGTTCAACCCCGACCGCCTGGAAGAAGTAAACAGCCGCCTGAATCTGATCTATTCTTTGCAACAGAAGCACCGGGTCTCCACCATCGACGAATTGTTGGCACTGGCAGATGATTACAGGGCAAAGCTTTCTGCTATCGTGTCTTCCGATGAAGACATCGAGCACATGAGGCAGCAGTGCGAAGCTTTATATAAAGAAGTTGTCCGCCAGGCAGCAGGGCTGACCGAGGCACGCACACGGGCTGCACGCCAGGTAGAACAGCAGATGGCGAGCCGGCTGATGCCGCTTGGCATGCCCAACGTGCGCTTTGTGGTGGACATGGGGCAGCGGAAAGAACCGGGCATTCACGGCATGGATACGGTCACCTTTTTGTTCTCAGCCAATAAGAACGGAGCCTTGCAGAGCATATCCTCGGTGGCATCGGGGGGCGAGATAGCCCGCGTCATGCTCTCCGTAAAGGCCATGATAGCCGGAGCCGTGAAGCTTCCTACCATTATTTTCGATGAGATAGACACGGGAGTTTCCGGTGAGATAGCCGACCGCATGGCCGACATTATGCAGGAAATGGGTGACGGCGGACGCCAAGTCATCAGCATCACCCACCTGCCGCAAATAGCGTCAAGAGGCAGAGTGCATTATAAAGTATATAAACAAGATAACGAAAACGAAACCAATAGTCATATCCGCCGTTTGACGGATAGTGAGCGGATTGAAGAAATAGCACACATGTTGAGCGGGGCTACCTTGACCGATGCCGCATTGAACAATGCCCGCGCATTGCTCCATGCCTCCCGATAACGGATAAAAAATAAGTATACATACAATGATTGACAAGAGCGAAATGATATTTGGCGTGCGCGCCGTTATAGAAGCCATTCAAGCCGGAAAAGATATTGATAAAGTATTAATCAAAAAAGACATACAAAGCGACTTGTCGCGCGACTTGTTTGCAGCGTTGAAAGGCTCGCTTATTCCGGTACAAAGGGTACCGGTGGAGCGTTTAAACCGCATCACCCGCAAGAACCATCAAGGGGTAGTGGCCTATGTATCGGCAGTGACCTACCAGCGCACGGAAGACCTTGTGCCTTATCTTTTTGAGCAAGGCAAAACACCCTTCTTTGTCATGCTGGACGGCATCACCGATGTACGAAACTTCGGAGCCATCGCCCGCACCTGCGAGTGCGCTGCCGTAGATGCGGTAATTATCCCGGCCAAGAATAGCGTGACGGTGAATGCCGATGCCGTGAAAACCTCGGCCGGAGCCTTGCACACCTTGCCCGTGTGCCGTGAACAAAGCCTTACCGATACGTTGAAGTACTTGAAGGAATGCGGCTTCCGGCTGGTTGCTGCCACCGAGAAGGGCGATTACAATTATACCTGTGGCGAATACACCGGTCCGTTGTGCCTGATTATGGGAGCCGAGGATAAAGGTGTAGCCTACGAACACCTAGCCTTGTGCGATGAATGGGTCAAGATACCTATGCTGGGCACTATTGAGTCTCTCAATGTGTCGGTGGCGGCAGGCATCCTGATATATGAGGCCGTAAAGCAGCGGTTAGCCGTAGACAATGCCGAACTTTAACGATGTCTTTGCAATAGAAAGGAAAATAGAAATATGAAAGTAAAACCAATCTTATTCTTAGTATGCTGCCTTGGCTGTGCACAAAGCCTGTGGGCCCAAGCTCCCAAGTGGGTAGAGAAAGCCAAAGAGGCAGTGTTCTCCATCATCACTTACGATGCCGACGACAAGATGCTCAATACCGGCAACGGCTTCTTTGTCACGGAGGATGGCATAGCGCTTTCCGACTATACCTTGTTCCGAGGCGCCCAGCGGGCAGTGGCTGTCAATGGCAAAGGCGAGCAGATGCCCGTGAAGCTGATAATGGGAGCCGATGACATGTATGATGTCATCAAGTTCCGTGTGGAGATTCCGGGCAAGAAAGTTCCGGCCTTGACTGTGGCAGAGGTAACGCCGCAGCCCGGTGCGGATGTGTATCTGTTGCCCTATTCTACCCGTAAAGACCGCTCGTGCACCTCCGGAAAGGTAAAGGGGGCCGACCCTGTAGAAGGTTCCTACCAATACTATACCCTCAGCATGCACTTGCCCGACAAGATGGTGAGTTGCCCTCTGATGACGGCCGATGGCGAAGTCTTTGGCCTGGCACAGAAATCTTCCGGGCAAGACACCGCCACCGTGTGCTATGCCGTTGATGCCCGCTATGCTATGTCGCGTCAGATTGTGGCCTTCTCGTATGGCGACTTGGCTCTGAAGGGGGTGGGCATTAAGAAGGCGCTGCCCGACACCGAAGAGCAGGCCCTCGTATTTCTCCTTGTCGTGTCCTCACAAGTGTCTGCCGATGAGTACATGTCGTTGCTGAACGACTTCATCGCACAATATCCCGAAAGCCCCGATGGCTACTTGCGCCGTGCCACCCAGCAACTGGCTCTTGCGCAAGACGAGGCTTCGATGGAGAAAGTGGAGGCCGACTTGAACAAAGCCCTGAAAGTGGCGCGCCAGGAAGACGATGTCTACTATAATCGCGCCCGCACCATTTATAACTATCTGCTGACCAATCCGGCATCTCCTTATAAGGGGTGGACGTACGATACAGCCTTGCAAGAAGTCCGCTCCGCCATTGCCATCAACAACCTGCCGTTGTACATGCAGCTGGAAGCCGATATCCTGTTTGCCAAGCAAGACTATGCGGGCGCGTCTGCCGTCTATGAGAAGGTGAACGCCACGAACTTTGCCTCGGCAGCTACTTTCTATAGTGCAGCCAAGACCAAGCAACTGATGCAGGCTCCCATGGATGAAGCCATCGCCTTGATGGACAGCTGTGTGGCTCGCCTCAGTACGCCTTATACGGCCGAAGCCGCCCCTTACCTGCTGGAGCGCGCCCAAATGCGCATGGAGGCTGGAAAAGCGCGCGAGGCTGTGCAAGACTACACCGCCTACTACGATGCGGTGAATGGCGAGGTCAATGATGTGTTTTACTACTGGCGTGAACAGGCCGCCCTGAAAGCCCGCCAGTATCAGATGGCTCTCGACGACTTGGCAAAGGCCATAGAACTCGCCCCCAAAGACTTGACCTATCGCGCCGAATTGGCGGTAGTCAACATCCGTGTAAACCGTTGCGAAGAAGCCTTGAAGGTGCTGGCTGCTGCTTTGGAGATAGACCCCAATTATGCCGAGGCTTACCGGCTGATGGGGCTTGCGCAGATTCAGTTGAAGCGCCCCAAAGATGCGTGTGCAAGTTTTGCCAAGGCTAAAGAGCTGGGGCATCCTCAAGTAGACGACCTGATAGAGAAATATTGTAACTGATGTTTTATAAATTTGAGAAGTGAATATGAAGAAAGTTATTTGCAGTTCCAAAGCACCCGGGGCTATCGGCCCTTACAGCCAGGCCATTGAAGCCGGAGGTATGGTTTTCGTTTCCGGACAATTGCCCATTGATGCCGCTACCGGACTGATGGCTGAAGGCGCTGAAGCCCAAGCCCGCCAGTCGTTGGAGAACATCAAGATGATATTGGCGGAAGCCGGGCTCACCATGGCAAGCATTGTGAAGACCACCGTTTTTCTGGCCGACATGTCGCTCTTTGCCGACATGAACAAGGTGTATGCCACTTACTTTGAGGGCGACTATCCGGCACGTTCGGCCGTCGCTGTTAAAGAACTGCCTAAAGGTGCCTTAGTCGAGATTGAGTGCATCGCGGTGCGCTAACAAGTCGGCCACAATGAAGTTACTGCCTCCTACGAAGATGAAGTCTTCGGGGAGGCTTTCTTTTTGTGCGGCGCGCACGGCGGCGGGTACGTCGGGATAGCACTCTCCCCTCAAGCCTGCTTCGCGGGCAAGCCGGGCAAGCTCTTGTTCGGGCAAAGCCCGCTTCACGCTGGCTCGGGTAAAGTAGTAAGTGGCCTCGCGCGGCAGCATGGCCAGCACGCCGCCGATGTCTTTGTCGTTCACCATCCCGATGACGATGCGCAGTGTGCGGTAAGTCAGCCTCTTCAGCTGCTCCACAACGTAGCTTATGCCTCCCACATTGTGTCCGGTGTCGCACACCAGGGTGGGGTGGTCGTGCAGTTTCTGCCAGCGTCCCATCAGTCCCGTCAGTTCCACAACGTGGGCAAAGCCGTTGCGCACGGCCTGCTCGTCCAGCCGGTAGCCCGCCTCCTTTTTCAGCAAAGGCAGGGCGGTGAGCAAGGTGCGCAGGTTTTTCTGCTGGTAGATGCCTTTCAACTCAAACTCCAAGCCGTGATAGTCCTCGCGGTCGTTTTCTTCGGCAAAATAGATGGGGGCATTCACTTCTTGCGCCTTGCGGAGGAATACCGGGCGCGTTTCCGGCGTAGTCTCGCCTATCACCACGGGGATGCCGGGCTTTATGATGCCCGCCTTTTCGCCGGCTATTTGCGCCAAGGTGTGCCCAAGGAATTGTGTGTGGTCCGGGCTGATGTTGGTGATGATGCACAAGTCGGGCCGTATGATGTTGGTGCAGTCCAGCCTGCCGCCCATGCCCACCTCTATGACGGCCACGTCCACCCTCTCGTCGGCAAAGTAGCGGAAGGCCATGGCCGTGGTCAGTTCGAAGAAAGAAGGGTGCAGCGGCTCAAAGAATGCGCGCTCCCTTGCCACGAAGTCCACTACATACGCTTCGGGCACCGGTTTCCCATTGATGCGGATGCGTTCGCGGAAGTCAAGCAAGTGGGGCGAGGTGTAAAGCCCCGTGCGGTAGCCCGCGCTCTGCAGTATGGCTGCCAACGTGTGCGAGCAAGACCCCTTGCCGTTGGTGCCCGCCACGTGGATGGTGCGGAAGGCGCGGTGCGGATGCCCCAGGTGCGCGTCGAGGGCAAGCGTGTTGTCCAGTCCCTCTTTGTAGGCCGCGCCGCCCACTTGCTGAAACATGGGCGTGCTGTTGTACAAGTAGGCTAATGTGTCCTTATAGTCCATAGTTTTGTATTATTTAACGGGGTATCGGAACCCTCTATCGCTTTTATCCTTAACTTTAAGGACGCCAAAGTTACACACTATTTAAATCATTACGACTATGGGAGCAAAGAAAAATTTTGTGATTGATACGAACGTTATCCTTCACGACTACAACTGTCTGAAAAACTTCCAAGAGAACGATGTCTACCTGCCCATTGTGGTGCTTGAGGAGCTGGACAAGTTCAAGAAAGGCAACGAACAAATCAACTTCAATGCCCGTGAGTTTGTGCGTGAACTCGACTCCGTCACCGACGACAACCTCTTCACCGACGGTGCCATCCTGGGCCAGGGGATGGGGCGCCTCTTCGTTGTGGCCGGCCGTGTGGATGCCCCCCGCGTGTATGAGTCCTTCCCCGAGCAGATTCCCGACCACCGCATCCTTGCCGTAACCGACTGGCTGGCACGCAAGCACCCGGACATGAAGACGGTGCTCGTCACCAAAGACGTCAACCTGCGCATGAAGGCACGCTCCATAGGCCTGCTGTGCGAAGACTACATCACCGACAAGGTGGCCAATGTAGACATCTTCGAGAAGTCCAACGAAGTGTTCGAGGGCACCGACCCCGCCCTGATAGACCGCATCTACTCCTCGGCCGAGGGCATTGACGTAGGCGAGTTCGATTTCAAAGACATTTTGCACCCCAACGACTGCTTCGTCATGAAGAGCGACCGCAACAGTGTATTGGCCCGCTACGACCCGTTTGACCGCACCGTGAAGCGCGTGCGCAAGGGCAAGCACTACGGCATTGAGCCGCGCAATGCCGAGCAGAGTTTTGCCTTCGAGGTGCTGTGCGACCCGCGTGTAAAACTCGTGGCCGTCACCGGCAAGGCCGGCACGGGCAAGACCCTGCTGGCGTTGGCTGCTGCCTTGGGACAGCTGGCCGACTACAAGCAGATACTGCTGGCGCGCCCCATTGTGGCCTTGTCCAACAAAGACATCGGCTTCCTGCCCGGCGATGCGCAAGAAAAAGTGGCACCCTATATGCAGCCCCTGTTTGACAACCTCAACGTCATCAAGCGCCAGTTTCAGGCCTCCTCGCCCGAGGTGAAGCGGCTGGACGACATGCAGAAAGCCGGTCAGCTGGTCATCGAGGCACTGGCCTTCATCCGTGGGCGCAGCCTGGGCGAAACCTATTGCATTGTGGACGAGGCGCAAAACCTCACCCCGCACGAGATAAAGACCATCATCACCCGTGCCGGCGAAGGCACCAAGATGGTCTTCACGGGCGACATCCAGCAGATTGACCAGCCCTATCTGGACAGCCAGTCGAACGGCCTGGTTTACATGATAGACCGCATGCGCGACCAGCACCTCTTTGCCCACGTCAACCTTGTCAAGGGCGAGCGTAGCGAGCTGAGCGAGTTGGCCAGCAACCTGATGTAGGCATCTCTTTGATGTAATAATTTTTCATCGTCTCCCCGACTTTGTGTCCGGCAGGGACCTCGGTCGTACCAAAGTCGTACCATGGTCGTACCAAGTTCGTTCCATTCCCGTCGCTATAGAAGCGAACAAGAAGCGAACTTGGTGCGACTTTTTGTTGTATGTTTTTACTTCTCGTCTATGCCTTTGGCTGCTTCCGGCTATCGGATGAAACCTTCATAGACCTCGTTTGCTAGCACTTGTTCCGGCAGGACGATGTGCGCCTCGGTGGCGATGCAGGCATCCACTATGCCCAGCCCGCCCTGCACGTTGCCGGGGATGATGGCGGGCTCCATCAGCGTAGTGTCGTAGTTGTCGCTCTCCAGCGTGTTGAGAGTGCGCAGGTAGCGGTAGCCCGTCTCGGTGAGGCTGTAGAGGCGGACGGTGATGGTGGCGTTGAGGGTGTAAGGGCCTGTGAAATAACCATAGATAGGGGCTTCTACTAAGCTTGTGTACACGCGCAGGCCGTAGCTTGTGCCAGGGAAACGGCTGTCGTCGAAAACGTTGTAGCGGTTCTCTATGTAGTTGCCCATAATGTCGTTATCATCGTTGTCGGTGCTGCCGGGGCGACCATCGGTCAGCACCACGTCTTCATGGTTTATGATGTCTGCCTTTCCACAAGAGCAGAAGGTGGTGTCGCGCATCGTCAGCCAATAGGTGCCGTAGAGGCGGACGGTGTTGAGAATGTAGAGGCGGTAGTAGTTGTCCGTCCTAGCAGGGTCGTGCACCGTTACTTGGAAGCGTCGGGCGGGCTGGTAGTTGCCATACACCTTGATGCGGGCGGGGAAGGTGTCCACTTGTATGCTTTCCAAGGGTTGGGGCACGGTTACTTCGCCCGTGGCGTGGTAGCGGCCTTCCTCGGCCACGGCCTCCAGGCGCAGGTGGTCGCCGGGGCGCAGGCGGCTAGTTAGGCGGAAGGATTGGTAGCGGTCGTTTTGGCCGTCTTCTTCCGCCACTTCGGCCTGCTTGCCGTTGATGTAGAGGGTGACGGTGGCTTGGGTGACGCGCGTAGCTTGGTGTGCTTCGCTGAGGCTGAGGTAGACGTAGTGTTCAGTTTCGTTGGCGTCGAACAAGGCGTTCATTACGAGCAGGGGCTCTTGACTGCCCACGGTGTAGGGCAGTTCTTTTTCGCAGGCTGCCAGTAGGGCTGCCAGGGTGAATGCGTATAATATATGATGTAGCTGTTTCATAAGGTTTCGTTTGAGTTAGAATCGGAAGGTGTAGGTCACGGACGGCAGCAGGGGCAGGAAGGTGAGCTTCTTGACTATGGTTTTGCCTTCTTTGTAGTTGCCGTCCATGTCCCAGTAACTGCCCTCGTGGTCGGCATAAACCAGCATGGGGTTCATGGCATTGTACACATTGTAGACGCTGATGTTCCACGTGCGCATGCCGCGCTTGGTCTTCTTGTTGAAGTTTATACCCACGTTGAGGCGGTGGCTGGCGGGGATACGGTAGTTGTTGCGGCCGGAGTAGTAGTCTTCTTCCATCACGCTGCCGCTGGGAGTCACTACGGTGGTGCGTCGTTCGGGTATGGTGGCAGTGCCCCCGGTGTAGAACACCCACGAGGCCCCCACGTCTATGCGGTCGCTAAATTTGTGGTTGAGGCAGAGGCTTAGGTTGTGGCGGCGGTCGTACTTGTAGGGGAAGCGGCGGCCTTGGTTGATGGTGCCACCTTTGAACTGCCTGTCACTCTTGGCCAGGGTGTAGGCCAGCCATCCGGTGGTGCGGCCTGTTGTTTTCTGTACCATGAACTCCAAGCCCATGGAGCGGCCTGTGCCCATTTCTACCTTGTCTTCCCAGTTGACGGAGGTGCCCATGAGGGTAACGCCGTCTTTATACTCCAGCACGTTGCGCAGTTGCTTGTAGTAGCCTTCCACCGAGAATTCCCAGCCGGGCAGCCCGTTGTGGTAGAGGCCTGCGGCATACTGGTTGGAGCGCATGGGGCGGATGTGGCGTGTGATGGGTACCCACAGGTCGGTGGGCATGGCAATGGGGGTGGACGACAGCAGGTGCACGTATTGCGCCATTTGCGTGAACGAGGCTTTGGCCGACAGCCCGTGCCCCAGACGGTAGCGTGCCGACAGGCGCGGCTGGGCGGAGAAGTAAGACTTGCCTTGCGTGTGGAACAGCGACAGGTGCAGCCCCACGTTTGCACTGAGCCGGCTAGTGAGGCGGATGTCGTCTTCCGCATAGAGGGACAGTTCGTGGCCGCGCAGCGTGTTGTTTCCCGAGCCGGCGTAGAGGGTGTCTTGCTCTAAGGTTCCTCCGCTGGTCTCCTTGATGCGGGTGCTGGTGGTTTCGGGGCGGAAGGTGTGGTGCAGGTACTCTAAGCCGAACTTCACGCGGTGGGACGGGGTAGGGGTATAGTCGAAGTCGGTGCGCAGGCTCCAGTCCTCGATGCCCGAGCGGTAGTCGTAGCCGAAGTGGCGGAACTCTTCATCCTGCTGTAGGGAATAGCCTTGGCGGAAGTTGTTTCGGTTGACTATCGACATGCGGTAGCGGTTGAAGGCCACGGTAGTGTTGCTGAATAAACGGCTGCTGAACACATAGTTCCACCGTGCCGAGGCCAGGGTGTTGCCCCAGCGCAGCTTGGTTTTGTCTTCCTCCCACGAGGTGTAGCTGATGTTGCTGCCATACTGCTGTTCGGTATAGTTCACCTCTTGCTTCCAGCGGAATACGTCTTGCCCATTGTAGAAGCCCAGGAAGAGGCGGCTGCGGTCGCTGAACTTGTGGTTCAGCTTGGCGTTGACGTCGTAGAAGCAATACAGATAGTTGCCATCGTCTGTTTTGATGAGGGGCATCAGCCAGGCGGTGTGGGTGCCGCGTGCACTCAGCAGGAAGGAGGTGCGGTCGCGCTTCAGCGGGCCTTCCAGGTGCAGCTTGGTGGTGAGGGTGCCGGTGCTCACGGTGCCATGCAGGTGCTTCATGTCCCCATCGTTGGTGCGTACGTCTACAACGGACGAGAGCCGTCCGCCATAGCGGGCCGGGAAGGAGCTTTTGTAGAGGGTGACATTCTTTATTGCCTCGGGCGTGAAGACGGAGAAGATGCCGAGCAGGTGGTCGGCGTTGTACACGGGGATGCCATCCAGCAGCACGAGGTTCTCGTCGGGGCCGCCACCACGCACATACAGGCCGGAGAATCCCTCCATGCCCGCCTGCACGCCCGGCATCAGTTGCAGGGTCTTCAGCAAGTCGGCTTCGCCCAGCAGGACGGGCGTGTGTTGTATCTGTGTCAGCGGAATTTCGTGTGCGCCCATGGCAGTGCTTTCTATGCCGGCATCGCGGCGGTCGCTGGTCACCACCACCTCGTCCAGCAGGTTGTTGCTGTCCAGGGCGATGTTGAGCACGGTATCTTTATCCAGGTAGAAGTGGCTGTGGCGGGTGTCGTAGCCCATGTAGGAGATGGCCAGTTCCACCTCTCCCTTGGGCAGGGTGAGGGTGTAGAAGCCGAAAGCGTTGGTCGATGTGCCCGCCTTGCGCAGGTTTTCCACGATGTTGGCGCCTATCAGCGTTTCAGCCGAGGCTTGGTCGGTGACGTAACCGCTGATGGTGTATTTCTTGAGTTCAGCCTGTGGTGGCAGAGGACGGCGGTGCAACAGGATGTGGCGACCTTTTATTTCGTAGCTCACGGGCTGGTCGCCAAAGGCGCGTTGCAGCACTTCGCCGATGGTCAGGTGGTCGGCTCGCAGCGTGATGCGGTGGATGAGTTTCACGTCTTGCCCGTAGACGAAGGTGAAGCCGGTGGAGTTTTCCAATTGCCGGACGAAGCCGGGAAGCGTGGCGTCGTGTACTTCCAGTGAGAGCCTGGCTTGCAGGCTTTGTGCAGATAGCGAGATGCTTAAAAGAGCCACGCACATCAGGAGCACTGTCCTGATGGCGTGGGCTTTGGAAACAGTAGAAAGGTTCATGTTGTATAGGTAGGTTATTGTTTGTTGTCAATGATATACCCGTTTCTCTCTGCCCGGCAGTCAAAGCCTGTGGCCTCTTGCAGCAGGCCGAGAATGTATTCAAGACGTTCGTCGGTGCGGAAGGTGGCCGTCATGCGGTACTGCCGCAGCGAGTCGTCGGCAATGCACACCTCCGTGTGGTAGGCATTGGACAGCTGGCGGGCAATCTCCTCCAAGGTCTCTTGGTCGAAGCGCAAGATGCCGCGCGTCCACAGCACTTCGTCCGCCGCCCGTGGTGCAGGGGCGTGTGCCAGGGTGCCCGTCTGCTTGTCGTAGATGGCGTTTTCGCCCGGCGAGAGTATCAACGCCTCGCCCGTCTGCCCGGTGCTGACGGCCACGCGACCCTCAAGCAGAGTGGTTTTCACTTGGCGGTCGGCCTTGTAGGCCTCTACGTTGAAGTGCGTGCCCAGTACTTGTACGCGCACAGCTTCGGCCTGCACGATGAAGGGGTGCAGCGTGTCGCGCGCCACGTCGAAGCGGGCTTCGCCTTCAAGAGTGACTTGCCGTTCCTTGTCCTTGAAGCGCTTGGGGTAGGTCAGGGTGGAGTAGTGGTTCAGTGTCACTTCCGAGCCGTCGGGCAGGTGTAGGGTGCGCACTTCGGCCAGGGTATTGACTGTCTCCATCGGGACAGGCATCCACGTCTGCCTGATTAGCCATCCGGCCAGGAAGGCGAGGGCGAGGCAGGCGGCAGCTCCTGCTGCGCGTAGCCACAGGATGTAACGGCGCCGGCGGTTGAAGTCACGCAAGCGTTGCTGGAGCAACGGCCAGGTGCTTTGTGCCGAATATCGACCTTGGGGCGAACGGGTGGAGGCAATGAGCCTATCCAGTATCCGGTCAAAGTGGTTTTCGTTCATACTTGCTCTGTTTTCTTTTCCTTAAAGACAGGCAAAGCAGAGAAAGTCCCTACAATAAGTGTGCGAAAGAATGTTAAAGATAGGGGGAGAGCATCTCTTTGAGGCGGGCGATGGCTTTTTGCAGCTGCGCGTCGACGGTGTTGGGGCTGATACCTAAGGCTTCGGCTACCTCGGCATAGCTTTGCTTCTCTTCGCGGATGCGGATGAATACCTCGCGGCAACGCTGGGGCAGGCGGTCGAGGGCCTTGACATAGTGGGCAAACAGCTCCTCGCTGATGAGGGTGTCTTCGGGCGAGGCATCGTTGCGGGTGGATTCAGGCAGGTTTTCGGTAGATAGGGTGGGGCGGCGAGCTTCCCGCTCCAGGTAGTTGAGGGCGGCGTTGCGGGTGAGGACGAAACAATAGTCCTCGATGTCGGCCACTTGGGGCAGACGGTCGCGCAGTTGCCATAGCTTCATGAATACGTCGAGCACCACCTCTTGTGCCCATTCCTCGCGCTTCAGGTAGTAGCAGGCGATGCGGAACAGGCGGTCGTAGCACAGGTCATAGAAGCTGTGGAAGGCCTGCTCGGAGTTGTCTTCCTGCATCTGGCGCAGGTAGCGGCGCACTTCTTGTTCGGTCACGACGTTAGTCAGGTGTTAAGCATTAAGTGTTAGTGATTAAGTATTAGCGATTAGTGATTAACGGCGGGTGCACTTGCCACTTCATCACTAATCACTAATACCTAATACTTATACTTAATCTCGCATTGCAAAGTACTTCAGGAACTGTGTGCGCTCAAAGGTGTTCACGCCCTTCGGGTCGCTGAGGTTGAGCCGGCCCTTGAACTGGGCGATGCTTTCCAAGCCTTTGCTTTCCATCCATTGCTCGAGGAAGGAGTTGTATTCGGCAATGACGGAGGCCGACTGCTGGTAGATGGCGCTGCACATCTCTACGGCGGAGGCTCCGGCCAGCAAGGCCTTCACGATGCCTTCGGCGCTGTGTATTCCGCCCGATGCGGCGTAGTCTATCCGGTTCACGGCTGCCGATGCGATGCCTATCCAGCGCAGCACGTGGGGCAGCTCGCTGCCGTTGCTGAACACGGGTCCCGTGGTCTGCACCATCTTGTCGATGTCGATGTCCGGCTGGTAGAAACGGTTGAACAGTACCACGGCGGCCGCCCCGTTGGCCTGCAGCTGGTCGATGAGGGCCACGGGATTGGTGAGGTTGTCGCCCAGCTTCATGATGACGGGGATGGAGACGGTGCCCTTCACGTGGCGCAGAATGTCGATGTGGTGCTGTTCGAAGCTGCCGTAGGTGTATTGCGTGTCGGCTTGCAGGGCCAGGATGTTTATCTCCAAGGCATCGGCTCCGGCGGCTTCTATCTGTCGGGCAAAGTCAATCCAGTGGTCGTCGCTGTAGCAGTTGATGCTGGCAATGATGGGGATGGAGCATGCCTGCTTGCTTTCTTTGATGAGGTTGAGGTACTCGTCGAGCTTGTGCTGGCGGATGTAGGCGGCCAGGTATTCGCTGCCTTCGGGATACATGTTCAGGTCGCCCTGGTGGTCTACCTCCATCATGATTTGCTCCTCGAACAGAGACTTCAGCACGATGGCACCTGCGCCCGCTTCGTCCAGCTTGCGGTTTTTGGCGGCGTTGTCGGTGAGGCCCGAACTGCTGACGATGATGGGGTTGCGTAGCCGCAGCCCCGCGAATGTGGTTTCTAACGTTGTTGCCATGATGTATGTGGATTTTGGGTTAATAATTTCTTTCTCCGAAGATGTGGCTGCCCACGCGCACCAGGGTGCTGCCGGCGGCTATGGCCTCGTGATAGTCGTGGGACATGCCCATGGACAGTTCCTTGAACCACGGCGCCTGGGGAAACCACGCGGCCTTTACCTCGCGGAACAGGGCGGCCAGCCCGTCGAATTCGCGGCGCACCTGCTGCATGTCGTCCGTATTGGTGGCCATGCCCATGAGGCCGCAGAGGCGCACGTGCTGCAGAGCCTGCCACTCGCCCGAAGCGAGGTACTGGCGGCACTCGTCGGGGCTGAAGCCGAACTTCGTCTCCTCCCGGGCGATGTGCACCTGCAGCAGGCAGTCCACCGTGCGGCCGGCCTTGGCGGCCTGACGGTCCACCTCGGCCAGCAGGTGGGGCGAGTCGATGCTGTGGATAAGGGCCACGTAGGGTGCGATGTACTTCACCTTGTTGGTCTGCAGGTGGCCTATGAAGTGCCACTCTATGTCCCCGGGCAAGGCCTCGTGCTTGGTCTGCAGCTCTTGCGCCTTGCTTTCGCCGAAGATGCGTTGCCCGGCCCGGTAGGCCTCGAGGATGGCTTCGGCGGGGTGGAACTTGGAGACGGCCACGAGCCGCACGCCCTCGGGCAACTCGGCCAGCACTTGCTTCAGATTGCTTGCGATGTCCATATTGCTTGTTCTCCTTTCTGTACTTCGTTGTCTCTTCCTGGCATCAGGCCTGCTTGGCGGCTTCGTGCTCGGGCTTGTCATCGGGCTCGGCGCTGAAGGGATAGACATCCATGATGGCGGTTTCGGCCATGGAGGCTATCTCGTAGTCGGCCATGGTGCCCTTCATGCCTTCGTCCAGCTTCTTCACGGCGTCGCGCAGGTCGGCTGCCTGCACCAGCACCTGGGTGGAGGTCTTCTTCTCCACGCCGCTCTTTTCGTCGAGGGTGATGAAGACGAGTTTGCACTTGAACCAGCGGTCGGCGGCTTCTTCTTCCGAGGGGAACAGTTCGGAGTAGTTGGCGCGCTTGATATCGGCCACCGTCCACTCGCCGGAGATGAAGGGTGTCATCTCCTCCGTGATGCGGGCTTCGGCCTCGGTGAAGCTCAGCGCATCCACCAGGTAGGGTTCGGTCACTTTCTTCTGCATGCCGTTCTCCATCGTTTTTTCGTAACGGATTTTGCATTCAAACCAAGTATGCATTGCCATAATTCTGTCAGTTGTCTTTTAAGGGTTTAACGTATGGGGCGGACAGTTTCCACCCCTTCATGCCGCAAATGTACGATAAAAAACGGAAAAAGGGGCGATGTGGGGGCGAAGATTGTTGCCGGGCTGCAGGATTGGCTGTCCCTTTTGGGAGGGGAAGTTCCTGCCATCGCAGCGCAAAATGTCCGGTATGTGTGCAGAAAGATGCTTTTGATGAAGAAAAGTCTATAAACCAAGGCTGGTAATATAGATTTTCTCTTAGCGAAGAGAACTTTCCCAAGGGATAGAAAAAAGTCCGCCCTACGGGTGAGGGGAAGTTTTCACCGTGGGGCGGGCTTGGCTCTGTAGGGGCGCGGGCCTGGTCAAGCGGCTTTGGGCGACTTCTTCAGCCCCTTATAGATGAAGAAGGCCAGCAGGAGCACGACGAGGGCGATGATGCCGTAGCCTATCTCGTGGCTGTACTTGGTGGCGAGGACGTAGACGTCTTCGGTGGTCTTGACCGGGGTGAAGCGGTAGATGAGGTAGCCGATGAGGGCGAGGATGATGTTCCACAGCCCGGCGCCCAGGGTGGTGTAGAGCAGGAAGGGGCGCATCTTCATGCCGGCCAGCCCGGCGGGGATGCTGATGAGCTGGCGCACGGCGGGGATGAGGCGGCCGAAGAAGGTGGAGGCGGCGCCGTGCTTGCGGAAGTACTCTTCGGCATGGCGCACCTTCTGCTCGTCGAGCAGGCACATGTGGCCGATGCGGCTGTTGGCAAACTTGTAGACGATGGGGCGGCCCAGCCACTTGGCCAGGTAGTAGTTGACCAGCGCGCCGATGTCGGCCCCGATGGTGGCGAAGACGACGACGAGGGCAATGTTCATCGAGTCGTCGGCCATGGCTTTCCAGGCGGCGGGGGGCACCACGACTTCGGAGGGGAAGGGGATGAACGAGCTTTCGATGGCCATGAACAGGGTGACAACCCAGTAGTTGAGGTTTTCGAGCACCCAGCGGATGAGTTCGGCAGATGATTCCATGTGTTGTGTAATGCTATTGTTTTGAGTTCTTTTTAGTGGTTTAACTGAGGGAGTCGAGCAGCTTGTTGACGATTTGTGCCAGGTCTTCCTTGTTCAGTTCCTTCAGCTGCCGGTAGAAGTCTTCCAGCTTCTGCGGGTCGACGGGGTGGGCGCTGAGGCTGTTGTAGTGGCGGAACTTCTCGCGGTCGCCCGCCATCATGTAGGCCACGGACAGCTTCTCGTTGATGAGCTCGTAGCCGGAGTCCAGCGCCCTGACTTGCTCGAAGGCTTGGCTGGCATAGGCCGGCTGTCCTGCGCCGAGGCAGTAGAGGCCTATCTCGTCCCACGTCTCGGGGTAGGGAGAGAGGTGGGCGGCGCGTTTCCAGCAGTCCAGTGCCTTGGCGGTTTCCCCTCCCTCCATGTAGGCTCGGCCTTCTATGAGGTAGGGGTCGATGTCTTCGGGCGAGAGCAGGTGGGCGGTGTCCCAGTCTACCTCGGCCTTCTGCCTTTTGCCCAGTTTGTACAGGCAGTAGCCCGAGTTGGCAAACAGGGCGGGCAGGGTGGCGCGCTCGGTGCGGTTGCTGTTGGCCGCGATGGCCTTCTGCAAGTACTCGTAGGCCTTCTGCCATTCGCCTTTGCTTATCTTGTCCATGCCTTGGAAGGTGTACAGGAAGCCGGGCGATATGAGTTTCAGCTGTTCGGCCTGCTTGTAGTTGTCCAAGGCTTTCTCGTCGTTGCCCAGCTCGTAGAAGGCATTTGCCCTGAGCAGGTAGGCGTCGGCAAACTCTTCGTCGGAGAGGGTGGCATAGTCGCAGGCGTCGATGGCCTTGTCCAGCGCCCCTTGCTCGTAGTAGCACCGCGCTAGCCCGAACCAGTAGAGCGGCGAGTAGGGATTCTTGTCGATGAGCTTGTTGTAGTAGTCCATGGCCTCGGTGATGTGCTGTTGGGCATAGAGGGCATCGGCGCACACGGCCAGGTAGGCTTCGTCGTTGTCATACTTGCCCCGCCCCAGGTCTATCCATGCCCGTGCCTTGTCGGGATACCCCAGGTCGATGTACATGTAGGCCGCCTCGATGATGTTGGCCAGGTCGTCTTTGTCTTCTATGGTGTCCAGCAGGTCTTGGGCGTCTTCCATCCGTCCTTCTTCCAGCAGCAGCTGGGCGCGCAGAATGGTGACTTCGGAGGTCTCCTCGCCAATGCCGTGCCAGGCTATTTCTTTGGCTTTGTCCCTTTCAAAGTTCTCCAAGTACAAGTATGCCTGTTGCACCAACAGCGAGGTATTGTCGGGGTGCAGCTTCAAGCCGTAGGTGACGACGTCTTGGGCCATGCCGGGCTTGCGACGCATGGCATACCAGTCGGCCAGGTCGGCCATGTCTTCGGCATCCATGTAGATGCTTCTGCCTTCGGCCTTGCTTTGCTCGTAGGACTCTGCCATTTCCAGCAGTTCCCTGTCCCGGCCCGACAACAGGTTCTTCTTGTTCATATATATATATAATATATGGTGTAGCCTATGCGTTATTTGTTAATCTTGCTCCACGTGTCCTTCAGGCCGACGGTGCGGTTGAACACCATTTTCTCCGGCGTGGAGTCTTTGTCCACGTTGAAGTAGCCTATGCGCTGGAACTGGAGGTAGGACAGCGGCTTCATGCCTGCGGCATACTTCTCTACGTAGCAGCAGGGCAGCACCTTTAGGGAGTCTGGATTAATGATTTCCTTCATGGCCGTCAGGGCGTCGCAGTTCTTCTCCTCGCGTATGGCGGCCAGTGCGTCGCGCGGGTTCTCCACCTTCCAGAGGCGGTCGTACAGGCGCACTTCGGCCTCAATGCAGTGGGCGCAGCTCACCCAGTGCAGCGTGCCCTTCACCTTGCGGTTGGCGCCGGGCATGCCGCTCTTGCTGTCGGGGTCGTATTCGGCATAGACTTCCACCACCTCGCCGGCCTCGTTCTTCTTGCAGCCGGTGCACTTCACGATGTACGAGCTCTTGAGGCGCACTTCCTGCCCGGGCGTCATGCGGAAGTATTTCTTGGGGGCGTCTTCCATAAAGTCTTCGCGCTCCATCCACAGCTCGCGGCTGAACTCGATGGTGTGCGTGCCTTCTTCGGGACGTTCGGGGTTGTTGACGGCTTCCAGCTCCTCCACCTGGCCTTCGGGATAGTTGGTGATGACGAGCTTCACGGGGTTGAGCACGGCCGATATGCGGGTGGCCCGTTCGTTGAGGTCTTCGCGCACGGCACTCTCCAGCAGGGCAAACTCGTTGAGGGCATCGTAGGTGGTGTAGCCTATCTTGTCGATAAACTTATGGATGGACTCGGGCGAGTAGCCACGGCGGCGGAAGCCGCAGATGGTAGGCATGCGGGGGTCGTCCCAGCCGTTCACCAGGCCTTCCTTGACCAAGGTGAGCAGGTTGCGTTTGCTCATCAGCGTGTAGCTCAGGTTGAGCTTGTTGAATTCGTACTGGCGGGGACGGTTGTCGTCCAGGTCTTTGCCTTCCTTCAGCCAGTCGATGAAGAGGTCGTAGAGCGGACGGTGCACCACGAACTCCAGCGTGCAGAGCGAGTGGGTGACGCCCTCGAAGAAGTCGCTTTGCCCGTGGGCGAAGTCGTACATGGGGTAGGCCTTCCACTTCGTGCCCGTGCGGTGGTGCGGATGCTTCACTACGCGGTAGATGATGGGGTCGCGGAAGTGCATGTTGGGGTTGGCCATGTCTATCTTGGCGCGCAGCACCATGGCTCCTTCCTCAATCTCGCCGCTGTTCATCTTGTAGAACAGGTCGAGGCTTTCCTCTATGGGGCGGTTGCGGTAGGGGCTTTCCACGCCCGGCTGGGTGGGGGTGCCTTTCTGTTCGGCTATCTGTTCGGAGGTCTGTTCGTCCACGTAGGCCTTGCCTTCCTTGATGAGGCGCACGGCAAAGTCCCACAGCTGCTGGAAGTAGTCGGAGGCATAGTACTCGTTGCCCCACTGGTAGCCCAGCCACTGGATGTCTTCCTTGATGGCCTCCACGTACTCCACGTCTTCCTTGGTGGGGTTGGTGTCGTCGAAGCGCAGGTTGCACACCCCGCCGTGGGCAGCGGCAATGCCAAAGTCCAGACAGATGGCTTTGGCGTGTCCTATATGCAGGTATCCGTTAGGCTCCGGCGGGAAGCGCGTCTGCACCCTGCCACCGTTTTTGCCTTCCTTCAAGTCGTTTTCTACAATCTGTTCAATGAAGTTCAGGCTTTTCTTCTCGCCTGCTTCTTCCTTTGTCATTTCTGCCATAATATGTCTATATATCTATATATCTGTATTGTGGCGCAAAAGTACGACTATTTTTTATCATTTGCTTACTTTACGGGGATATATCCGCTTTTTTTAATGATTTCTTGCCCTTCGGGCGAAAGCACGAATTGCAGCAGGCCGTCTACCGCCGCCTTGTTCTTACCATTATAATAATAGTAGAGCGGGCGCACAATGGGGTAGCTCTTGTCGATGGCATTCTGCAGGTTGGGCTGCGCAAAGCGCCCGCTGCCGTAGGACACGGCTATGGTCTTTATCCTGGGCGAGACGTAGGCCAGTCCCACGTAGCCTATGGCGCCCTTCGTCTGACTGACGGACTGGATGATGGCGCCCGTGGCAGGCATGGACAGGCTGCCGGCCATGTAGTTCTTGTTCTTCAGCACGCTTTCCTTGAAGAATTCGTAGGTGCCCGACGAGGTTTCGCGCGAGTAGACCACTATCTTGCGGTCGTCGCCCCCCACGTCCTTCCAGTTGGTTATCTTTCCGCGGAAGATGGCCTCCAGCTGCTCGCGGGTGAGCCGACTGACGGGGTTGGACGGGTGCACCACCACGGCCAGGGCGTCGTAGGCAATGATGACTTCCTGCAAGTCTTCGCCGGCGGCCTTGGCCTTCATCTTCTCGCTGAACTTGATGGCGCGCGAGGCCATGGCAATGTCGGTGGTGCCGTCCAGCAGGGCGGAGATGCCTACGCCGGTGCCTCCTCCGGTGACGGTGACCCGTGCCTGTGGCACGGAGTCCATGTAGGCTTCGGCCGTCTGTTGGGCAATGGGCAGCACAGTGTCGCTGCCCTTGATGCGTTGCGCCTGCACCTGCCCTATGGCGAGCAGGCATGCGGCGGTGGTCAGAAAGAGTTGTTTAGCGTTCATATATTTATGTATATACTGTATGGCTGAGCAATGCAAGTTGGTAATCAGCGGTTTGCAGGCCTCCCGGTGGCGTTGGAACGCTACCGCGCTGGCGTTGAAGCACTAACCTGCTGGCGTTTCAACGCTGCCGGGCGGGGCGTACTATGCCCGGCAGCGGGTGCACCGGCACGCGCTTACCGCACGCAAAGTAAAGAAAACCATGTTACATTCGTTTTACAATTCGGGGTAAGATGGAGCTTGTAACACATTTGTAATCCGTTTGTAACACATCCTTCAAGCCATAGTCACACTGCCTTAACAGCCATGGCCTTTCTTTGCACCGCGAAAAACCTGTAAACAGAGTAAACATGAAAAGGTGTTTTGAAAAGATTGTCGAAGGGATATTGGCTTGCAGCGGTTTTGTCACAAGCCTGACCATCGTGCTGATTGTGCTGTTCCTCTTCTCCGAGGCCTTGGGGCTGTTTGGCAGCAAGGTGGTGGAAGAGGGCTATGTGCTGGCACTGAACCGGCAGAACACGGTGAGCCGGCTGACGCCCGCCCAGATAAAGGGCGTGTTCGACGAGGAAATCACCAACTGGCGGGAGCTGGGCGGTGAGGACCTGCCCATCCGCCTGTTCCGCCTGGAGGACGTGAACGAGTACTACACGGAGGAAGAACTGGGCGAGGCCTACGAGAATGCCGGCGACTGCATCACCCGGCTGGTGGAGCGCACGCCGGGCATCGTGGCCTTTGTGCCCGGGCAGTTCATCATCAGGCCCGACTCGGTGCATGTGCTGGAGGACCAGACCATCTCTGTCCGAGACGTGCTGGCCGGGGCAGAGTGGTTTCCCACGGCCACGCCGGCTCCGCAGTTCGGCTTCCTGCCGCTCATCACCGGCACGCTGTGGGTCAGCCTCTTTGCCATACTGATAGCCTTGCCTTTCGGGCTGGCGGTGGCCATTTACATGTCCGAGGTGGCAAATCACAAGATAAGAAACTTGCTGAAACCTGTCATCGAGCTGCTTAGCGGCATTCCGTCGGTGGTGTACGGCTTCTTCGGCCTGATAGTCATTGTGCCCTTCTTGCAGCAGGCGTTCGATCTGCCCGTGGGCGAGAGCGGACTGGCAGGCGCGCTGGTGCTGGCCATCATGGCCCTGCCCACCATCATTACGGTGACGGAAGATGCCATGCGGGGTTGCCCCCGTGCCATGCGCGAGGCCAGTCTGGCCTTGGGTGCGTCGCAGTGGCAGACCATATATAAAGTGGTGATTCCTTACTCCATCTCCGGCATCACCTCGGGTGTGGTGCTGGGCATAGGCCGCGCCGTGGGCGAAACGATGGCCGTGCTGATGGTGACGGGCAATGCCGCCGTCATTCCCCACAGCATACTGGAGCCACTGCGCACCATCCCCGCCACCATTGCCGCCGAACTGGGCGAGGCTCCGGCCGGAGGTGCCCACTACCAGGCACTGTTCCTGCTGGGCGTGGTGCTGTTCTTCATCAGTCTGCTTATCAACTTCACGGTCGAGGCCGTGTCATCCAAACAAAAGTAACTTATATCCGTGTCATGGACAGAAAACGCATTTCGCAACACGTGGCTTTCGGCTTGTTCCGATTGCTCAGCCTGAGTGTAGTGGTCATTTTGTTTGCCATCTTGGGCTTTATAATATATAAAGGTATAGGCGTCATCAGCTGGGAGTTCATCACCACCCCGCCGAAAGACGGCATGACGGCCGGCGGCATCTGGCCCGCCATCGTGGGCACGTTCTACCTGATGGTGGGCAGTGCGCTGTTTGCCTTCCCCGTGGGGGTGATGAGCGGCATCTACATGAACGAGTATGCGCCCCGGGGGTGGATAGTGCGCTTCATCCGCGTGATGACCAACAACCTCTCCGGCATACCGTCCATCGTGTTCGGCCTCTTTGGCATGGCCTTGTTTGTGAACTACCTGGACTTTGGCGACAGCATTCTGGCCGGCTCGCTCACCCTGGGGCTGCTGAGTCTGCCGCTGGTCATCCGCACTACGGAGGAGGCCTTGAAGGCCATCCCCGACAGCCTGCGCGAGGGCAGCCGCGCGCTGGGCGCCACGAAGCTGCAGACCATCTGGCACGTCATCCTGCCCATGGGCATGCCCAACATCATCACCGGGCTCATCCTGGCCCTGGGTCGCGTGTCGGGCGAGACGGCCCCCATCCTCTTCACCTGCGCCGCCTACTTCCTGCCCCAGCTGCCGGCAAGCCTGCTCGACCAGTGCATGGCGTTGCCCTACCACCTGTATGTCATCTCCACCAGCGGGGTCGACATGGAGGCGCAGCTGCCCATAGCCTACGGCACGGCGCTGGTGCTCATCGTCATCATCCTCCTGGTGAACCTGCTGGCCAACGCCCTGCGCAGGTACTTCGAGAAGAAGGTGAAGACCAATTGACCGGATGTCCCTCCATGTTCCCAGCGGGAGGGTATTATGTTCCCAGCGTCTGGGAACATACTTCCCAGTAGGAGGGAACACACTTCCCAGCAGGAGGGAACAGGCTTCCCAGCAGCTGGGAATGGCTTTCCCAGCCGTTGGGAAAAGCTGGGAAAACTAAATGATTGATAATCTTATAAGTATAGTAATAACACATCAGACCTATGAACAAGATAGAAACGCGCGACGTCAACTTCTGGTACGGGCAGTTCCACGCCCTGAAAGGCATCAGCATGAACATCGAGGAACGCTCGGTAGTGGCCTTCATCGGCCCCTCGGGATGCGGGAAGTCCACCTTCCTGCGCCTCTTGAACCGCATGAACGACCTCATCCCCGACACCCGCCTGGAGGGGCAGATACGCATCGACGGACAAGACATCTACGGCAAAGGCGTCCGTGTGGACGAACTGCGCCGCCACGTGGGCATGGTGTTCCAGCGGCCCAACCCCTTCCCCAAGAGCATCTTCGAGAACGTGGCCTACGGCCTGCGCGTCAACGGCGTGAAAGACGAGAAGTTCATCCGCCAGCGCGTGGAAGAGACGCTGAAGGGCGCCGCCCTGTGGGACGAGGTGAAGGACAAGCTCAAGGTGTCTGCCTACGCCCTCTCCGGTGGCCAGCAGCAACGCCTCTGCATAGCCCGCGCCATGGCCGTGTCGCCCTCCGTGCTGCTGATGGACGAACCCGCCTCGGCCCTCGACCCCATCTCCACCGCCAAGGTCGAGGAGCTCATCCACGAGCTGAAGCGGCAGTACACCATCGTCATCGTCACCCACAACATGCAGCAGGCCGCCCGCGTGAGCGACCGCACCGCCTTCTTCTACATGGGCGAGATGGTGGAGATGGGCGACACCAAGAAGATATTCACCCACCCCGACAAGGAGGCCACGCAGAACTACATCACCGGCCGCTTCGGCTGACGGCTTGCAATATTGGCCTTTTTTTCGCATCTTTGCAGGCACCGCAAGGGCTTTGGAATATAAGTAACTAATCATATTTAGTTTATATGATAAATGGGAATTTAATTGTGTGTTTACGATGGCACGCAGATGACGCAGACGGGCGCAGATGAACGCAGATTCTTAAGGGCTGCGTCATGTATCTGTCATTCTGAACGCAGTGAAGAATCTCCTATTATGTGAGAGATGCTTCACTTACGTTCAGCATGACGAAAAGAAATAAATCTGCGTAAATCTGCGCCCGTCTGCGTCATCTGCG
>CASELH010000015.1 GCA_949288715.1 uncultured Bacteroides sp. | reverse complement strand
TAGCAAAAACGTGCTCGGAGTAGCCCCGGAGATTCAGCGCTTGACTTTTTTCTTTTGGTATCTTTTCTTTTTGCGTCAAGGCAAAAAGAAAAGTACACAACAAATTAAATGTAATTTAAAACAAAAACATTATGCAAACCAACCTCTTATACACCACCCTGCTTCTGGGCCTGGGCAGCGCGGCCGGAGCCGCCGCCCAACAGAAGCCCAACATTGTGTTCATCCTGGCCGACGACCTGGGCTATGGCGACCTGAGCTGCTACGGGCAGGAGAAGTTCGAGACACCCAACATCGACGCCCTGGCCCGCTCGGGCATGCGCTTCACCCAGTGCTACTCGGGCACCACGGTGAGCGCCCCTTCGCGCTCGGCCCTGCTCACGGGGCTGCACAGTGGCCACGGCTACATCCGCGGCAACATCGAGCTGGCGCCCGAAGGGCAGTTCCCCTTGCCGGAAGATGCCTACACCTTCTTCCACGTCTTCAAGGACGCAGGCTACCGCACCGCCGCCTTCGGCAAGTGGGGGCTGGGCTTCATAGGCTCTACGGGCGACCCCAAACGGCAGGGTTGCGACACCTTCTACGGCTACAACTGCCAGCTGCTGGCGCACAGCTACTACCCCGACCACCTGTGGGACAACGACCGGCGCGTGGAGCTCACGGACAATACGCTCAGTGTGCAGTACGGCAAGGGCACCTACTCGCAAGACCTCATCCACGGCAAGGCGCTGGAGTATCTGGACCGGCAGACGGCCGACCAGCCGTTCTTCCTGTGGTACCCCACCATCATCCCCCACGCCGAGCTCATCGTGCCCGAGGACAGCATCATCAAGAAGTTCCGTGGCAAGTACCCCGAGCGACCCTTCAAGGGCGCCGAGCCGGGCAGCCCCTCCTTCCGCAAGGGCGGATACTGCTCGCAGTTCTGGCCCCACGCCACGTTTGCCGCCATGGTGACGCGACTGGACGTCTACGTGGGCCAGCTCGTGGCCAAGCTGAAGGAGAAGGGGCTGTATGACAACACCATCATCATCTTTGCCAGCGACAACGGCCCCCACCTGGAGGGCGGCGCCGATCCCGACTTCTTCAACAGCAACGGCATCTACCGCGGCTACAAGCGCGACCTCTACGAGGGCGGCATCCGCGTGCCCATGATTGTGTCCTGGCCGGGACACGTGCAGCCGCATTCGCAGACCGACTTCATGTGCGCCTTCTGGGACCTGCTGCCCACCTTCCGCGACATCGTCTCGCCCAAGGCCAAGGCCCGCGAGGGCGAAGACGGCATCAGCCTGCTGCCCCTCCTCACGGGGCGGAAAGGGCAGAAGCAGCACGACTTCCTCTACTTCGAGTTCCAGGAAGGCGGCGGGCGCCAGGCCGTGCGCCAGGGCGACTGGAAGCTGGTGCACCTCAACGTCAGCACGCCCGACGACTACTATGAGCTCTACAACATCGCCTCCGACCCCTCCGAGCGCCACAACCTCCTGGCCGACTATCCCGAAAAGGCAGCCGAGCTGAAGGCCCTGATGGAGCAGCAGCACGTGCGCAACGCCAACTTCCCCCTGCTGCCCCAAGAGTGGCAGCAGCGTTGAAACCCCACCGCGCCGGGGTTTCAACCCCCGGAAGCAAGGGTTGGAACGCTGGCGCGGCAGCCTTCCTACGCTGGGAAAGGGAATTTAGTTTAGGTGCGGATTACGCGGATTTCACGGATTAAAATTATTCGTAAAATTCGCTCTGTCATTCTGAACGCAGTGAAGAATCTCCTACAAGCACAGGGAGATGCTTCACTACCCCCTCTTACCTCCCCCGTTATCGGGGGAGAACAACGTTCAGCATGACAATAATAAATCCGTGAAATCCGCGTAATCCGCACCTGAAAATTACTCCGCCAATTTATCATTTTCCCTCCCTTCCCTCGCGGGAATATCATATAAATGCTTATCTTTGCCGATGTAAATGAAGCTAAATCTCTATCTTTTTGGTGACAGATAATGAATGCCCCGCCGCAGGCCGGGGTGACTTATTAACTAAATACCACTTTATGAAAAAAAACGTACTACACACCGCATTGCTTGCCGCCCTGCTGGCCGTGCCCGCCACGGCGCAGACCGTGCAGCAGGACTTCTGGCACGAAGACTTCTCGGCCGGCAAGCTGCCCGACGGCTGGACGCTGAACGACGACAGCGGCACGGGCAAGTGTGCCTGGATGGTGACCGACCAACCCTATCCCGGCTCTTTCCAATTCAACCAACAACAACCCCCCATCGCCTCCACCAGCCGCGGCTTCCACATGCAATACCGCCCCGGGGTGGTGACAGGCGACGAGGTGACCAAGTGGAATCAGCGCAAGGAGTATCCCGACGCTTCCTTCCAGACGGCGGCCATCGACTGCCGGGGGCGCGACAAGGTGCTGCTGCGCTTCGAACATAACTTCCGGTGGAACAGCTGGTTCACCGCCAAGGGAGCAGGCCTCTACGTGGGCGTAAGCAACGACGGCAAGACGTGGACGGAGTTCAACGTCACCCCCTCGCTGCCCGCCGCCACCAGCGTGCACACCCCCGTCAGGGAGGAGCTGAACATCAGCGACGTGGCAGGCAATCAGGCCACCGTGTACCTGCGCTTCGCCTGGCGCGGCATCTTCTCGTGGTACTGGATGGTGGACGACATCGCCCTCTGCGAACCGCTGAAGCGCGACGTGGCCGTCACCGCCCTTACCTCGCACCGGGAAGACAACAACACCTTTACGACCAGCGACACCCTGCGCGTGCGGGTGAAGAACCTCGGCGCGGAGGCCGTCACGCAGCCCTTGCAGCTCACTGCCACCATCGACGGCGACATGCAGCTCACCGCCACCCTCGATGCCTCGCCCCAGGCGCCCCTGGCCTTCAACGAAGAGCGCGAGGTGGCCTTCCCGCCCGTCAACCTGGAGGGACTGGGCTCGCACAAGCTGAGCTTCCATGTGGACCTGGACGGCGACGAACGCACCGATAACAACACGCTGGACACCAAGCTCTACGCCTCCAAGATGCAGCTGGGCCGGGTGACGGCGTTCAAGAAGCTCTCCGGACACGAGTTCGAGTTCGCCAGCCGCTTCTCCAAGGCCAAGCTCATCTTCTACACGGACGACATCTTCCGCCTCTGGCTGGCGCCCGACGGCGAGTACACCAACCCCGCCGGCGACGAGATTGTGGTGGACTACGGCGTGAAGTCGCCCTCCGTCAGCGTCTCCACAGGCGGCAGCTACTACAAGTTCACCACCCGCCGCTGCGTGGTGCGCGTCTACAAAGACCCCATGCGCATCGCCCTCTACAGCCGCGACAACCGCACGCTTATCTTCGAGGAGGCCGAGCCCATCACCTTCGGCACGCAGACCTGGCAGACGCTGAAGCGCGCCGCCGACGAGCAGTTCTACGGCGGCGGCATGCAGCACGGCCACTATGCCCACGCCGGACGCAAGATTGACATCGCCGTCACCGGCTGGGACGACGGCCAGGTGTCCAACCCCGCGCCCTTCTACATGTCCACACGCGGCTATGGTGTCTTCCGCAACACCTTTGCCCCGGGCAAGTACAGCTTCAACGGCGAAAAAGACGGCATGCGCACGCAGGACGGCATCGCCGTGAAGACCGTGGAGCAGACCAGCCGCCTGCAGCACGACGAGAACCGCTTTGACGCCTTCTACTTCTACGGCCCATCGCTGAAGGAGGTGCTCGACCGCTATACCGACATCACCGGAAAGCCCTTCATGCCCGCCATGTGGATGCTCACCCTGGGCGACGCCGACTGCTACAACAACCTGGAACAGCGCGTGAAGTGGCCGCAACGCACCCCCGACGTCATCACCCAGGTGGCCGACGAGTACATCCGCCACGATATGCCGCGCGGCTGGATTCTGCCCAACGACGGCTACGGCTGCGGCTACACCCAGCTGGACAGCGTGGTGACCGAGCTGAAAAAGCGCGGATTCTACACCGGCCTCTGGACGGAGAACGGCGTGGACAAGATAGCCTACGAGGTGGGCACCTGCGGCACGCGCCTCTGCAAGCTCGACGTGGCCTGGATAGGCGCTGGCTACGACTTCGCCCTGAACGGCTGCAAGTCGGCCTTCAACGGCATACAAGACAACACCAACGAGCGCGGCTTCGTGTGGTCGGTGTGCGGATGGGCGGGCACACAGCGCTACTCCACCATCTGGAGTGGCGACCAGTACAGCAACTGGGACTACATCCGTTACCACATACCCACCGTGGCCGGCGCAGGCCTCTCGGCCTTCAACGCCGCCACGAGCGACATCGACGGCATCTTCGGCGGCTCGGCACGCACCTATACGCGCGACCTGCAGTGGAAGTGCTTCACCCCCATCATGATGGTGATGAGCGGCTGGGCCGATGTAGACAAGCAGCCCTGGCTGTACGGCCACCCCTACGAGACCATCAACCGCAACTACCTGCGCCTGAAGATGCGCCTGCTGCCCTATCTGTACAGCTACTGCCGCGAGGCCCACGAGACGGGCGTGCCCACCGTGCGCGCCATGATGCTGGAGTTTCCCGACGACCAGGTGGCCCAGGGCGACACCGCCCGCTACCAGTTCATGAGCGGCGAGTGGCTGCTCGTGGCCCCCGTCTTCAAGCCGGGCAACCGGCGGGACAACATCTACTTCCCCGAAGGCGAGTGGTATGACTACTGGGACGGCACCGTGTACCAAGGAGGCCAATGGTTGGAGCGCTACGACGCCCCGCTGGACCGCCTGCCCGTGTTCGTGCGCGAGGGAGCCATCATCCCCATGTACCCCTACATGGACTACGTGGGCCAGAAGCCGGCCGACGTGCTGACGCTCGACCTCTTCCCCTCGGCCCGCAAGGCCACGGCCTTCACCCTGTATGAAGACGACCTCCTGACCCGCGACCACGAGAAGGGAGCCTTTGCCAAGACCCGCATCGAACTGCAGACCGATGCCAAGGGCACCACGCACGTGCGCATCCATGCCGCCGACGGTAGCTTTGAAGGCCTACCGACCGGGCGTTCCTACCGCTGCCGGCTGCGCTTGAAAGGCTCCCCCGCCGGGGTTTCGGTGAACGGCGAAGCCCTGCCCTTCGTGGAGAGCGCCGCCGCCCTCGAGGCCGCCCCGCAGGGTTGCTACTACGACGCTGCCGACCACGGCGGACGCCTGCACGTGAAGACCGCCCGACTGGCTACGAACCGGGACGTGGACATCACCATCAAGTAAGTACTGAACATCGTGAGTTTATACTGTAAAATGGGAATTTAGTTTAGGCGCGGATTACGCGGATTTCACGGATATATTATTCGTGAGCCATTGCTACTCATCGTTTTATGATAAATTTTAATCCGTGAAATCCGCGTAATCCGCGCCTAAAAATACACCGATAAATGATACATTCAATCTCGTACACTTATATCACACATTAAACCAATACCACTTATGAGCAACAGATTCATCAACCACATCCTGCTTGCCGCCCTGCTGGCGGCAGGCACCGCGCAGGCGGCGGGTGCCACCGACCGCAAGCCCTACTGGCAGGACGTCCAGGTGGTGAGCGTCAACAAGGAGTATCCGCGCACCGACTTCATGACCTACGACGACCGTGACGCCGCCATGGGCGGACGCTACGAGGACAGCCGCTTCTACAGCTTGCTGAACGGCACCTGGAAGTTCTACTTCGTGGACAGCTACAAAGACCTGCCTGCCGACATCACCGACCCCTCCGTCGACCCCTCGGGCTGGCACGACATCAAGGTGCCCGGCAACTGGGAGGTGCAGGGCTTCGGCACCGCCATCTACACCAACCACGGCTATGAGTTCAAGCCGCGCAATCCGCAACCCCCGCAGCTGCCCGAGGCCAACCCCGTGGGCGTGTACCGCCGCGACATCGACGTGCCTGCCGAGTGGATGGAGCGTGACATATACCTGCACATTGCCGGTGCCAAGTCGGGCGTGTACGTCTACCTCAACGGGCAGGAAGTGGGCTATAACGAAGACTCCAAAAACCCCGCCGAGTTCCTCATCAATCCCTATGTGAAGCCGGGCAAGAATGTGCTCACGCTGAAAATCTTCCGTTGGAGCACCGGCTCCTACCTGGAGTGCCAGGACATGTGGCGCATGAGCGGCATCGAGCGCGACGTGTTCCTCTACTCGCAACCCAAGGCGGCCGTGCGCGACTTCCATCTGAAGTCTACGCTGGACGACACCTACCGCAACGGCATCTTTGCCCTCGAGGCCGACCTGCGCAACCGCGAACAGGAGGCTGTCAACCTGGCCTTCGGCTACGAGCTGCTGGACAAGCAGGGCAACGTAGTGCTGACAGGCGAGAAGACGCTGAGCGTGCCTGCCGGAGAAAGCCGGAAGGTGCGCTTCGACAAGCAGGTTGACGACGTGCTGACCTGGTCGTCCGAGGCCCCCAACCTTTACAAGCTGCTGATGACCGTGAAGAAAGACGGAAAGCTGACGGAAATTATCCCCTACAACGTGGGCTTCCGCCGCATCGAAATCAAGCCCGTGGAGCAGCTGGCTGAAAACGGTAAGCCCTACGTGCTGATGTTCGTCAACGGCCAGCCCATCAAGCTGAAAGGTACCAATATCCACGAACACAATCCGGCCACGGGCCACTACGTGACCGAGGAAATCATGCGGAAGGACTTCACGCTGATGCGCCTGCACAACATCAACGCCGTACGCCTGTCGCACTATCCGCAGAGCCGCCGCTTCTACGACCTGTGCGACGAATACGGACTGTACGTGTACGACGAGGCCAACATCGAGAGCCACGGCATGTACTACGACTTGCGCCGGGGCGGTACCCTGGGCAACAACCCCGAATGGCTGAAGCCCCACATGTACCGCACCATTAACATGTTCGAGCGCAACAAGAATCGCACCAGTGTCATCATCTGGTCGCTGGGCAACGAGGCGGGCAACGGCTACAACTTCTATCAGACATACCTGTGGCTGAAGCAGGCCGACAAAGACTGGATGGCACGCCCCGTGAACTACGAGCGCGCCCAGTGGGAATGGAACAGCGACATGTACGTGCCCCAATACCCCGGCGCCAAGTGGCTGGAAGCCATCGGCAGGATGGGTAGCGACCGACCCGTGGTGCCTTCGGAATACACGCACGCCATGGGCAACTCCAACGGTAACCTGTGGGATCAGTGGAAGGCCATCTACAAATATCCCAACCTGCAAGGAGGATTCATCTGGGAATGGGTGGAACACGGCATCAACGCAGTGGACGAGAACGGACGCCACTACTTTGCCTATGGGGGCGACTTTGGCGTGAATGCGCCCAGCGACGGCAACTTCGTGTGCGACGGCGTAGTCCGCGCCGACCGTAAGCCGCATCCTGCCATGAATGAAGTGAAATACGCTTACCAGAACATGGGCGTGGAGCCTGTAGACCTGGCTGCCGGCAAGTTCCTGGTGAAGAACCGCTTCTACTTCACCAACCTGAAGAAATACATGCTGACTTACGAGGTGAAGGCCAACGGACGCATTGTGCGCAGTGGCAAAGAGTCGCTCGACATCGCTCCGCAGGGAAGCAAGGAGTTCACCGTGCCCGTCGGCGGACTGAAGCCCAAGGCCGGCACGGAGTACTTCGTCAACTTCCGCCTCACCACCGTGCATCCCGAACCCCTCGTGCCTGCCGGCTACGAGATTGCCCACGAACAGTTCCGCCTGCCCATTGAGCCCCTGCCCGTAGACATTGCCAAGGGCGGCGGCAGCGCCTTGACGGTGACGCAGGAGGGCGACGAGCTGGCAGCCTCGTCATCGCGCGTGCAGTTCGTATTCAACAAGAAGACGGGCATCGTCACTTCTTACCGTGTGAAGGGCAAGGAGTATTTCCACGAAGGCTTCGGCCTGCAGCCCAACTTCTGGCGCGGCCCCACCGACAACGACTACGGCAACGGAGCCCCCAAGCGCGAGCAGGTGTGGAAGCAGTCCAGCAAGAACTTCAACGTGGTGTCGGCCTCCATCGCCATGGACGGGAAGGACGCCGTGATTAAAGCAGACTACCTGCTGAAGGCGGGCAACCTCTATCGCATGACCTACCGCGTGCACCCGTCGGGCGTGGTGAAGGTGGATGCCGTCTTCACTTCCACCGACATGGACCCGGCCAAGACAGAGGTGTCCGAAGCCACCCGCATGGCCACCTTCACCCCGGGCAACGATGCCGCCCGCCAGGCTGCCAGCAAGCTGACGGTGCCCCGCATCGGCGTGCGCTTCCGCCTGCCTGCCACGATGAACCGGGTGACTTACTTCGGGCGCGGGCCGGTGGAGAACTATGTGGACCGCAACAGCGGGACGATGGTGGACGTGTACAAGACTACCGCCGAAGACCTCTACTTCCCCTATTCACGCCCGCAGGAGAACGGACACCGCACCGACACCCGCTGGCTGACGCTGGAGCAGAAAGGCGGCGGCCGCGAACTGACCGTGCGTGCCGACAGCGTGATGGGATTCAACGCCCTGCGCAACTCCGTGGAGGACTTCGATACGGAAGAAAACAAGGATAAGCCCTACCAGTGGAGCAACTTCAGCCCCCGGGAAGTGGCCAACCACGATGAGGCCAAGGCCAAAGACGTGCTGCGCCGCATGACCCACCTGAACGACATCCAGCCCCGCGACTTCGTAGAGGTGTGCGTGGACATGATGCAGGAAGGCGTGGCCGGCTACAACAGCTGGGGCGCCCGCCCCGAGTCGGGCTACAACCTGCCTGCCAACCGCGAGTACCGCTGGGGCTTCACCCTGGTGCCCCGGTAAGCACGGCGCGCATCGTAGCTTAGTATCGCTACCGCGGTAGCGATACTAAGCCAGCGAGCGGGCGATACTAAGCTACCACGGCGGTGATACTAGCTGTGCAGGCGATGATATGATTCAGGCGCGGATTACGCGGATTTCACGGATAATCAGTAAAAAGAATCCGTGTCATTCCGCGTAATCCGCGCCTGATGTTTTATTTGCCTCCGAATTTCTTGATAAGGAAGTCCAGGTTGGCGCGGAAATATACGCCGAACACGTAGCTTGCGGCAGGCTCCACGTGGGAGCGCGTGCCGTCGGTGGCGGTGAGCGTGCCGGGTGCGGTGTAGTACAGGCTGGCCTGCGCGCCCAGGGCGAAGGCCCGGCCGAAGGAGCGCGAATAGTCGGCCGTGAGGAAGCCCGTGCGCATGCAGCCGAAGAGGCCTCCCTCGTGGTCGGTGGACACGGTGCCGAAGTAGGGCAGTCCCAGCAGCGAGATGAAGTCTTTGCCGTAGAAGTATCCGCCCCTTAGTTGCCAGTTGTTGAGCAGGCGGACGCCGGCCTGCGCGTAGGCGGCATAGCCCTTGTCCAGCGGACTGAGGTTGCCGTTCTGCTGATAGTAGCCCAGCACGAGGGCTTCGGCAAACACGCGGCGCAGCACGCGGCGGTTCACGTTGGCCTCCAGGCCCAGGCCCACGGCGCCGTTGGTGAGCGTGCTGACGGGCGTGGATTGCTGCCCTTCGTCTATCTCGCCCCCGCGGTGCTGTATGGTGGCTTGCAAGGGGGTGTAGACGTGCAGGGCGGCCTCGGGAGCGTTGTACATCAGTCGGGTGGAGAGGCCCACGGTGAACACCTCGTTGTGCACGTCCTGGCGGAAGATGAAGCTTTCCCAGTTTATCCAGGCATCGAGGTGGAAGCGGGGTGCGTCCCACAGCACCTGGAAGCCCGCCTCGGGGTCGGCGGAGAGGTTCAGCTCGGGGCAATAGAGGGGCTCGGCCAGGCGGTGGTTGCTTCCCCCGTAGATGTGGCCCAGCACCAGCTGCACGCGGCGCAGCTGCATCTGTGCGCGGAAGTAGGGCATCAGGTGGGCGCCCCGTTGGTAGCCTGAGCTTTGCCACGAGGGTATGTTCTGGTAGCTGTAGTTGGGGTATTCGCGGGCGCCGTGATACACCAGCGCGTGCAGGCCCGCTTCCAGGCGGATGTTGTCCAGCGGCTGGAAGGTGAGTTTGGGCCGCAGCCACAGTCCCGGCAGGGTGTAGCCGGGCGCCACGTCGCCGGCAAACTCGTTGTTCTGGAAGAAGCTGAGGTTCTCCACGCTGATGCGCAGTTCGCCCGTGCGGGCGGTGTCGAGGCGGTAGTCGGTGCGGTACAGGCGGTCTTCAAACAGCTGCGCCCTCAGCGCCGCGGGGCAGGCGGCGCCAAGGGCAAGGCAGCAGAGTAGTAGTCGCAGGGTTTGGGTAATGCGTCTTTCGGGCTTCATGGATTCTTTTGTCTTTTGCGGCTGCAAAGATAGCTGATTTCCATGGTTTCAACGCTATTTGTCGGCATATAACGTCTTGGCGATGCCCATTTCCAGTCCGCGGAGTTCGGCCAGTCCGCGCAGGCGACCGATGCACGAGTAGCCGGGGTTGGTCTTCTTGCGCAGGTCGTCTACCATCTGGTGTCCGTGGTCGGGGCGCATGGGGATGGACACGCCGCGCCGCTGCTGCATCTCGAGGAAGGCCTTCATCACGTGATACATGTCCACATCGCCCTCCAGGTGGTTGGCTTCGTAGAAGTTGCCCTCGGCATCGCGCTTGGTGCTGCGCAGGTGCACGAAGTTTATGCGGTCGGCAAAGCGCGTCATCAGGGCGGCGCAGTCGTTGGCGCTGCTCACGCCCAGCGAGCCGGTGCAAAGGCAAAGGCCGTTGCTGGGGTTGGGCACGGCATCTATCAAGGCCTGGAAGTCATCGCCCGTGCTAAGGATGCGCGGCAGGCCCAGGATGGACATGGGCGGGTCGTCGGGGTGGATGACGAGCTTCACGCCTACCTCGTCGGCCACGGGGCATATCTCGCTGAGGAAGTAGATGAGGTTTTGGCGCAGCCGCTCGGGCGTGATGTCGCGGTAGCGGTCAAGCTCGTGCTGGAACTGCTCCAAGGTGAAGCTTTCTTCCGACCCGGGCAGTCCGGCTATCATGTTGCGCGTCAGGCGCTGCTTGTCCTCGTCGGTCATCTGCTCGAAGCGGGCGCGTGCCTTGGCTTTCTCTTCGTCGGTATATTCGGCTTCGGCGCCGGGGCGCTTCAGTAAGAACAGGTCGAAGGCAATGAAGGCTGCGCGCTCGAAGCGCAGGGCACGGCTGCCGTCGGGCAACTCGTAGGCCAGGTCGGTGCGTGTCCAGTCCAGCACGGGCATGAAGTTATAGGTGACAATCATTACTCCGCATCGTGCCAGGTTGCGCAGGCTCTGCTTGTAGTTGTCGATGTATCGCTGGAAGTCGCCCGTCTGTGTCTTGATGTGCTCATGCACGGGCACGCTCTCCACCACCGACCAGCGCAGGCTTACGGCTTCTATTATTTCCTTTCGTTTCTGTATCTCTTCCACGGTCCACACCTCCCCGTTGGGGATGTGGTGCAAGGCGTTGACAATGCCGGTGGCTCCGGCCTGCTTGATGTCCCACAGGCTGACGGGGTCGTTGGGTCCGTACCAGCGCCAGGTTTGTTCACAAAGAATCATAGGCTAAATGAAGAATGAAGAATTAAGAATGAAGAATCGGTTTAATGAAGAATGAAGAACGAAGAATGAAGAATTAACCATGCGGCATGTCGGCTTTTGCGCAAGCATCCTTGAGAATTCTTCATTCTTCATTCTCAGTTCTTCATTTATCAGATGGAGAACACATCAAACCCGCCGTCCACCACGGAGAGGGCGCCGGTGACGAAACTCGAGGCGTCGCTGATGAGGTAATGGATGGTGCCGAACAGCTCTTCGGGCTCGGCAAAGCGGCCTGCGGGCGTGTGGGCAATGATGGCACGGGCGCGGTCGGTGTACGAGCCGTCGGGGTTGGTGAGCAGCGTGCGGTTTTGGTTGGTCAGCAGGAAACCCGGCACTATGGCGTTGACGCGCAGCTCGGGGCTGAACTTGGTGGCCAGCTCGGTGGCCATGTAGCGCGTGTAGCTGGCGATGGCCGACTTGGCGGCGCCGTAGCCCACCACGCGGGTCAGCGGGCGCAAGGCCGACTCCGAGCAGAAGTTGACGATGGCTCCCTTCTTGTTCTGCGCCATGACGGGCACGAAGACCGTGGTGGGCAGGATGGTTCCGAACAGATTGAGGTCGACTACCTTGCGGAAGGCGTCGATGTCCAGGTCGAGGAAGGTTTTGTCCGGTGCGATGGTGGCTCCGGCCATGTTGCCTCCGGCGGCGTTGAGCAGCACGTCGATGGTGCCGAAGCGGGCCACGATGTCCCGGCAGTTCTGCTCCAGCTTGTCTTTGTCGAGCACGTCGGTGGTGAGGAACAGGGCCTCGCTCACCTTGTTCAGTTCGGCCTCGAGGGCGCGGCCTTGCTCTTCGGCGCGGTCCAGTATGACCAGCTTGGCGCCTTGCTCGGCCAGGTAGCGGGCGATGTTCTGCCCCAGGATGCCGCAACCGCCGGTGATGACGATTACTTTTCCCTGAATGTCGAATAAGTTTTTCATATGTGGTGTCGTTTTTAGTGTGTTTCGATGCACAAAGGTACACAATTATTCCGTTTCTTGTATCGCGTCGTCGTGGTTTTTGTGTCCGTTAACGGTTAGCAAGTCTTCCGCTATTCCGGCTTCGTGGCTGCGGACGCTCACGGCCACGCTGCCTGCCCGGCGGACGACGTATATCTCCGCCCGCCCGCTGGCTGCCTGGATGAGGCGCGAGCCGCGTGCGGTGCCCTGGTTCTGCACCAGCGCCTGCGGGTGGGTGCAGCCAAACTCCAGGAAGCCGGCATAGTCCGGGCAGCGCGTGCCTTGGGCGTCGAGCACCTCGGCGCGGACGAGCACGGTGTCGGCCGACACGGGTTCCTGCGTCAGGCGCAGCCGTGCGGGCTTGCCCCAGGCTTGGGTCTGATACTCCTGGACGATGCTGTCCGCCAGCGTCGTTTTGCCGCTGCGGGCCACGGCGCGCAGGGTGTTGCGGCCCGGGCGCAGGCTGACGTTCCAGCGCAGGCCTGCGGCGGGAAAGTCCCGGCTGTCCCTGCGGCGGATGCCTTGCGACGTGCCGTTGACGAAGAGTTCCACTTCCGCGCAGTTGGAGTACACCAGCACCTCCTTCGGCTCATCGGGCTTGCCCCAGCGCACGGGACGGTTGTGCCCGTAGATGTGCACCATGGGCTGCGTGGCCCAGTAGGACTGGAAGACGTAGTAGCTCTCCTTGGGCGTGCCGTCGCGCTGCACCACGCCTTTCTGGTTGACGTAGGGGATGGGGTTGCGCGGGCGCAGCGGGGTGGAGAAGTCTTTGAAGGTCCAGAACAGCGCGCCCGTGAGCCAGGGCATCTGCTCTTGCTCCTTCAGGTGCCAGTCGAAGAGGCGCACCATGTACGTCTCGCTCCACCGGCCGTTGCGGTCGCCTGCCACGAGGCTGTCCATCAGGGCGGTGTCTTCCTCGCTGCGGCCGGGGTGGCTGTCGCCGCCCCATTCGGCGTGCAGGAAGCGGGGCGTCTTCCGCACCCACTGCTCCGTCATGCGGCGGTAGTCGGGGTAGCGGCCGCTGTACCAGCCTGCCCAGATGCTGGGCGAGTAGACGTCGGGCACGTCGCTGCAGAAGTCGCACCGGCGGATGACGGTCAGTCGCGAGGGGTCCAGCTCGTGGGCCAGCGCGTTCAGCTCGCTCATGAAGGCGCGTATGCTGTCTTTATGGAAGGTCTCGAAGTCGCCCGGCCAGTCGTTCTCATTGCCCAGGCCCCACAGGATGATGCTGGGGTGGTTGCGGTGCTGGGTTATCATGTTGGTCAGCATGCGGCGGGCCTGTTGGCGATAGGCGTTGCCGCCCAGGCCTCCGCGGCACCAGGGGATTTCTTCCCACACCAGGAGGCCCAGCTCGTCGCACAGGCGCAGCACGATGCCCGACTGCTGGTAGTGCCCCAGGCGGATGAAGTTGGCGCCCATGGCCTTTATCTGGCGCATTTCGCGCTCCATCAGTTCCTCGGTCAGCGCGGCGCCCAGGCCGGCGTGGTCTTCGTGGCGGTGCGTGCCGCGCAAAAGTAAACGCCGGCCGTTGAGGTAGAAGGGCCCGTGCTCCTCGAAGCGGAAGTGGCGGAAGCCGAAGCGTGCAGTGGCGCAGGTGGTGTCGCCCCCGCACACGAAGCGGACGCGGCAGGTGTAGAGGGCGGGGCTGTCGGGGCTCCACAGCCGGGGATGCTTCACTGCCGCGCTGGCGATACTACGCTGGCCGGCTGGCGTAGGAACGCCCGGTCGGTAGCGTTGAAAGGCTACCACGCTGCCGTCGGGAGCCAGCAGGGTGGTTTCCAACAGGCTATTCTCCAGTGTTTTACTGTCAGTTTGGCCTTGCAGGCCGACGGAGACGGACACGGTGCCTCGGCGGCCGCGCTCGTCCACGGCGGCATCCACCCGGAGGTCGGCCAGGCAGAGGGCGGGCACGTACTTCAGGCTGACGTAGCGGTAAAGGCCGCCGTAGAGGTTGAAGTCGGACATGTCGGAGGGGATGAGCTGCGTGTCGCGGCTGTTGTCGCAGCGCACGGCCACGGGGATGCGCCCGCCGAAGCGCGCCATCAGCGCTTCGTCCCGGCGCACTTGGGCGATGGCGTCGGTCAGGTCGGCCTCCCACTCGTCGTAGCCGCCCGTGTGACGGGCCACGAGTGTGGTGTAGACGTAGACTTCGGCCCACTGCCCCGCGCCCTCGAAGTGCAGCAGGGTGCGTCCGCCGGGGTAGGGATTGTCCACGGTGAGCAGCGTGCGATACCAGCCCGGGCCTTGGTAGTAGTTCACGTCGGGGTCTACGGCATCGGTGGCGTTGAAGCAGTGGGGCAGGCTGACGTCGGTCCACAGGGGCACGCTTTCGGGCTTGCCCGCCTGCACGGGGCGCATCACTTCCCAGATGCTGCCCATGTCTTGCCGGATGAATTGCCAGCCCTCGTTGAGGCGGCGGCTCTCTCCGCCGGCGCTGATGGCAAGGGCCTGCGCCGCGCACAGCAGCAGGGCGGCGAGGGTGAGGAGTAGGGGTTTGGGGGTCATGGGGGTTGGGGTAATGTTTAGTGGTTAGCGATGAGCGGTTAGTGTATAGTGGTTAATGATTAGTGTTTAGTGATTAGCGATTAATGTGCCGAGCAACCCAATACGCGCGCATTAACCACTAATCACTAACCACTAACCGCTAAAACAGCTTGCCTCCGCTATCCAGCGCCTGCTTGCGGTTCAGCGCCTCGAGGTAGTAGTAGTCGGCATAGTTCAGGGGCACGTCCACCTCGCTGTTGGCGGGGCAGTGTCCGGTGCTGTGCAGCAACAGGAAGCCGTAGTGCGTGCCGGGCTCGGCCTGGTAGTCGCGGTAGAGGCTCTGCACAATCTTGTCGGCGGCGGCGCGGTAGCCCTTGCCCTTGTCTCCGGGAGCATAGGTGCTCAGCTCGTAGAGGGCCGAGGCCATGATGGCGGCGGCGGAGGCGTCGCGCGGGCAGTCGGGTTGTCCCGGCGCCTTCATGTCCCAGTAGGGGATGCCGTCGCCGGGCATGTTGGGCAGCGAGAGTATGAAGTCGGCAATGCGGGTGGCCTGGCCCAGGTAGGCGGCGTTGCGCGTGAAGCGGTAGCACATGGTGTAGCCATACAGTCCCCACGACTGCCCCCGGCTCCAGAACGACTCGTCGTTGTAGCCCTGGTGCGTGCAGCGCAGGCGCACGGCTCCCGTCTCGGGGTCGTAGTCCACCACGTGGTACGACGAGTAGTCGGGGCGGAAGTGGTGCTTCATCGTAGTGTTGGCATGGCTGACGGCTATGTGCCAGTAGGTGGAGTCGCCCGTGAGCTGCGTGGCCTTGAACAGCATCTCCAGGTTCATCATATTGTCGATGATGACTGGATACTTCCAGCGGTCGCGGTTGTGGTCCCACGAGCGTATGCAGCCTACGGTGGGGTTGAAGCGTGCGGCCAGCGTCCGCGCGGCGTGCAGCATCACGTCCTTGTACGAGCGTTCGCCCGTCAGTTCGTAGGCCTTGCCGAAGCTGTCGCCAATCATGAAGCCCAGGTCGTGGGTGCCCCGGTAGCGCTTGGCTTCCTCTACGGGCCACGTCCACGAGATGGCCTGCTGCCGCCAGTAGTCGCTGTGGGTGTAGGCGTAAGCGTTCCACAGCGTGCCGGCAAAGAAGCCCGAGCACCAGTCGTGGGGGTGAATCATGGCCAGCGAGCCGTCGGGGTTGATGCTGCGGGGGATGACGCGGCGCCGTGCGGCGTTCTCACGCTCCTTGCGGGCCTTGTCGGCACTCTGCATGGCCACTTCCAACTGCCCGCAGGCGTAGGCCATGGCGTTGTCCGTCAGCATGGGGCGCACGTAGAGCAGGTTGAAGCGGTCCTCCGGATTGAAGCGTCGGTGTGCCTGGTACAGGCGCAGGTAGTCGGTGCGTTCGGGGTTGAGCAACCAGGTGCGGTAGAGGTCTTTGCACAGTTCCTGCTGCTTGTAGTCCCACTCGCTTATCTGCTGGTAGGGCCATTCGCTCACTTCTTTGCCCACGTAGGGGGTAAGGAAGTCCATGGCGCGGTAGAAGCTGCGCCCGTCGACCGAGGTAGCGTCGTCGATGCGGATGTCCAGTTTCCGGGCCATGCGGAAGATGTCGATGAGGTGCGTCAGGTTGTACTGCGAGTAGCCGAAGGCCAGGGTGCGGCGCAGCTCGTAGGGCTGGCTGCCGTCGGGCTCTATCTGGGTGAAGAGGCGTTTGGCAGGAACGGCTTCGATGAGTTCCCTGGCTACGTCCGTGCGGCCGGTGTAGAGGGCGAGGGCAATGACTTGGGCGTCGTAGGCGGTGCCGTGGTTGTTCTTCTGGGCGGACTCCTCGCGGCCCTGCGGGCTGGTCAGTATCCAGTCGAGCAGCTTGCCGAACCAGGCTTTCAGCTGCTTGGAGTCGCGGGCGGTGAAGGCTTCGCTCTGCTCCAGCAGCTGCACGGCGTCGAGCATTTCGACGAACGAATAGCTGTCCAGCACGCCATAGCAGCGGCCTTTGCCGTTGTTGAGGCCGGGAATCATCTGGGCGTACTCCAGGTGGGGATTCATGCGTGTCTTCTTGTCGAAGAACCATACGCGGATAAGCTCGGTGGCCTTTTCGGCGTAGGCCTCGTTACCGCTGAAGTACCAGGCCAGGGCCAGGGTGGTGACGCGGCCGGCGGTGGCGCCCAGGCGGTTGCGGTCGAGGCGCTTCAGCTCGGGGTTGGACTGCCCGTCGCGATTCACGTAGGGCAGTCCGTCGGGCTTCGTGGGGTCGGGCCAGTAGTAGCGTGCCTGGCTCAGGTAGTCGTGCTTGTCGCCGCTGGCGGGCGTCTTGTCCTTCATCATCACGCTGAGGGGCTCGGCGTCGAGCAGGCGGTCGGCCTGGCGGAGCAGCGACCGGTAGGCGGTGGCGTAGAAGGGCTGGTCGAGCGACTGTTTCACCTCGGCCAGGTGCCCGGCATCCCAAATGGATTGGGCGGGCAGCGTGCCCGCCGCAAGGGCGAGGGCAAGGGTCAGAATGGTTTGTTTGAGGTTCATGTTGTTGTTATTAGTTATGTTTGTAATGGATTAATAAACGTTTAATTGTGCACTTTTTCTTTCGCTTGTCCGAAAGAAAAAGATGCCAAAAAGAAAGGACCCCGGCTGTGCCCGTCGGGCTACTTCGGACGGCTTTCAGCCTAAAGGGCAGAAACTCGCTTCGCTCAAACAGTCTGCCCTTTTTAACGGCTTCAAGCCGTCCTCCGCTTCACGCCCGCCGGTCAATGCCGGAGAGCCATGCGGCATCGCGCCGTCCAACGCCGTATGGCTGCGCCTAAGCGGAGGGGCGTGAAGCGTAGAGCGCGTTTTTGCGTGAAGAACGGCAGGTTGTCTGAGCGAAGCGAGTTTCCTGCCGTTTAGCAAAAACGTGCTCGGAGTAGCCCCGTAGCTTCAGCGCTTGATTTTTTCTTTTGGTATCTTTTCTTTTGCATCAAGGCAAAAGAAAAGTACATAAAATCCCCGCTTTTCAGCGTTCCAACGCTACCGTGGTGGGGTTGAAACGCCAGCTTGGTAGCGTTGAAACGCCCCCGCAGCAGCCATGAAGCCCTGCGGAGCGGGTGGCGCTTACAGCTTCCGCAGCTTGATGCCGCCCAAGAACGTGCGGCCGCCGGAGGCCTGGAAGCGCAGTTCGAGGCTGTTGCCCTCTACCTGCACCAGGTACTTGCGGCGGATGGCGCGGAAGTATCCGTTCTCGCTGCCCGGGGTAAAGTCTGGCTCCAGCACCCGGCCGTTGGCCGTGATGGTGAAGATGTTGCTGCTGGCCTCCTGGCCCTTGTCGCTGCCCAGCAGGTAGGCGGTGGCTTGGGTGGGGCGGAACACGTCGGCAAAGAGCAGCTCTACCTCATACAGCCCTTGGGGCACGTCGAAGCGGTAGCCCTCGAGGTCGGCCTGCAGGGTCTGGAACAGCGGGTTGTCCGGCGTGCCCTGAATCTGCGTGTTGGTCTGGGTGGCTTTGCCGCCTATGTGGCCCCAGCTGCCCGGTGCGTAAGGCCGGTCGGGCACCCAGGTGAGGTTGCTCACGTCAGAGGTGAAGAAGCAGTGGCTGCCCACGTTGACGGCCAGCTCCAGGCCTTGCAGCGTTTCACCGGTGAGACGGGCGGGCACCAGGGTGACGTGCAGACGCACGGCGTCCTCCACCGGCTGCCCGTCGCGGTAGCCCTTGGCCGTGAGCAACGGTTGGCCGCTGCGCGCGAAGGGCACCTGGAACACGGCGTTATAGTTCTGCACCGGCTGCTTGCCCAGCGAACGGCCGTCGATGAACAGCTCCACCTCCTGCAGGTTGGTGTACACCTTGACGGGCTGCACCACGGCCTCGCCCGGGGCTTGCTGCACGCCGGCGCGCCGGCTCCAGTCGCGGCTGGCGATGTGCAGCACGGGGATGTCGCTGCGCCACATGGCCTGGTAGTAATAGTACACGTCCTTAGGCGTGCGGTCGGCGCGCAGCAGGCCCTTGTTGTTGATGCGGGGCATGGACTCGTCGCGCACGGCCGAGCCGAAGTCCACGAAGTTCCAGTGCGAGGCGCCGCATATATAAGGCGTTTTTTCGATGACGGGCAGGTAGTGCTCCAGGTACAGCTGCTGGTACTCGCTGCTAAAGTCGAACGGGCGGGGCTGCAGGGTGTGCAGGCGCTTGTCCGACCCGGCGCCGTATTCGCTGATTATGATGGGATGCGTGGGGTAGTGCTCGTGCTGGTAGGCCACGTATTTGTCGAAGCCCGTCACGTCTCCCCCATACCAACCCTGGTAGAGGTTCCAGCCCACCACGTGGGGTATGTCGCTCAGTCCCGTGGTATTGTAGGCATTGCTGCCGGCCAGGGCCATTACGCTGAGGCGTGTGGGGTCTTCCTCGCGCACCACTTGTTCCAGCCGCCGGGCCAGGTCGAGGTCGCGCTGCACGGCGGCCTTGTCTTTCTGGTCGGTGCCCAAAAGGATTTCGTTCATGTATCCCCACAGAATGACGCTGGGGTGGTTGTAGTGCTGGCGAATCATTTCGCGCAGGTTGCGCTCGCAGTTGTCGCCGAAGCCGGGGGTGTCGGGCACGTAGTTTATGATGGGTATTTCCTCCCAGGCCAGGAGGCCGAGGCGGTCGCACATCTCGAGGATGGCGTCGTCCTGCGGGTAGTGCGAGATGCGGATGAAGTTAGCACCCATCTCCTTGGCCAGCAACATGTCGCGGCGGTGCATTTCGTCGCTCAAGGCGGGGCCGATAGGTTTCTGGTCCTGGTGCCGGCAGATGCCGCGCAGCTTGTAGGGCTGTCCGTTGAGGAAGAAGCCTTCGTTGCCGTCGAAGCGGAACCAGCGGAAGGCGGTGTAGTGCTCCTGATGGTCGAGCACGGCGTGTGTTTTGCGGTCGGTCAGCCGGGTGACGACGCGGTAGAGGTGGGGGGTCTCCGGAGTCCAGAGCTGGGGGTTATGGATGGTTTTCGACTGTGCTTGGAAGGCGAGCGTCTCCCCGGCCTTCAGGCGGAGCGACCGGCTGAGTGTCTGCACGGGTTGGCCGTCGGGGGCGTAAATGGTGGTAGTGACCTCGACGGAGGCCTTGTCGGCACTGCTGTTGGTCACCTCGCCGCGTATGGCCACGGTGGCTTCCTCCCGGCTGACTTGCGGGGTGCTGATGAACAGGCCGTCCGAGCCCATGTTCAGGCGGTTGAAGTGCTGCGCGGGCAGGGCTGTGAGCCACACGTCGCGGTAGATGCCGCCGAAGAAGGTGAAGTCGGCCGAGAGCGGGGCGATGTCCTTACGCCCGTTGTCCGCGCGTATGGCAAGGCTGTTTGCAGCCCCGAAGTGCAGGTAGGGAGTGAGGTCGAGGGTGCAGGCGGTGTAGCCCCCGGCGTGCTCGCCGGCGCAGTGTCCGTTCACGTACACGGTTGCAGTCTTGCTCACGCCCTCCAGGTGCAGGAAGACGCGTTGTCCCTGCCACGCCTGCGGGATGCTTACGGTGCGGCGATACCAGGCCGGGCCTTGGTAGTAATGCTTCACGGTGTAGGAGTCCGCGTTCCACGTGTGGGGCAGGTTGACGGGTTCCCACCGCGCGTCGTCGAAGGCGCTGTCGGCGGCGGCCGTGCATTCACCCTTCAGGAATCGCCATCCGTCGTTGATGGTCTTGCTCTGGGGTTGCGCCTGGGCAGTGGTTGCCAGTCCGAGGCACAAGGCAGTGGCGGCCAGCCAGCGCGATGCCTTCGGGTGGGTTAGTTTCAGAGTTTTGTCCATGGTCGTTTTATTCATTGGTTAAATATCAGGCCTCAAAGCTACGAAAAAAAACCGTGTGCGTTACCAATTTGGGCGCTTTTTTTCTGTTTTCGTGGCGTAGGAAGCCCCGCGCGGTGGGGTTGAAACGCCCGAACGGTAGCGTTTCAACGCTGGGGAGCGGGCGTTTCAACCCTGGGAAGCGGCTGTTTATCAGTCTATTTTCATAGAATAAAGCGTGGTGACGGCAGTGATGTAGAGCGTGTCTCCCACGACGAGCAATGACGTAGGGCGTTCGGGTACCGCAATGCTTTTGATGGCTTTGCCGTCGGACGAGAATACAGTGATGTTGCCGTCGGTGACGTACAGGTTGCCCCGTTTGTCGGTGGTCAGGCCCCGGTCTCCGTCGTTGGCCCAAATGCGACAGTTGCGCAGGAAGCCTGCGCTGTCGATGTCGGCCTGTATGACGCGCTGATGGTATTCGTCCAGCAGCCTGATGGGTTGCTCCGGAACGCCTTTCTGTAACGACGAGCAGCGGAACAAGTCTTCATAATAGGGTATGACAGTGATGCCGTCGGGAGCAACGAAGCATTGGGCGGGCTTTTTTCCTCCGTAATACTCGTTTTGACTGAGGGTTCTGTTACTGGGGTAGCAGACGGCTTTCGGCATTACCGACATGCCGGTTTGCATGTCCTTAAGCGGGAGTACCCGGAAGGTTTCGTCGGCATTGTCCGGACGCACGGCATAGACTTTAGGCACGTAGGTGAAACCCCACAGGCCTCCGCTTCCCCGCCACCCGAACAGCGGACGGCGGACATTGCGCGTGTCGTCGTTGCGGTAGCCGGGCTGGGCAATGTATTTGGTGACGACGAGCAGGTTGTCTTGCGTGTCGAAAGCCAGTGCTACGGGGTTCCAGGGGAGGTCGGCTATGGGCGTCACCTTCCCGGTGGAAGCGTCCAGCTTGTAGATGCGCCTCATGCGGAACTCGCAGAAATAAACGTTGCCCCGGCTATCCCGGGTTAGTCCGTCGATAAATTCAAATCCGCTCACCACAGGCTCTACCTGGCCCGATTCTTGCCGCCGGGGGCGCAAGGAGGGCTCATTGCCGTCTACCCGAAGGCGTGCCAATTCCCAATGACGCGCTTCGCGGGCGGTATTGACATCCAGCAGGCTGGCGTTGGATGTGAACTTCACGCGGGCATGAGCGTAGTTGTGCAGGTTGAGGAATTCCAGTTCATGGCAATTCCACGTGCGTATGGCTGAGGGATAGGGCTCCAGCATGCGCGATACACGGTAAGAGAACAGGTTGGCAAACATCAGGCTGTCGCAGTCTACCAGTTCCAGGGGTTGCGTGTCCATGCCTTCGGCCTCCACTTCAAATTGACAGGCGTAGACTTTCCAGTTATGTACGTTGCGGAAGATGGCCTCGTTGCGAAGATGGTGTTCCAGCGACATGCCGTAGATGCGTCCAGGCGTTTGGGTATGGCTTACGTACAGTCCGGCAGAACTATACTCGTTGGCACTCCATAGGTCGCGGAACGTGCCGCCTCCGCCGTTGGTTATCCACAGGCTCCAGTGCTGGTTGTCCCATGCGCGTTTGGTCAGGTCTTGTGTCTCGGGGCCGACGGGCATGGGTTTTTCTAACGGATTGGCCGCGCTTTGCCCGTTGTGGAAGAAGCGGGCTTTGTCGTGTCCGCTGAACTTCACATCGTACATGTACGAGCCTTCTCCGGCCATCCATTTGCAGTTGACGGCCCGGTAGTTGTAGGCATCAGCATTGAGGAAGAGGCCGCACACGATGTTCTTTCCGCCCTTTGGGGTGGTAATTTGCGCCTGTGGCGCACCGAATCCGCTGAAGGCGGGGTTACCTCCCAGAGTTAGTAGCAGGGTAGTGCCTGGATGCAGGCCTATGAGGTTGGTATTGGGCTTCAGCGTTAATGGCTCTTTCACTACATACCAGCCTTGGGGGATGTATATGTTGGCATACTTTTCCACGGCCTTTTGGAAGACGGGAGTGTCGTCGCTGAAGCCGTCGCCTTTGGCTCCCAGGTCGCGGATATTGACCCATGTTTCGGTGGCAGGCAGTGCCGGAGTATCTGATGCGTCCAAAGGCGTAAGCCGGTCAGAAGGCTCAATTTGGCTTTGGCGGATTACAGTTGCTGCCTCGGCCAGGCTTTCTTGGTTGAGCCCGTAAGTGAAGCGGACTACTTTATACAGTTTGCCTTTGCCGTTGACTGTCGTGCTTTTGCCGCGCTCTAAGGCAAAGACAGGGACATTTTTACACTGTATATTTCTCAGGTTTATTTGAGTGGCTGCGTTGTCAGCATCAGAGAGGATGATGCCGTAGCGGCTCACGTTTTCCAGCAAGCAGTTTTCCAGATAGAGGCGTTCGGGGGCATTTGCTTTTACTTCTACGGCTACGGGGGTGTCTTTCACCTGCATGCGCACAATGGTAAGCCCGGCTTCGTCGGTAAGGATGGCGCTCTGCCGTTGTCCTTCAAAGTAAGTGTCGAGTAGCATGATAGGCCAGCCCGGTGCCGATTTGCCTGTGTCGATGCCATACTCCCCGCCATAGATGGCGATGTCTTTCAGGTGGTTGCCGGCATCGACAATGCCGGCACGGCCTTTGCCTACATGGATGGCGACGGAGGAAATGGAGCAGTGCTGGGCAAAGTGGGCGCGGATGGCCGAGGCATTAGGATTGCCATCATCAATGCGGATGTCTACATTCAGCATCGAGCTGTAGAATGTTCCGGCAGTGGCATCGCTGATGCGCCCGCTGGGGTGATGGCTGCCGCCAATGAACCAGAACAGGTATTTGCCTTTGCTGGTTTCGGGAGTGGCTTCTTGGAACCCCGGGGAATTTTTGGCTAACACGAACATGGGTCTTTTCTTCCCATAGCCGATGAGACGCACGCCGGAAGGAATGTAAATAGTCCGGCTGAGTTTGTAAGTGCCTTGGGGCACGAACAGGATGCCACAACCATTTTCTTTTTCTTTAGCCGTGTCGAGCGCCTTTTGCAAGGCTTCGGAGGCATCTTTCTTGCCGCTATGGTCCACTCCGAAGGCTTCCGGAGTGAAATAAACGGCTGCGGGGTCGTCAGGCTTGGCTGTGAAGGCGGATTCCAGGTTTTGGGCGGACAGGCATGCCGCCGATAATAACGTGGTGGACAGGAGAACGAAAAGTTGTAATAGTTTGTTCATGGCCGGAAGTTTTGAGGGTTAAAATAAGGAAAGAAGGGAGTGTGCAAGGATGAAAAAAAGTCGTTCGGCATCTGTGCCGCACGCCTTGGCACACTCCCTTTTTTACGTTAGTTCAATGGATAGCGCTTGATGCTGATGGTTATCTTTCCACTGTCGTCTACATTGTTGACGTAGATGTAGGCGGCATATTTACCATCGGCTGTTTTCATGAATGCGCTGTCGTCTTTTTGCAGAGTCAGTACGTAGTCCAAGGCACCGGTCAGGTCCAATGTCTCGAAATCGATATCGTCCACGTAGACGGCAGGGTTGTCGCCTTTCAGCTGCGCGTCATGCACTTGGGCACGCTGTTCCATGGGCGTGCTGTTGGTTGCTCCGGCAGGTACGATGCCGGGTAGGGCGATGAATTGCGGGTCGGTGGCCGGAGACACAAACGAATGCTTGTAGTCGTATCCGCCCAACTGTGCCTGGTAATTGTAGATGAAGTCTATCTTGCCGGCCAGGCTTTGGGTTTCCACTTCCTCACGTGTGTAGGCAGCCATGTCTGCGATGGAGAAGTAGCAGGCTTCCCCATTTCCCATTTCGATGAGGCGTTTCATGTCCATTTTGGAGACTTTGTAGTCCGGGGTGCGGTACGAGACTTGTTGGCCGTTGCTGGAAGTGGCGGTAAAGGTGATGTGGAACGTTTTTCCTTTGGCTTCTTCCGGCACTACCCAGTTGTAGCGCAGGGTGGCTGCAATCAGTTCGGTTTGTTCTGTCCCGAATGGAGTGGTTGGAGTGATGTAATGGGCATCTACTGTTTCCATCATCTCGGCCGTAGAGGTGGCGCCTTCGGTTGAGGCACTCTTTACTGTTTGTATGGGCACGTCGTCGCCTCCATTATATGTAACCCCGTTGACTACCATGGTTTGTCGTGCGGTAAACCAAGAGTATAATTCAAAGCCGGTACCTTCCCCTCCGGCTATGGAGGCTGTCGCTTCGGCTCGGATTACTGTCCCCTCGGTAGCTCCCATGGCATAGGCAAATTCTATTTTCTCGCCGGTGATGGCAGGGGCTGTGGTTTTTTTTATCATGTCGTTTTTGACGCTGGCATTGTCATCGTCGCTGCACGCAAAACAGGAGAGGACGACAAGAGGTAGCATGATGTATTTGGATAGTTTCATATTTGATTCTGTTTTTTTAGAGTTAGTGCTGTTATTGCTCGTTTTCTAAGGTGATAGTTATGGTGTAGGTTTTGCTGACTTCACGGTTTCCGGAGATTACAGTGTATTCTCTGGATTGGGTGAAGTCTGTCCATACGCCCATGGCTGGAGTAATGATACAGTCCTTGGCTGTACCGCATTGCGGTTTCAGCTTGCTGAGGTTGGTGCCGAATTTTGCTATTCCGGTGATAGTTCCGTTCTCGTCGTCTATTTCGTATGATTTCAGGACATCCCGGTCGTCTGGTCCGCGCAGGATGAGAGATGAAATGTAGCATTCTTCGCTGTCGGTGATGAGCAAGCCGTTATCGTCTACCGGATAGTCATTGCAGGCTTGCGCCAACAGGCAGAGGATAATAAATGCAGTTATTCTACAGAAACTTTTCATAAGGTACTCTTTGTTAATGTTAGACAAAAATATTGCGGGATGGTTTATTTTACCTCCAAGGTATGTTTTGCGTTAAGTTGGGGTTGCGGTTTCTTTCCGACTCCGGTATTTGGTAGATGTAATACTTCTGGAAATCCAGTTCGGCCGCGTTTTTGAACTCGTCGCGTACGCGTGAACCGTCGGTGGCGTAGACGGTCTGTCCCTGGCCGTTGGCTTCGCCCCATATCTCATGCGCTTTCCTCCAGCGGCGGATGTCGAAAGGCCGTTGTCCCTCGGTAGTTAGTTCCACGATGCGTTCCTGTTCGATGGCATCGAAAAAGGCTTCTTTACTGGCGTATTTCTCAGGAGCCAAGGCTGGCAGGTTGCCCCGGCTGCGCAGCTTGTTCAACAGGTTGACGCATTCGGTTGTAGGTCCGGTTGTCTCGTTAACGGCTTCGGCATACATCAGGTAGACATCGGCCAAACGCATCAAGTAGATGTCTTGCGGGCCGTCTGTGCGATCCCAACCGGCTTCTTGGCGTACCCATTTGCGGTAGATATAGCCGGTTTGTGACGATGCATCGTTCTTGATATGGTTGTTGTCTTCGCTACTGGCTTCTTTGAATACCCAAATGTAGTCGCCTCCCATTTCCAGTCCGCCGGTCTCTATTTTCTTGTAAGATTCATAATCCCACATGACGGTAGATTTCATGCGCCAGTCACGGTTGAGGTAGCTGTCGGGATTGCGGGCTCCGTTGGGCACAGTGGTGCCATCTGTTAATGTCAGTTCGTCGCAGAAGTCGCCTGTTATAGTTGATTGGTAACGGTTTACCAAGCGTACATTCGGCATGACCCAGCATTGGGCGTTGGCGGTGGTGCGGGTGCCGAAGTCGCGCAACAGGCTTTCCCCCTGACTGAGGTTGGGGCCTCCGTAAGTGATGGAGAAGATGATTTCTGGACAGTTCTCATTATAATATTGGAATAGTTCCCAATATATAGGTGTCTCGTATGTTCCCGGATCCCCATCGCCCAGAATAGTCAGGCCATAGTCGTTGATGACTTTGCTGAAATCAGTAGCGGCTGCGGCATAATATTCTTGTGCGGTTGTGGCATTAGGCTCAAAGCCTTCCAGTTCGGGCCAGCCATTCTTATTCCAAGAGGCGAAGTATAACTCTATTTTTCCTTTGAAGGCCAATGCGGCTACTTGTGTGGCGCGGCCGTAGTTGCTTCCATAACTTTCTGGCAGCTTTTCGTAGGCATATTGCAGGTCGTTGATTAAGTCGGGCACGATGGTCGCGATAGGCGTCCGTGTCAATGAGCAGGCTTCCGCGTCGCTAGCCAGCACATGTCGATAGTAGGGGGCATCACCCCAGTTTTGTATCAGGCGGAAATAGGCTAAGGCGCGCAGGAAGTAGCATTCGGCATTGATGGCTTCAAGCGAGGCCTTGGTACTGGCATCCCGTTCGTTTTCTATCATTTGCTCTACATATTGTATAGTGTAGTTGGCGCGGTTGACCACGGTGTAAGCATTGTTCCACATGCTGGAAAATCCGCTGGTTACCCAGCCTGCAGGCCGCCAGTTACCGTTGCCGATGCTACCGATGCTTTTGCCGCGAGTGTCTTGAAATTCGCCATGTCCGTCGTAATAGTAGTCGGTGGCATACAAGGTGCGTAGTGCATTGTATACGCCATAGGTAGACGAGAGGGCATCGTCCGTGCTCGTCCAAAAGAGGTCGGAAGAAACTTCCGTCCTGGCAGGTTGGTCCAGCAGATTGTCCACGCAAGAGGTGGAGAGCAGGGCGGCTACCCCTGTCAGTGCGATGTATTTTAAGTGTTTCATAAGGTTATGCTTTTGAGTTATTAAAATTCAATATTCAAACCGATAGAGTATGTTTTGACCAACGGATAGAGGTCGTTGCCATGCGGCTTTTCGGGGTCGATGCCCTTCCAAGGCGTTATGGTGAACAGGTTTTCGCCGGACAGGTAGATGCGGGCGCGGTTGAACCCTATTTTCTGCATCAGCCGTTCGGGGATGGAGTAACCTATCTGTATGTTCTTCAAGCGGAAGTAATTGGTATTGTAGGTCCAGAAGGTACTTTCGTCGCGGTTGTGCGAGCCGCCGCTGCCGTAGACCAAGCGGGGCAAGGAGGCATTGCGGTTGTCGAGAGTCCAGCTGTCCGACCAATGGAATTGCTGGAAGGCAAAACGGTCGGCTGGCGGGTTGGTGGTATTCAGGTCGTCCAGCCATACATCCGAACGGCCGAAATTGCCTTGGAACAACGCCTGCACGTCGAAGCCTTGCCAAGAGCCCGTAAGCGTGATGCCGAATTGCCCCATCGGGGTATCGCGGTATTTGTTGGTCCATGCTTTTTTGTCGAGGTCGGAGATTTGTCCGTCGCCATTCAGGTCTTTGATCATGATGTCGCCGGGAGCGGCATATTGGCTGCCTTGATAGGGGGCATTGTACAGTTCATTCCAGCTCTGTACCAGGTCAGGGTAGGCTTCGTAGATGTAAAGAAAATGGTAGGGCATGTCCAGCATAATCCAGCCGCGGTCCAAGTGATCGCCCCATTTCTCCAGTCGGTTGACGTTGTACGAAGCATTGACATTGACGCTGTAGTTGAACTTGCGGATGTTGGACTGCCAGGTCAGGTTCACCTCAAAGCCTCGGTTACGCAGGTCGGCCACGTTAATGTTGGGGGCGGCATACCCGCTGAGCAACGAGGAAATGCTCGACTCGCGTATCATGCCGCTGGTGAAGCGGTCGTACCAGTCCAGTTCAGCTGTCAGGTGGTTGTCGAAGAAGCCCAAGTCAAGGCCTATGTTGATGACGCGTGTTTCCTCCCACGACAGCTCGCGGTTGATCATTTTGTTGGCACTGAGGCCGGTGGCGAGCGCGCTATTGCCTACGATGTAGTTGGTGGTGCCCATGGTTTCTTTCTGCTCGTATCGCCCTACGCCCGAGTTATTGCCCAGTGCGCCGTAAGAAGCACGCAGCTTGGCGTTGCTCACCACCTTTTTCAGCGGTGCGAAGAAGGCTTCTTCCGAGATGCGCCAGCCTATGGCACCCGATGGGAAGAAGCCCCATTGGTGTCCCTTGGCAAATCGCGAGGAGCCGTCGGAGCGGAACGTGAATTCAAACAAGTGCTTGTCGAACAGCGAGTAATTGAAGCGCCCGATGAATGAGCGAAGGCCTTCGCTTTCGGAGTACCCGCTGTTGGTCTGTTGTTCTTGCGAAGCGGCATTCAGTTCTTCCAGGCTATTGTGGATGCGGTTCTTGCGCTGCGCCGTCAGACCGCGGTCGAACCAGTACTCCTGCGCTGCGTTGAACATGGCCGAGATGTGGTGTCCGGGAACGATTTCCTTGTCATAAGTGATTCGCCCTTGGAACAGCGTCTTGTGGCCTTCGTAGTTGGAGTTGCCTATCAGGTCGCCGGTATCGGGCATGGAGCGCGCCACCGTTCCCGTCTGGAAGTTCATCTGGTTTACCGGGTTTTGTATGGTCTTTGTAAATTCATTATAGTAGCTCAGGGCATAGTTCACGTTCAACTTCAGGTCTTTCAGAGGTTCCCATTCCAGGTAAGCGCTTCCATTGAACTCTTTGCGAGAGGTGTTGGTGCGGTAAGCTTCATACTCAGCCACGGCGTTTCCAGCTGAAGTGTTTTCCCCATAGGCCATGGCTCCGCCATACTCGCCTGTTTCCGGATGCTTGTTCAGGATGCCGGACACAACATATTTTAATCCTGCCGTTTCCAGCCCTGAGCTGCGAGGCACTTGGCGTTCCGACCATGAGCCATCGGTCTTTATGCCTATTTTCACGTTATCTCGTATCTGGTAGTCTACGTTCAAGCGGTAGTTGTAGCGGTTGTAATTGTTGTGTATTTGTAGTCCCTCTTGGTCCATCACGCCGAGCGAGGTATAGAAATTCATCTTGTCTGTGCCGCCGGAGGCAGATACAGTGTGGTTTTGAATGGCACCTGTTCGGAACATTTCTTCAAACTGGTCAGTGTTGGGGAAGAGTATAGGGTCTACCAACCCCATGGCCATCCATTGTTCTACCGTGCCTTGGCGGAAGTTAGACGTATTGTAGCCCGTGGCTGCCGAGCGCATGTGCAGTGTCAGTGCGCGGCTGTAGTCGGCCAGATAGTCGTAGAACTCCACGGGGTTGGACCAGGCATACGAGCCATTGTAGCTTACCTTGGCCTTGCCCTCCTTGGCACCGCTCTTGGTGGTGATGAGGATGACGCCGTTGGCCGCGCGCGAGCCGTAGACGGCTGACGAGGCTGCGTCTTTCAGCACGGAGATGCTTTCGATGTCGTTCATGTTGATGCGATTAATGTCCACGTCGGGCATACCGTCCACTACGATGAGCGGGTCGGAGTTGTTGATGGAGCCAAGGCCGCGCACCTTCAGCGAGGCGCCATCGCCACCGGCGAAGCCGGTAGTCTGACTCACTACCAGGCCGGGCACCAGTCCGGAAAGGCTGGACGACACGTTGGTGATGGAGCGGCTGGCTATCTTTTCGTCTACTTTTACGGCGGCTACCGATCCGGTGAGGTTCACTTTTTTCTGCGTGCCGTAGCCTATGACTACTACCTCATCCAGTGCTTGTGTGTCTTCTTGGAGAGAGACTACGATGTTGGTTTTGCCGTTCAATGGTATTTCCTGTGTGACATATCCTATATAGGAAATGACAAGGGTGGCATGGGCAGGAGCTTGGAGACTGAAGTGCCCGTCGATGTCGGTGATGGTACCTGCGGTGCCGTCTTTTACTTTGACGTTGGCACCGATTACGGTTTCTCCAAAGTTGTCTTTCACGGTTCCGGTAACGTGCACGGTCTGAGCCGAAAGTGTACCTGCGCCGATAAAGAGCAATAAAACTATCAAAAAGTTTCTCATTGTTCTTAGTTTTGAGATTAATAATGGCCTGTTAAAGCTTTGATTATGGTTGATTAAGGAATAAATTCTTTCTTTGAGGCTCTTTTTCCCGATGAGCTCGCTGTTTTAAGGTGATGTCTGGTGGTCATTGATGTTTCATAGGCATTTGTTTTTTGTGAGTTTGACATGGATTTTTCTTTTTCTTCGTTCCGTTATCGCACACGGATAACGATTAAAAAAATAGGCATAGAAGGCAACTGCTTAAATGGTAAGCAATTCGCTATGTTCGTGTTAATATCTTTTATGTTTGGCATATATTTCTTCAATGTTGCCTGCAAATATAGTGAAATTTTGTAATCCACCACAAAAATGATGGAAATAAATGACTTTGCGGGTTGTATTTTGCCATTAGGCAAACGGTATTAGGGGGCATTTCTGCCGGCTTTCCAACGCTACCGACCAACCGTTGGAACGCCCGGACGGTAGCGTAGGAACGCTGGGAAGCGGGGCTTTCAACCCAAGTAACACATTGATAATGAGACTGTCATAGCGCCGCATTACATTCCCTCAGCACCAGCAGGCTCTCCGGCCCCATGTTGAACAGCAGATCGGCAATGCTGAGGTTGGGCAGGAAGCCCAGGCGTTCTTGAAACACCTGGTAGTAGGGCATGGGGCGGAAGGCGGGGTCGTCCGACAGGTAGTCGCGCTTGGGGTGGATGCGTTCGCGGAAGTCGTCGGCCTCGTCCGTGGGCAGCTGGGGGCGGTAGTGGGTGGTGCGCTCCAGCCGAGGGTGGAGGTCGATGAGCGAGCACACCAGGCTGAGGAGGGCTTCGTTGAAGTCGGTAAGGAAGTCGTACCGCTGCTCGTAGAAGGGGCGGAAGTCGTCTTTGTAGTACTCGAAGAAGGGCGTGTGGTTGTAGGCCGACTGCAGTGCGTTCCAGTGCAGGTGGCGCCAGTTGCCGTGGTCGGAGATGCGGATGTCGCGCATCGGGCTTTTGGGCGAGGCGGGCTTCACGATGGGCACGGTGAGGGCCAGCGGTCCGTCGGGCGCGGCTATGACGCAGCGGTTGCGGTAGGTCTGCTTCTGGTAGTGGTCGTGCACTTCCAGCACGACGCGGGGGTAGGCCAGCAGCTTGCAGTAGTATTGCACGGGGGCCAGGTAGGCGGTGCTCAGATATATGGTGTCGGGCTTCATGGGGCGGAGAGTTTAGTGTATCCGGGTCCACATTCTGTCCCGGCGGTAGCCGTGCAGCAGCCCTGTGCCCTCCTCTTTGGAGAGCCAGATGAAGGCGGCGCGGCCTATCAGGTGGTCTTTGGGCACGAGGCCGAACAGGCGCGAGCCGCTTACGCTGGTAGCGTTGTCGGTGGCTACCCAGTAGTAGTCTTTGGTAAAGCGGCAGAAGTTGACGGGCTTGCCATCCACCAGCAGGGTGTCGCCCTTTATTTCGGCCCGGCGTCCTTCGTGCAGCACCAGGGTGTTGCGCAGCAGGGCGATGTTCCACGGACGGACGCGCAGGGTGGCTCCGCGGCCGGGCACGATGAGCGGGTGCCGCAGGCCGTCGGACGGGTGTCCGCCGTCGGCGGGACTAAGCCAGCAGGGCGGGTCGATGGCCTGGGTGAGCAGGTAGTATTCGTAGCGGCTGAAGCTGCGTATGTGGCGGGCGGAGTCGAGCCCCAGCAGTCCGTCGGAGCGGATGCCGAGGGCCGTGAGCAGCGAGTCCAGCTCTCCCTCACGTTCCTTGGGGTAGGCGTAGAGCGACTTTTCGTCGGGGCTGCCCGGGCTGTGCGCCACGCGGAAGAGGGAGTCAATCATCAGCGTGTCGCCGGGCAGACCGATGCATCGGCCGATGAACGTTTCGCGGCGGTCGATGACGGGTTGGCTGAGGTTGGCGGGATTATTGAATACGATGACGTCTTGCCTCCCCACGGGGCTGTCGGCCCAGCGGTGGTATCCCCACCATGCCATCAGGGGCAGGCGCAGGCCGTAGCTCCACTTATTCACCAGGATGCGCTCGCCGCGCAGCAGCGTGTTCTCCATGCCGCCGGAGGGGATGAGGTAGGACGTGGCCACGCAGCCGCGCAGCAGCAGTACCACGAGCACTGCCGCCACGGTTCCGATGGCTATTTTTGCTGCTGCCTTCATGCGTAGGGTTTCTTATCCGTTTCCTGCTGCGGGTCGGGGGTTAGTCTTCGTGCACCCACTTGAAGAGGCGGTTCCAGCGCACCTTGCCGTCCAGCCAGCCGCGGTCTTTGTCCAGCGAGAGCCACACCACGAGGGGCTTGCCCACCACGTGGTCTTCGGGCACGAAGCCCCAGTAGCGCGAGTCGAGCGAGTTGTGGCGGTTGTCGCCCATCATCCAGTAGTAGTCCATCCGGAAGGTATAGGTGTCCGTCTTCTCTCCGTTGATGTAGATGCCGTCCGTGCGTTGCTCCAGGGTGTTGCCTTCGTAGGCGCGGATGCAGCGTTCGTACAGGGTCAGGTTGTCTTCGGTGAGGGTGATGGTGGCGCCTTTGCGTGGAATCCAGACGGGGCCGTAGTTGTCGCGCGTCCACTTGGTGTAGAGGTTCAGGGGGTAGACGTCGCCGCCTATGTCGTCAGGCTCGCGCACAATGTGGCGCACCAGCTTCTTGTTGCCGTTCAGGGCGTCGAGCATGGCTTGCGTCAAGGGCAGGTGGTACACGGGCAGAGGCTTCCCGGCGGGGTCGCTTAGCTCCAGGCCCAGCGCCATGAGGTAGGCGTCGTTGCTACCTGTGCCGTCCGTCACCAGCCATTGGTCGTCCTTGCTGATGCCCAGCTGGCGGAACAGGTCGTCGCTTATAAGCATGCCGTTGGTCTGTACGAAGTAGTTGAACTGCATGTCCTTGGGGTTGGGCATGGCCTTTCCGTTCAGGTAGACCTGGCCGTCTATAATCTGCAGCGTGTCGCCGGGCAGGCCGGTGCAGCGCTTCACGTAGTTCTCGCGGCGGTCTACGGGGCGGGTGATGACTTCGCCATATACCTGCGGGTTGGAGCGCACCAGGGCGCTGCCTTTGGTGTAGTACAGGTCGTACACCATGCGTTGTTGCGCCCGCGTCAGGCTGTCCATGTTCACGGGGTTGGGGTAGAGGCGGCGGCCTTCGCGGTAGGCCAGGGCGTAGAAGTCTTCCATCTGGTGGTTCAAGGCCACGGTGTCGCCGGCGGGGAAGTTGAACACCACGATGTCGCCCAGCTTCACGTGTCCCAGCCCGGGCACGCGCTTATACTTCCAGTGCGGCCACTCCAGGTACGACTTGCAGTTCAGCAGGGGCATGGTGTGCTGCGTCAGTGGCATGGACAGGGGCGTGTTGGGCACGCGGGGCCCGTAGCTCAGCTTGCTGACGTAGAGGTAGTCGCCCACCAAGAGTGACTTTTCGAGGGAGGAAGAGGGTATCTGGTAGTTCTGGAACACGTAGAGGTTGACGAAGTACACGGCCACCAGTGCGAAGACGATGGCGTCTACCCAGCTCATGACGCCGCGCACGGTGCGGTTTTCCGACTTGCGCCACCATCCCCAGGGAATCTTTTTCGTGATGTAGGCGTCGAAGATGAAGGGCAACACTATCAGTCCCAGCCAGCTCTTTACCCACAGCAGGAACAGCAGGTAGAGGGCGCTGACGATGCCCAGTTTTATCCATTGTTTCTTGGTTGCTTTCATAATAATGTGTCGTTTGCTTTGTCATCATTGGAGGTATGCCGCCTGCAAATGCGGTTTCATTCTGTCACCCTGAGCGAAGTCGAAGGGTCTCCCGTATGTTTATGGGAGATGTTTCGACTGCGCTCCGCTTCGCTCAACATGACAGGATGGTCGTGGCATTGCCCGGTGGCACGTCCTCTCAGTATGACATTCGGATATTCATTAGCTTACTTTTCTTCTTATTTCAGGAACGGAAACAAGTCCTCCATCCCCAGCCAGCCCTGGTGGTTGGCGGTGTATTCGGCGGCCAGCACGGCGCCCAGGGCGAAGCCGCTGCGATTCTTGGCGTCGTGGGTGATGGTGATGCTGTCGGCCTCGCTGTCGTAGCGGATGGAGTGTATGCCCGGCACCTCGCCCTCGCGGATGGAGCTGACGGGCAGTTCGTCGGGCGCGCAGGCGGTGGTGCCCGTCAGGGTGCCGTCGGGCGAGAGGAGGGTGCCTTTCACCCAACGCGTCTTGCGGTCGAGGTTCTCAATGATGCCCTCGGCCAGGGTGATGGCAGTGCCGCTGGGCGCGTCGAGCTTGTGCACGTGGTGCGTCTCCGTCATGCTGACGTCGTAGCCGGGGAACTGGTTCATGATGCGTGCCAAGTACTTGTTTACCGCCGAGAAGATGGCCACGCCCAGGCTGAAGTTGCTCGACCAGAACAGCGTCCGTCCCTGCTCCGTGCAGAGGCGGCGCATCTCGTCGGCATGCTCGTTCATCCAGCCCGTGCTGCCGCTCACCACCTTTACGCCGGCGTCCATGGCGCGCAGGCAGTTGGCGTAGGCCGAGGCGGGGCTGGTGAACTCTATGGCCACCTGCGCCGAGCGGAAGGCCGGGGAGTCGAAATCCTGCGGGTTGTTCACGTCGATGATGCTCACTATCTCATGTCCGCGGCCGCGGGCTATGCGTTCAATCTCCTTGCCCATCTTGCCGTAGCCTATCAATGCTATTTTCATGTCGTTTTTGTTTTTAACTGGGTTAATGTTGTGCCCTATAAGTCGCAAAGGTAATGCTTTTATCACCATCGGGCGCAACATTTCTCAAAATTTAACCGCCCAAAGCCCCTTTCCGGGCGTTGGAACGCCAGCACGGTAGCGTTCCAACCCCAGCACGCTGGCGTAGGAAGGCTACCGGGCGGGCTGTGGAAGGCTCTGAAATGTGAGTTTAACAAGGGATTTTTCACCCGCAGATGGCGCGGATGACGCAGATTTTATATTTTTATCCGTGTTATCCGCGGATGAAAAATGAGGCTGTCTGCGCTCCCCTGGACGGCTCGTGTAGGGTGGCGGAACATTTTCCGGGCCGATGCTTCGCGCTCTGAAAATAATCGTTACCTTTGCGCTATTCCAATCTTAAAACGACCATGACCGAACAACTCCTGCACTACCTCTGGCGCCACAAAATCTACCCCCTGGCGCCCCTTGCCACCACTGCCGGGCAGGCGGTGGAGGTGATAGACCCCGGCCTGCCCAACCGCAACGCGGGCCCGGACTTCTTCAACGCCAAGCTCAAGGTGGGCGGCACGCTGTGGGTGGGCAATGTGGAGGTGCATGTGCGTGCTTCGGACTGGATGAGGCACGGCCACCACACCGACCGGGCGTATGACAACGTGGTGCTGCACGTGGTGGCCGAGGCCGATGCCGAGGTGGCGCGCACCGACGGCCGCCCCGTGCCCCAGCTGGTGCTGCCCTGTCCGCCGGAGGTGGTGGCCCGCTACGACGAGCTGGCCCGCAGCGAGGTGATGCCGCCCTGCCACGCCATTCTGCCCGCCCTGCCGCGGCTGACGGTGCACTCCTGGCTCTCGGCCCTGCAAGCCGAGCGCTTCGGGCAAAAGGCCGAAGCCATTCGCCACAGGCTGCAGCAGTGCGGGGGCTACTGGGAGGACGCCTTCTTCATCACCCTGGCACGCAACTTCGGCTTCGGCCTGAACGGCGATGCCTTCGAGGCATGGGCAAAGTTATTGCCCTTTCGTGCCGTGGACAAGCACCGCGACAACCTCTTCCAGGTGGAGGCCTTCTTCCTGGGCATGGCCGGACTGCTGGACGGCGACGAGCCCGGGGCCGACGACTACTACCTGCGCCTCCGGCGCGAGTGGCGCTACCTGCAGCACAAGTTCCAGCTGCCGGACCCCCTGCCCGCGGGGCAGTGGCGTTTCCTGCGGCTGCGTCCGGCCGGATTTCCCCACGTGCGGCTGGCCCAGCTGGCGTGGCTGTACCACACGCAGACCGGCCTCTTTTCGCGCGTCATGGAGGCGGAGACGGCCGACGAGGTGCGGCGCCTGCTGCAATCCTCCACCTCGGAATACTGGAAGGAACACTACACCTTCCGCAAGGCCTCGCCCGCCAAGGAGAAGAAACTGGGCACGGGCGCGCTGAACCTCATCGTCATCAACACCGTGGTCCCCTTCCTCTACGCCTACGGGCAGCACAAGGCCGACGAAACGTTGTGCGAACGCGCCACCCGCCTGCTGGAGTCGCTGCGGGCGGAAGACAACTACGTGACCCGCATGTGGGATGGCGCAGGCATCCCCGTGCAGACGGCGGCCGACTCGCAGGCCTTGCTTCAGCTGCAGAAGGCTTACTGCGACAAGCGCGACTGCCTGCGCTGCCGCTTCGGCTACGAGTACCTCAAGGCTGGAAAAACCTGGTAGCCCGGCGCGCGATTTCTGCCGCAAAAACTTTCGCGTGTCGGGGAAAAAGCCTATCTTTACCGCCACACCAAGGCTGCCGCGGTGGCGTAGTATCGCTACCGACCGGGCGTTGAAACCCCACCCGGCGGGCGTAGGAACGCTACCAAGCGGGCCGCAGAAGGCAAGGAAAGTATCACTTAAAACACTATACATCACTATGCAAGACCTTTTATCTATCATCTCTCACTTCCGGTTGGAAGGAACAGTACAGTCCGTCGACCCGCTGGGCTCGGGCCTCATTAACGACACCTACAAGGTGACCACTGCCGAACCGTCGGCGCCCGACTACGTGTTGCAGCGCATCAACCACGCCATCTTTCAGGATGTGGACTTGCTGCAGAGCAACATCGAGGCCGTCACCCGACACATCCGCCGCAAGCTTGAGGCGCGCGGCGAGCAGGACATCGACCGCAAGGTGCTGCGCTTCCTGCCCGCCGAGGGGGGCAAAACGTATTGGCACGACGACCGAAACTACTGGCGCGTGATGGTGTTCATCCCCCGCGCCAAGACCTACGAGACGGTCAATCCGCAATACTCTTACTGCGCCGGCAAGGCCTTCGGTGAATTCCAGGCCATGCTGGCCGACCTGCCCGACCCGCTGGGCGAGACCATCCCCGACTTCCACAACATGGAGTTCCGCCTGCACCAGCTGCGCGAAGCCGTGGCTGCCGACGCCGCCGGGCGCGTAAAGAAAGTACAGTACTTCCTGGACGAAATAGAACGCCGCGCCCCCGAGATGTGCAAGGCCGAACGCCTGCACCGCGAAGGCCGGCTGCCCAAGCGCGTGTGCCACTGCGACACGAAGGTGAACAACATGATGTTTGACGAAGACGGCACGGTGCTCTGCGTCATCGACCTCGACACGGTGATGCCCTCGTTCATCTTCTCGGACTACGGCGACTTTCTGCGCACTGCCGCCAACACCGGCAAGGAGGACGATGCGGACCTGAACCGCGTCTCCTTCAACATGGACATCTTCCGCGCCTTCACCCGCGGTTATCTGGAGTCGGCCAAGCAGTTCCTGCTGCCCGTCGAGGTAGAGAATCTGCCCTACGCCGCTGCCCTGTTCCCCTACATGCAGTGCGTGCGCTTCCTGGCCGACTACATCAACGGCGACACCTACTATAAGATACAGTACCCCGACCACAACCTGGTGCGCACCCGCGCCCAGTTCAAGCTGCTGCAAAGCGTGGAGGACAAGGCCGGGGAGATGAGGGCGTTCATAGCCGGGTGCCTGTAAAAGCATTAAAACCTATCGATATGAAGAACTACCTGCACTTGGCTTGGGGCAGCCTGCTGGGGCTGGGGGCCACCTCTTGCGCCACTTCGCCCGCCCCCGACGCGGGCGAGAAGCCCAACTTTATTTTCATCCTGATGGACGACATGGGCTATGCCGACCTCGGCTGCTATGGTGAGACGCGCTGGCAGACGCCGCACATCGACTCGCTGGCCTCCGAAGGCATCCGCTTCACCGACTGCTACTCGGCTTCGCCCGTTTCCAGTCCGTCGCGGGCCGGCTTGCTCACCGGGCGCTACCCGGCGCGCATGGGCATACAGGAAGTGTTCTTTCCGGACAGCTACACCGGCATGTCGCCCGACGAGGTGACGATGGCCGAACTGCTCAAACCCCAGGGCTACGCCACCGCCTGCATAGGCAAGTGGCACCTGGGCAGCCGCGAAAGGTTCCTGCCCTTGCAGCAGGGGTTCGACGAATATTTCGGCATCCCCTACAGCAACGACATGAGCGGACAAGTCTTTCTGCGGGGCAATGAGGTGGAGGAGTTCCACATAGACATCGACCACGTGACGCGCCGATACACCGACGAGGCCATCGACTTCATCCGCCGCAAGGCCGGGCAACCCTTCTTCCTCTACCTGGCACACAGCATGATGCACGTGCCTATCTACGTGTCCGAGGACTTTGCCGGACGGTCGGGCGCGGGCATATACGGCGATGCTGCCATGGAGGTGGACTGGAGCGTGGGCCGCATCATGGACACGCTGAAGGAGCTGGGCCTGGACGAGAACACCATGGTGGTCTTTACCAGCGACAACGGCCCCTGGCTGCAGGAAGGCCCGCTGGGCGGACGGGCGTTGCCCTTGCGCGAAGGCAAGACCACGGACTTCGAGGGCGGCGTGCGCGTGCCTTGCATCGTGTGGTGGAAAGGCCGCATACAGCCTGCGGTGAACACTGAGGTGGCCTGCTTGCTCGATTGGTTTCCCACGGTGGCAGCCCTGACCGGCGCCAAGCTGCCCGACGTGAAGCTGGACGGCTGCGACCTGACCCCGGTGCTCGAGGGCAAGGGCCATCGCGCCAGTCAGGACTATGCCTACTTCCGCAACAACCACGACATCAGCGGCTATCGCTCGGGCGACTGGAAACTGATGCTACCGGCCAAGGCCATACGCGGCAACTTCTGGCGCGCCTCCACGGCCGAACATGACACCCTGCTGTTCAACCTGCGCGAGGACGTGGGCGAGCGCGTTAACCTCTACCACAAGCAGCCCGAAAAGGCACGCGAGATGGTGCAGAAGCTGAAGACGTATGCCGAGAACTTCGGTGAAATTCCGCCTGCCCTTGTAGTAACGGGCAACCACTCCTTGCTCTACCTCTACCGCCAGCGCCAACAGGCCTTGCAGGAGGCCGAGGCCGCCGGCGTGAAGTCGAAGGAGGCGGAGACGGACGGCTTTCAATGACTTTCCATAGGACATAAAAATACCGGCCGGTAGCGTAGTATCGCTACCGACCGGGCGTTGAAAGGCTACCGGGCTGGCGTAGTATCGCTACCAGGCCCGCGTAGTAAGGCTGTCGTGCGCGTGCTGCAGGTGGCCTTAGCGGCATGCGCCGCAGGTGCGGCACTTGCCCAGTTCGCCACGGAAGCGCTTCTCCACCAGGTGGTGCAGGCGGTCCTTCAGCGCGTCGAGGCGGATGGTATCCACCACTTCGTTGACGAAGGCAAACATCAGCAGCAGGCGGGCCTCCCGCAGGGGGATGCCCCGCTGGCGCATGTAGAACAGGGCGGCATCGTCCAGCTGGCCCACCGTGGCGCCGTGGCTGCACTTCACGTCGTCGGCATAAATCTCCAGTTGAGGCTGGGTGTACATGCGGGCGTCTCGGGTGGCGCAGAGGTTGCGGTTGGTCTGGCGGGCATCGGTGTGCTGCGCGCCGGGGCGGACAAGGATGAGTCCGGCAAAGGCGCCCGTGGCCTGCCCGTCAAGCACGTACTTGTAGAGCTCGTTGGAGCGGCACGAGGGCACAGCGTGGTCTATGACGGTGCGGTTGTCCACGTGCTGGTTCCCGTCGGCAATGGCCATGCCGCACAGGTTCAGTTCGGCCCCCTCGCCGGCAAGGAGGACACGGGTGGTGTTGCGCGTGGTGCCGCAGGTCAGGGTCATGCCGTTCAGCAGGACGTTGCTGCCGGCCTCCTGGCGCACGTAGAGGTTGCTGAGTCGGGTGGTGCCGGTGTGCGTCTCCTCCAGTTCGTAGAGGTCGAACACGGAGTTGCGGCCAGCAAAGACTTCGATGACCTGCGTGGCCAGGAAGTTCACCTCGTCCATAGCGTGGTCGCAGGCCAGCAGGCGGGCCTGGGCACCGTCCTCGAGGACGACGAGTACGCGGCGGTTCACCAGCAGGGGCACGTCGCTGCGCAGGATGTTGATGAGCTGGATGGGCTTCTCCACCACCACGTTTCGGGGCACGTAGATGAGGAGTCCGTCTTGTGCAAAGGCGGTGTTGAAGGCGGTGATGCCGTCGTGCGCCGTGTCGGCCAGTGTGCCGAGGTAGCGGCTCACGAGGTCGGCGTGGTCGCTGAAGCTGCCGATGATGACGCCATCGGGCAATGTCTTCTCCGTGGCATGGAAAGCATCGTTTACCATGAAGTAGAGGGCGGTGCTCATGTTAGGCACGTCGCACTTGAACACTTCGTAGGGATTGACGGGGAAGGTCAGCCGCTTCAGGTTCATGCCATAATCCGGCTCGAAGCATTTGGCCACGTCGGTGTACTTGTAGGCCTCCTGCCGGCGGGTGGGGAATCCCAGTCGCTCGAAGTCGGCAAAGGCACGGGCGCGCAGGTGGTTCAGCGGCTCGGCGCTGTGGGCGCGAAGCAGGGCTTCCGCCTGGGCGTATAGGTCGATGTATTGTTGTTCGGGTCTCATAATATCTTACTATTTTCAGGCGCGGATTACGCGGATTTCACGGATTAATTTATTTAGTAAAAACTTTACGCTTGAATTCTGCACTATGACCGAAGTTTAATAATAATCCTACTTGCATGCCTGTGGCTTTCAAATAGTTTATCAATTGAAATTCATGTTCCAATCGTAGTGCCTGGACAGCTTTTAGCTCTAATATCACGGTATCTTCCACCACCATATCTGCTACATAATAACCGACCACTTCACCTTTGTAGAAAACCTTTATTTGTTTCTGGCATTCCACTTTCATATCTCTACTACACAGCTCTTTATAAAGCGCATTTTGATATACTTGTTCTAAAAAGCCAAAACCTAATGTCTTGTGCACTTCATAAAAAGCTTTTATTATTTCATGGGTCAGCTCTTCATGCAACATAAAATTAATCCGTGAAATCCGCGTAATCCGCGCCTAATTAATCATTCATTTACCTGTTTCTTTATCCAGTCGAAGCCGCGCTGCTCGATTTCCGTGGCCAGCTCCGGCCCGCCGGTCTTGACGATGCGGCCGCCCAGCAGCACGTGCACCGTGTCCGGCTTCAGGTAGTCCAGCAGGCGCTGGTAGTGGGTGATGACGAGGGCCGAGGTCTGCGGCGTGCGCAGCTTGTTGAAGCCTTCGGCCACGATGCGCAGGGCGTCCACGTCGAGGCCGGAGTCTGTCTCGTCCAGGATGGCAAAGGTAGGCTCCAGCATGGCCATCTGGAAAATCTCGTTGCGCTTCTTCTCGCCGCCGCTGAAGCCTTCGTTCACCGAGCGGTTGGCCAGCTTGCTGTCCAGCTCCACGATGGCGCGCTTCTCGCGCATCAGCTTGAGGAACTCCGAGGCACTGAGGGCAGGCAGGTGGCGGTACTTGCGCTGCTCGTTGACGGCGGTGCGCATGAAGTTCACCATCGACACGCCGGGGATTTCCACCGGGGTCTGGAACGACAGGAACAGCCCCTCGTGCGCCCGGTCTTCGGGCGAGAGGGCCAGCAGGTCCTTGCCGTTGAAGGTGATGCTGCCGCGCGTCACCTCGTAGGCGGGGTGGCCCACCAGCACATTGCTCAGCGTGCTCTTGCCCGCGCCGTTCTGTCCCATCAGGGCGTGCACCTCGCCGTCGCGGATGGTGAGGTCGATGCCCCGCAATATCTCTTTGCCATTGATGCTGGCGTGTAGGTCTTTGATTTCTAACATAATCTTGCTCTGTTTTTAGGGGTAAGTCACTGTGCCGTAAGCCGCTTATGCTCAGCCCTCGGTAGCGTAGGAAGGCTACCGCGCCGGCGTTTCAACGCCCGTCCGGTAGCCATACTGTGCTGCCGCGGCTGCCGTGCTCACTGCTCAGTGGGGGCAAAGATACGAATTAATGCGCGTATTTGCGGGATAAATGCGCCACTTTGTGCCCGTTACTTCATGAAGACGAAGTACACCGCCAGTATCAGGCAGCAGAAGGCGGCGAAGTGGTTCCAGTGCAGCGCCTCGCCACGGAAGAATACGGTGGTGAACACGGTGAACACAATGAGCGTGATGACCTCCTGGATGACCTTGAGTTGCATCAGCGAGAAGGGGCCTCCGTTGCCCGAGAAGCCGATGCGGTTGGCAGGAATCTGGCAGGAGTACTCGAAAAAAGCGATGCTCCACGACAAGAGGATGACGCAGATGAGCGGCCAGTGGGTGGTGACCTTCATTTCCTGTAACTTCAGGTGCCCGTACCAGGCAAACGTCATGAAGATGTTCGACACGATGAGCAATAGGATGGTGCTGAGTCCTTTCATATATTGTTTACTGTTGATTAGGCTCGGAAAAAGCGGCGCAAAGGTACGAATTTATTCTTAAAACATCTTGCTCACCCGCTCGATGCCCGCCACGAGCGCGTCCACCTCTTCCCGCGTGTTGTACAGGCCGAACGATGCCCTCACGGTGCCCTCGATGCCGAGGCGCGTCATCAGCGGCTGGGCGCAGTGGTGGCCCGTGCGCACGGCTATGCCGAGGCGGTCGAGCAGCGTGCCCATGTCGAAGTGGTGAATGTGGCCCACGAGGAAGGAGATGACCCCGCCCCGCTCCTTGGCCTGGCCGAAGATGCGCATGCCGGGTATTTCCTCCAGGCGCTGCAAGGCATACTCCGTCAGCTCGTGCTCGTAGGCGGCAATGTTGTCCATGCCCAGGGCCGACACATAGTCCAGCGCGCGGGCCAGCCCCGTGGTGCCTATATAGTCCGGCGTGCCGGCCTCGAACTTGAAGGGCAGCTCGTTGAAGGTGGTCCGCTCGAACGACACGTGTTGAATCATCTCGCCTCCGCCCTGGTAGGGGGGCAGCTTGTCCAGCCATGCCTCCTTGCCATAGAGCACGCCCACGCCGGTAGGCCCGTATACCTTGTGCCCGGAGAAGACGTAGAAGTCGGCATCCAGCTCCTGCACGTCCACCGGCATGTGGGGGATGCTCTGCGCGCCGTCCACCAGCACGGGCACGCCGTGGGCGTGGGCGGTGGCTATCATCTGCCGGACGGGATTGACCGTGCCCAGCACATTGCTGACGTGGGCTATGCTGACCAGCTTCGTCCGTGGGGAGAAGAGCCGCTCGTATTCATCCGTCAGCAAGTTGCCCGCATCGTCCATGGAGATGACGCGCAGCCTGATGCCCCGCTGCATGGCCTGCAGTTGCCAAGGCACAATGTTGCTGTGGTGCTCCATGGTGGAGACGATGACCTCGTCGCCCTCCTGCATCTGCGACTGGCAGAAGGTGGCGGCCAGCAGGTTTATGCTCTCCGTGGTGCCGCGGGTAAAGACTATCTCCGCCGTGCTGCGGGCGTTGATGAACTTGCGCACCGTCTCGCGGCTGGCCTCGTGCAGCTCGGTGGCCTGCTGGGAGAGGAAGTGCACGCCGCGGTGCACGTTGGCATTGGTGTTGTAGTATTCGTTGGTGATGGCCTCCACCACCTGGCGGGGCTTCTGGGTAGTGGCGCCGTTGTCCAGGTAGACCAGGGGCTTGCCGTACACCGTGCGGCCCAGAATGGGGAAGTCGGCGCGTATCTGCTGAATGTCGTACATATCTCTGTTTTTCTTTCTGAATGTCTGTGCAAAGATACGTGCTTTCCTTCATTTTCCCGCCTCCCGCCCCCGTTTTTCCCCTGCGGGCGGGGCCTTTGTTTGCAAACTTTCGCAGAAGGGGGCGGGGAGGCCGCCGACGGCTACCCGGCAGCTGGCTTGTCCGGTCTTTTTCCGTTCCATAGGGCCGAAGCGCATTCGAAGCAGTACCGAATGGGGTACGACTCGGGTACGAAGGGGGTAGGTCGGCGGTTTGTACGGATTTTTGTCCCGAACGGCCGGAGTTGGGCGCCGCCGCGCACTTTATGCCTGCCGGAGGGTGGCGATTCGGGGTAATGTGCTATCTTTGCACCGTTTTATCTTGATTGGGAGGATAAGTATATGGCATCTACTGAGGTATCCGGGACTTCGGCCGCGCGCGAGAGGGAAATCTACCGCGTGACGATTGTGGGCAGTGTGGTGAACTTGCTGCTGCTGGTGTTCAAGTTTTTTGCGGGCATTGCGGGGCATAGTGCCGCCATGCTGGCGGATGCGGTGCACTCGTTGTCGGACTTCGTGACGGACATCATTGTGCTGGTGTTCGTCAAGCTGTCGTCGAAGCCCGAGGATGCCGACCACGACTACGGGCATGGCAAGTACGAGACGCTGGCCACGGCCATCATAGGCATCTGCCTGTGCCTGGTGGGGTTGGGCATCTTCTGGAACGGGGCGCAGTCCATCTGGCACGTGGTGCGGGGCGGCACGCTTCCCGAGCCGGGCATGCTGGCGCTGGTGGCCGCGGTGGTGTCCATCGTGTCGAAGGAGGCGCTTTACCAGTACACGGTCTACAAGGGCCGGCGGCTGGACTCGCAGGCCGTGGTGGCCAATGCGTGGCATCACCGCAGCGACGCATTCTCGTCCATCGGCACCATGGTGGGCATTGGGGGCGCCATCTGGCTGGGCGATGCCTGGCGGGTACTCGACCCTATTGCGGCCGTGGTGGTGAGCGTGTTCATCGTGAAGGTGGCCTTCAAGCTGCTGGTGCCCTCGATGAACGAGCTGCTGGAGAAGTCGCTGCCCGCCGAGGTGGAAGACCGAATCAGCGACATTGTCCTGTCGTTTCCCGGCGTGACGTCGCCCCACCACTTGCGCACGCGCCGCATAGGCATGCACTACTCCATAGACCTGCATGTGCGCATGGACGGGGGCATCACCCTGGAGGAGGCGCACCACACGGCTACCGCCATCGAGCACAAGCTGCGCGAGGCCTTCGGGCAGGGCACGTACATCAACATTCATGTGGAACCCATTAAATGAAGAATTAAGAATTAAGAATGAAGAATTCCTTTAAATGAAGAATTAAGCATGAAGAATCGCGCTTCGCGCAAAATGCAGAATGGCCTGCAGGCATCCCTGAGAATTCTTCATTCTTCGTTCTTCATTCTTCATTAAAAAAAGGCAGTTTATGAAGAGTATTCTGATAACAGGCGCCAGCGGCTTCGTGGGCAGCTTCCTGGTAGAGGAGGCCTTGCGGCAGGGCTTTGAGACGTGGGCGGGCGTGCGGGCCACGAGCAGCCGCAGGTATCTGCAGGAGCCGGGCACGCGCTTCCTGGAGCTGGACTTCGGCCACGCCGACGTGCTGCGCAGCCAGCTGGAAGCCCATAGGCGGGAGCACGGGGCCTTCGACTACATTGTGCATTGCGCAGGGGTGACGAAGTGTATCGACCCGGCAGAGTTCGACCGGGTGAACC
>CASELH010000014.1 GCA_949288715.1 uncultured Bacteroides sp. | reverse complement strand
TGTAGTGCAGGCACGACAAGGGCAGGGCCGTGCCGTTGGCCATCCGTTCCGTCCGCACCGGGTGTCCGTTGTGCCAGGCCGCCCCGGGGCCGTACTGCTGGCTGACGCGGTTCAGCGGCGAAGCCTCGTATACCGTCTTGGCGTAGGGCAAGTTGTCGCCGTAGGCGCTCTTTGCGGCCGACTGTATGGCCGTCGCCGTCGGGCAGTCGTCTGCCAAGGCCACGGGCAGCCAGGTAGCCGACTCACGCCCCGCGTCGTCATACTCCTGCAGGGTCAGCAGGTTCTTTCCGTCGGGCGCTGCGCCCAGCCCCACGTGCAGGGAGGGGCGTCCCAGCCCGTCGTAATACGTCACATTGTCCATGCTGCCGGTGCCCGCCTCGTCGAGCATCGTGCGGCGGAGCACATAGTTTTGGGCGACATCCTGCGCCCCGGCCGTTGCCATGCAGGCAAACAGGCCTATGCTGAATAATATTGCCCGTTTCATAATTCGATTCTTTGAAATTTTAGTTGCCATTGTTAAGTCTTGTTTTTAAAATGTTGAACATTGTGTTGCGGAGTTTGTTTTCGGACGTTCCCGTCTGCGTCGTTTGTTTTTCATTAATGCTAATTTTGTTCATGGTTTATTTTCGTTTAGTTTAAAATAATAGTTTGTTTCGTGTATTAAGCTTAATCACTCTGCAAATATAAAATGCGATTTTGGCTTATGCAAACAAACCTGTAAAAATTTTATCTTATGAATAAAACTTTTTGCGTAAATAATTCACAAATAGAATGTTCTATATGAATATTTTTAAAATAGTATTCTTGCATATGAGTGCGGTTTCAAATGCTGAAAATAAATTTTTCACCCGAAGATGATGCAGATTACACGGATAAAAAAATAGGACCTGCGCCATCTCCGTTTCTCCTTCGTACCCCATTCGTACCCCATTCGGTACTGCTTCGCTCGCGCTGCGGCCCTATGGACCGAAGGGGGAGCGTAGAAAATGCGGACAAGATGGGTAAAGGGAATTGACATTTGCGCATCCGGCGCCTTTTTTGTAGCTTTGCCGGCGGGAATCAGTAAGAAAGGAGAATCGTATGTTGCAAACCACGCAGGGCATCGTGCTGCGCACCGTGAAGTATGCCGACACGTCGATGATAGCCGACTTGTACACCCGCGAGTCGGGGCGGACGTCGTTCGTGGTGCGCCTGCCCCGCACGCGCAAGTCGGCCGTGAAGCCCGTGCTCTTCCAGCCGCTGGCGCTGGTGGAGCTGGTGGCCGACTTCCGCCCCACGGCCACTATCTACCGCGTGCGCGAGGCCAAGTCGGCCTACCCTTTTTCCAGTCTGCCCTACGACCCGTGCAAGTCGGCCATCGCCCTGTTCCTGGCCGAATTCCTGTGCCGCGCCGTGCGCGAGGAGGCCGAAAACCACCCGCTCTATGCCTACCTGTGGCACTCCATCGTGTGGCTGGACGAGTGCCGCGAGGGCTTTGCCAACTTCCACCTGGTTTTCCTGATGCGGCTTGCGCGTTTCCTGGGGCTTGCGCCCAACTTGGAGGGCTACCGGGCGGGCGATTACTTCGACTTGCAGAATGCCTGTTTTACCTCCCTGCGTCCGCAGGGGCACAGCCACTACATAGGTCCCGAGGAGGCGGCACGGCTGCTCAGCCTGACGCGCATGAACTATGCCACCATGCACCTCTTCGGCATGAACCGCATGGAGCGCGCCCGTTGCCTGGACATCATCAACGAATATTACCGCCTGCACTTGCCCGACTTTCCGGAATTGAAATCGCTGGACGTGCTGAAGGCTTTGTTTGGATGAGCGCAAAAGACTCTTGGCATCCCATCCGGAAACATTTGGTATACCCGTATTTGCTTTTTTCCGGTTATCTTTGCAGAAACAATCTTTGCAATATATGAAAACATACATCCTGAAACTGGGCGCGCTGGCCCTGATGCTGGCCGCCTTGCCCGGACTGCGGGCGCAAGAGAAAGCCACTGTCACCCTCCATGCCGACCAAGGGAAAAACATCATCAGCCGGCACATCTACGGGCAATTTGCCGAACATCTGGGCACCTGCATCTACGGCGGGCTGTGGGTGGGCGAGGACTCCGACATCCCCAACACCCAAGGGTACCGCAACGACGTGCTGGGTGCGCTGAAGGAACTCAGCATCCCCAACCTGCGCTGGCCGGGAGGCTGCTTTGCCGACGAGTATCACTGGATGGACGGCATAGGCCCGCGCGACCAGCGTCCCCGCATGGTGAACAACAACTGGGGCGGCACGGTGGAAGACAACAGCTTCGGCACCCACGAGTTCCTGAACCTGTGCGAACTGCTGGGCTGCGAGCCTTACGTCAGCGGCAACGTGGGCAGCGGCACGGTGGAGGAAATGGCCAAGTGGGTGGAATACATGACCGCCGAGGACGGCCCCATGGCCAAGCTGCGCAAGCAAAACGGGCGCGAAAAGCCTTGGAAGGTGAAGTTCTTCGGCGTGGGCAACGAGAGCTGGGGATGTGGCGGCAGCATGCGCCCCGAGTTTTATGCCGACCTTTACCGCCGCTATTCCACTTATTGCCGGAATTATAACGGCAACCAGCTGTTCAAGATAGCCAGCGGCGCCAGCGACTATGACTATAACTGGACGGAGGTGCTGATGCAGCGTGTGGGCAACCGCATGAACGGGCTTTCGCTGCACTACTACACGGTGATGGACTGGAACCAAAAAGGCTCGGCCACCGACTTCGATGCCGCCGAATACTATCGCACCTTGGGCAAGTGCCTGGAGATAGAGCAGGTGTTGCAACGCCACATCGGCATCATGGACAAGTATGACCCCGACCGCAACGTGGCGTTGATGGTGGACGAGTGGGGCACGTGGTGGGACCAGGAGCCGGGCACCATCCCCGGACACTTGTTCCAGCAGAACACCCTGCGCGATGCCATGGTGGCCGCCCTCACGCTGAACGTCTTCCACAAATACACCGACCGCATACAGATGGCCAACATTGCCCAGATTGCCAACGTGCTGCAGTCCATGATTCTGACGAAGGACGACCGCATGGTGCTTACCCCCACCTACCACGTGTTCCACATGTACAAGGTGCACCAGGATGCCACGTACATCCCCTTGGACGTGCAGTGCGAGCGCCGCGTGGTGCGCGATGACCGCATTGTGCCTACCCTGAGCGCTACCGCCTCGCGCGACAATGAGGGCACGGTGCACATCTCGTTGGCCAACATTGACCTGGAGAATACGTGCGACGTGGAAATTGCCCTTGGCGACGTGAAAGGCAAGTCTGTGAAGGGCATCATCCTCACCACCGGAAACATTGATGACCACAACACCTTTGAGCAGCCGGACAAGGTGAAGCCTGCCGACTTCAGCGGTGCCCGCCTCGTCAAGGGTACGCTGAAAGTCACGCTGCCTGCCAAGTCCATTGTGACGCTCAGCATTCGCTGACGCGGCATAAACAAGGCGCGGATTGTGTATAATCCGCGCCTCAATGTAGAAAGACATTAGCCCAGCAGCTCTTTCACCTTGGCTGAGATGGCACGGCCTTCGGCTTGTCCGGCCAGCCGCTTGGTGGCCACACCCATCACCTTGCCCATGTCTTTGGCACTGGTGGCACCTGTCTCGGCGATGATGGCGCGCAGGGCGGCCTCCAGTTCTTCGGGCGTCATCTGCTTGGGCAGGTAGGCCTCCATCACCTTCACCTGTGCCAGTTCGGCGTCGGCCAGGTCCTGGCGTCCTTGCTGGATGTAGATGTCGGCGGCGTCTTTGCCTTGCTTGGCCAGCTTCTGGATGAGTTTCAGTGCGTCGGCATCGCTGAGGGTGTCGTTGGCGCCCGGTGCAGTCTTTGCTTCCAGAAATACTTTCTTGATGTTGCGCAGGGTTTCGAGGGCCACTTTGTCTTTGGCCTTCATGGCGGTTTTAATGTCTTCGCTGACTTTTTCAAATAAATCCATAGTACAGTTGTTTTTTAGGAGTATAATTGTCTTGTTTATCCGAAGGTGATGACGCCTTCTTCGTTGGCCTCCTGCTCTGGCGGTGTGGCCTGCAGGGCGTCTTGCTGCGATTTGCGCTTCAGGTTGTTCAGCGTTATTTTGTCGCGCTGGTAGGTGGGGCTGTCTTCCACGAGGGCAATGAGCTCGGCATTGTCCAGGTCTTCGGGCTTGAAGAGGTAGATGTTGCGTCGGCGCATGCGCTGCGTGGGGCTGCCGGTTTCTTTGCCGTAGTACTTCTGGCGGCGTTGGCGTTTGCGCTCTTCTTCCTCGGCCAGGCGTTCCAGTTCTTCCTCGCTTTTGGCGGCGATGCGGTCATCCATCTCTTTGAGGTGGATGTCCTGTATGCCGAAGCCGGTGGCCAGCAGGGTGATTTTCACTTGGTCGCCCAGCGACTCGTCGCGTTCCACGCCATGCTTGGTCACGATGTCGCGGCTAAAGCGGGTCATGAATTCTTCCACTTCCCTCATTTCGTTCATCATGAGCTGGCTTTGCGAGCTGTAGGAGATGCACAGTGCCACCTTCTTGGCGTTGAAGATGTCGTTGTTGTTGAGCAGGGGCGAGGTCTGGGCGTTGCGTATGGCGGCGGTCACGCGGCCTTCGCCGCTGCCGTAGCCTGTGCCCATGATGGCCACGCCACCGTCTTTCAGCACCATGCGCACGTCGTTGAAGTCGAGGTTTATCTTGCCGTGCATGGTGATGATGTCCGAGATGCTTTTGGCGGCCACCAGCACGATGTCGTCGGCGCGGTCGTAGGCGTCTTCAAAGCCCATGTCGCCGTATATCTCGCTCAGCTTGTCGTTCTTCACGACGATGAGGGCGTCCACGTGGCGGCTGATGGCTTCCACTCCGTCCAGCGCCTGGTCTATCTTCTTGATGCCCTCCCACTGGTAGGGTATGGTGACGATGCCCACGGTGAGTATGTCCATTTCCTTGGCCGTCTTGGCTATGATGGGGGCGGCGCCTGTGCCGGTGCCTCCGCCCATGCCTGCGGTGATGAACACCATGCGCGTGCCGTCGCTCAGGTGGTCTCGGATGTCGTCCATGCTGGCTTCTGCCTTGCGGCGGCCTTCATCGGGGTCGTTGCCGGCGCCGAGACCTTCGCCCAGCAGCAGCTTGTCGGGCACGGGCGAGTCGTTGAGTGCCTTCGAGTCGGTGTTGCACACCATGAAGGTCACGCCGTTGATGCCTTCGTTGTACATGTGGTTCACGGCGTTGCACCCGCCGCCGCCTACGCCGATTACTTTGATGATTTTCGGTGAATCGGTATGTAAGTCGAATTGTACTGTTATGTCATCCATAATGCTTGCTATTCCAGGGTTATTTTTTATTTCATTTCCGAGTCTTCGTTATCATCAAAGATGCTTTTCCCTTTGTTGAGAATATTGGTAAACCAATTGCCGTTTCCACCTTGGTTTTGATGTGTGTCCTTTTCGTGTTTTTTCTTCTTCCGTTTACGTTCTTCTTCCTCCTGTTTGCGCTTGATTTCGGCTTGGCGGCGGGCTTCTTCGGTTTGTCTCTTCAGTTCTTCGTCATCATCAAATAGGGTTTTCTGCTCATGGCTTGGCTCTGTGGTGTCGGTGGTCGGTCGGGGCTTTTCTTCCGGCTCTTCGGCGCAGCAGTTGTCTTCGCCCAGGGCGAGCAGGCCCAGCAGGGTGCATTGGGTACCGTCTTTGGGCAGGGTGCATTGCGCTTCGCGGATGTCGGTGTGGACGAAGGGGATGGTCTTCACCTTGTCCAGGCGGCAGGTTTTGCGCAGCAGGTTGTCCAGGTTGCGCAGGTTGCTGCCTCCGCCGGTGAGGATGATGCCGGCAAAGAGCTTGTCGGCGTAGCCCGAGAGTTCTATCTGGTGCCCTACGTTGGCCACGATTTCTTCGGCACGGGCGCCGATGATGTCGTCCAGCGTGGAGAGCTCGATGGCGCGGCCGTCCGGCAAGGTGCAGGTGGTGTGCTCGTCTTCGTCCTGGGGTTGCGCTTCCTGGTCGGGCAGGGCGTTGCCGTAGGTCAGCTTGAGGTGTTCGGCGTCTTCATCTTCCATCTTCAGGGTGGCGATGTCGCGGGTAATGTTGTTGCCGCCCAGAGGCAGCACGCAGAGGTAGCGCAGCAGGTTGTTCTTGTAGACCTGCAGGGTGGTGGTGTCGGCTCCGAAGTCCACCAGCGCGCAGCCCGAGCGCATTTCGCCCTCCGTCAGCACCGCCTTGGCCAGTGCCGTGGGGGCCACGAAGAGGTCGGCCGTCTTGATGCCCGCCTGCTCGAAGCTCAGCTCGAGGTTCTTTTTGACCGAGGCGCGCGTCATGATGTTGAGGAACTGCCCGGTGACGTGTGTGCCGGTCACTCCCACGGGGTCGGCATGCAGGGCGTTGTCTATCTTGTATTCCTGGGGGGCCACGTCGAGCACGCACATGTCGGCGTAGGGTGTTTCGAGGTTCTCGTCGGTGATGGCGTCTATCAGTTCGGGGGAGATGATGCTCTCTTCGCCGAGCGTGCGACTCACGGTGTTGCTCACCGTGCGCAGCGATTGCCCGCCGATGCCGGTATACACTTGGGCGATGGGGTGGCCCAGTTGCTCCTCCAGCCGGCCTTTGAGGGTGGCCAGCGCGTGGGCGGCTTTGTCTATGTTGTAGATGTTGCCTTTGTGGACGAAGGGTGAGGCGTCTTCCCGGGCGTATGCCAGGATTTCGATGCCTCCGTCACTGTTCTTCCGCCCGGCTATGCCGGTGGCCTTGGATGAACTTAGCTCGATGGCGGCGATGAATTCTGTTGTTGCCATGTGTTGTCTCCTTTGTTAAATTCTGTTCTGTAAATCAGCCGGTTGGTAGCGTAGTATCGCCACCGTGCCAGCGTTCCAACGCTTGCTTGCTGGCGTTCCAACGCCAGCGCGGCAGTGTTGGTAGGCTTATCTCTTCGTGCAGATAATCTGGTTGGCAAACTCTACGTTGATGCGCGAGTACTTGTTCCAGCCCACGCGGTTGAGGGCCTTTTCGTAGAAGGCTTTCACCCGTTGCAGCTTGGCCTCGAAGTGGTCCAGCCGGCCCAGGTAGATGAGGTGGCTGCCCACGCGGGGCACCAGCTCCACATTGCCGTCGGGCAAGACGTGTATCTGCTCTATCTGCGCGTCCCAAAAGGGATTCCGCTGCAAAAATACGCCAAATTTATATAACTCTTTCACGGCGAAGGCTTTTTCTATCCTTCCGGTGGCAATGGCGCGGTGGGCCACGCACTTGGCGCCGGGGGGCATGATGTTGCCCTTGTTGTCGAGGTAGTAATTGTCGCCGTTGTCGGCCATGACGCGCAGGATGGGGATGCGCTGGCTCACCTCGATGCTGAGGCTGCCGCCGGGCGTCTTGTAGCACTCCACGCGGTCGATGAGGGGGTGCAGGGCCAGGGCCTGCTCTATGGCGCGGGTGCTGATGCTGTCGGCCGGGCGGCCGATGGGGCTGATGCCTTTCTGGCGGAGCAGGGAGGTGACCTCTTTCTTGGTGACGAAGCCGGCGTAGACGGTGTCCCGGATGACGAGCCGGATGTCGTGGCACACTTGCGCCGCGGGCTTCCGGTTGAAGACGGTGACGGCTGCCACGATGTAGGCGGCGATGAGCAGCAGCAGGGCGGAAAGCAATATCTTCTTGAACATAGGCATGAGGGGGTTAGTGGGGTGGGTTTTCTTCGGCCTTTTCGCGCAGCAGCCGGGCTATCTGGGGCGAGTAGTCGTCCAGGTCGCCCGCGCCCAGCAGCACCAGCACGTCCACGGGCTTGCGGGCCAGCAGGTTCAGCACCTCGGCCTTGGGGCAGAGGGTCTTCTCGATGCCGGGGCGCAGGCAGTCGTAGATGAGGCGGCTGCTCACGCCGGGTATGGGTGCTTCGCGCGCCGGGTAGATTTCGGTGAGGATGACCTCGTCGAGCAACGACAGACTGTCGGCAAACTCACGGTAGAAGTCGCGCGTGCGGGTGTAGAGGTGGGGTTGGAACAGTCCGGTAATCTTCCGGTCGGGGTACAGCTCGCGCACAGACTTCACGCTCTGCGCTATTTCGGCCGGATGGTGGGCGTAGTCGCTGAGGAACACCACGCGGTCGGTCTTCACCTTGAAGTCGAAGCGGCGCACCACGCCCTCGAAGCTGTCCATGCCGCGGCGTATCTCCTCGTCGGTGGCCCCGCTGAGGTGGGCCAGTGCCATGGCGGCCACGCCGTTCTCGATGTTGATGCTGACGGGCACGCCCAGTCGGATGTCGGCTATGCGCGTGTCCGGCGCCACGAAGTCCAGGTAGATTTCTCCGCCTCCTATGCGGATGTTCTCGGCATGGAAGTCGCCCGCATCGCGCCCGTAGGTGTAGAGGGCGACACCCGGCTGGAGGTCGGGCTGGAGGTCCAGGTCTTGGTGGATGATGAGCGCGCCGCCGGGCCGGATGAGGGTGGTGTAGTGGCGGAAGCTCTCCAGGTAGGCCTCGCGCGTGCCGTAGATGTCGAGGTGGTCGGGGTCGGTGGCGGTGATGACGCTCATCCACGGGCTGAGCCAGTGGAAGGAGCGGTCGAACTCGTCGGCCTCAATCACCGTGTAGGGGCTGTCGGCCGAAAGCAGCAGGTTGGTGCCGTAGTTCTTCGAGATGCCTCCCAGGAAGGCCGTGCAGCCCACGTGCGACTGGTGCAGCAGGTGGGCGGCCATGGTGCTGGTGGTGGTTTTGCCGTGGGTGCCTGCCACGCACAGGCCTTTGCTGCCGCGGGTGATGAGGCCCAGCACCTGGGCGCGCTTGTGTATCTCGAACCCCCCGTCGCGGAAGTAGGCCAGCTCGGCGTGCTGCTGCGGGATGGCGGGGGTGTAGACTACCAGCGTGCTGGCGGGGTCGCGGCACGTGTCGGGGATGAGGTCGGCGCTCTCTTCGTAGTGTATCTGCGCGCCTTCGGCGGCAAGGCGTTCGGTCAGTTCGCTGGGGGTGCGGTCGTATCCGGCCACGGCCTTGCCTTTCGACAGGAAGTAGCGCACCAGGGCGCTCATGCCGATGCCGCCCGCGCCGATGAAGTAGACGGATTGTATGTCGGACAAGTTCATCATGCTTTCTCCTCCTTGGGGTTATCGATGAGTTTCAGTACTTCTTGTGCAATGATGCGTGCCGAGTCGGGCAAGGCCAGCCGGCGGATGTTGCGGCTCAGTTCGTCCAGCTTCTCGCGGTCGTACACGAGGTCTATGGCCAGGTCCAGCAGCTTGTCGTGGGCTTCGCTGTCCTTCACGCAGAGGGCGGCGCCCTTGTTCACCAGGGCCATGGCGTTCTTGGTCTGGTGGTCTTCGGCCACGTTGGGCGAGGGCACCAGGATGACGGGCTTGCCCAGCAGGCAGAACTCGGAGATGGAGCCTGCCCCGGCGCGCGACACCACGAGGTCGGCGGCGGCATAGGCCTGGTCCATGTTCTTGATGAAGTCGGTGACGTACAGGTTGGGCAGCATGGGCACGCGGCAGTTGCGCAGGGGCTGGCCCGTGAAGGTGGTGATGGTGTCCTTTACCCGGTCGATGTATATTTTGCCCGTCTGCCAGATGAACTGGACGTCGTCGCGGGCATGTATGGTCTCCGGCGTGGCCATGAGCGTTTCGTTCAGCGTGCGGGCGCCCAAGCTGCCGCCCAATATTAATATAGTGGGTTTCTCGGGGTCGAGGCCGAAGTAGGCGGCGGCTTCCTGGCGCGTGATGTGGTGGTCCAGCAGGTTCTGGCGCACGGGGTTGCCGGTGAGCAGCAGCTTGTCGGCGGGGAAGAACTTCTCCATGCCCTCGTAGGCCACGCAGATTCTCTTCGCGTTCTTGGCCAGCAGCTTGTTGGTGACCCCGGCATACGAGTTCTGCTCCTGTATCAGGGTGGGGATGCCCATCAGGGCGGCGGTCTTCAGCAGGGGGCCGCTGGCATAGCCGCCCACGCCCACGGCTGCCTGGGGGCGGAAGTCCTTGATTATCTTCTTCGCCTTCCACTGGCTGCGCAGCAGCTTGACGAGCACGCCGAAGTTCTTCCACAGGTGCTGGCGGTCGAAGCCTGCCACCGGCAGCCCGATGATGGGGTAGCCTGCGTCGGGCACGCGCTGCATCTCCATGCGTCCCTCCGCGCCTACAAAGAGTATGTCGGCCTGCGGGCGCAGCTGGCGCAGGGCGTTGGCTATGGAGATGGCGGGAAAAATGTGCCCACCCGTGCCGCCCCCGCTGATGATGATGCGCGGGGCTTCGTTGGTCGTTGCCGTATGTTTGTTGTCCATAAGCATAAAGTGTGCAAAGTTATGTTCTTTCTCTGTATTCATATCTCTTGTTGTCCCCGTGGGGGACATATCCTGTTCTCCGGCCTGTCACTTGAACTCGTCGTCACTGTTCAGCGCGGCGGCGGTAGGTTCGGCAGCCGTCTGCGCCTCGCTGGCGGCGGGCATCAGTTCGTCGCCGGGTTGCCCGCCCCCGTCTATGGTGAGGGGGATGCGGGCGTCATGCTCCTGCTGTTCGCGCAGGCGGGCGGTGTAGCGGCTCACGCTGAGCAGCATGCCTATGTAGACGCAGTTGATGAGCGTGGACGTTCCGCCCCGGCTGATGAGCGGCAGCGGCTGCCCCGTGACGGGCGCCAGGCCCACGGCCACCATCATGTTGAACAACGCCTGCACCACCAGCAGCAGTCCGATGCCCAGCACCAGGAAGGCCGGGAAGGTGCGGTTGCATTGCTGGGCTATCTTGCCCGCCCGTATCAGCAGCCAGATGTAGAGGAACACCACGAAGGCGCCCCCTATCAGCCCCAGTTCTTCGATGATGATGGCGTAGATGAAGTCCGAGAACGCCTGGCTCAGGAAGTCGCGCTGCACCGAGTTGCCCGGCCCCTTGCCCAGCACGTTGCTCGATGCCACGGCGATGCGCGCGTGGCCCACCTGAGCGTTGTGGTTGATGTCGAACTTCTCGGGCGGCACCTGCTCGGGGTGCACAAACTGCTCCACCCGCGCCCGCCACGTGTCGAAGCGGTGTAGGAAGTCGTTGTCTATGCCCTTCGTGGCCTCCAGGAAGATGACGCCCGCCACGGCCAGCGCCACCACCCCGCCGCTCAGCAGCAGCAGGTACCTGGCTGCCACACGGCCTATAATCATCATGAGGAACACCACGGCCGCCAGCAGTGCCGCTGTAGAGAAGTTCTCCGGCAGGATGAGGCCGCAGATGACGCAAGTGATAATCATGATGTGCTTGAAGGCGCCCGGCGAGGCCGACCGCTCTCCCTGGTTCTTGGACAGGATGAAGGCAGTGACAATGACTACCGCCATCTTGGCGAACTCCGACGGCTGGAACTGGAAGCCGAACAGCCGCACCCACCGCCCGGCGTCGTTCACCTTCTCGATGACCAGCAGTCCGCCCAGGTTGAGGTTGTCGAACAGCAGCAACAGCAGCAGGAACACTGCCGAGAAGGGCAGCAGAAACAGCGGGAACACCTGAAACCACTTGTAGGGTATGTTGTGGAACAACACCACCACCCCTGCGCCTGCCATGAGGAAGATGAGGTGGCGCGTGATGGGTTCCCAGTGGTTGCCGCTGCGGTATATCAGCGTGCTCGATGCCGAGAACACCTCGATGATGGAGATGAGGCACAGCATCAGGAAGATGATCCAGATGACCTTGTCGCCTTTGAATATGTTCTTTAGTAGGTCCACTTTTTAGTGATTAGTGTTTAGTGATTAGTGATTAATGCGGTGGTTAGTGTTTAGTGATTAGTCCGCATTAACCACTAATCACTAACCGCTAACCGTTTATTACAGTGCCCTTACGCACTCCTTGAACTGGTCGCCCCGGTCTTCGTAGCTCTTGAAGAGGTCGAACGAGGCGCAGCAGGGGCTCAGCAGCACGGTGTCGCCCCGCTGGGCCAGGTGGTAGGCGGCCTGCACGGCGTCGGCCATGCCCGTCTGCACGTCGGCCACGGGCAGACCCATGGGGTCGAAGAACTGGTGCAGCTTCTCGTTGTGCAGCCCCAGGTAGACCAGGGCGCGGCACTTCTGGCGCACCAGGTCGGCTATCTCACGGTAGTCGTTGCCCTTGTCCTTGCCGCCGAGGATGAGCACCACCGGGGTCTTCATGCTTTGCAGGGCATACCAGCAGGAGTTGACGTTGGTGGCTTTCGAGTCGTTCACGAAGTGTATGCCCCGCACGTCGCACACCTTTTCGAGGCGGTGGGGCACTCCCTTGAAGTCGGACAGTGCCTTGCGGATGTCTTCCTTCTTGATGCCGGCCAGGTTGGCGGAGATGCCTGCGGCCAGTGAGTTGTAGAGGTTGTGCGTGCCCGTCAGCGCCAGCTCCTCTTGCTCCATGTTGAAGGCGATGGGGCGGTCTATGTGCACCTCGTCGTCCTCCACGTAGGCTATGGCCCCGTCTTCCTTCACGGCGGAGAAGGGGTAGAGCTGTGCCCTGAGGCCGTGCTTCTCCAGTTCCCTCTTGATGATGGGGTCGTCTTGCCAGTAGATGAAGGCATCGTCCTCCGTCTGGTTCTGCGTGATGCGGAACTTGGCGTCCACGTAGTTCTGCATGCAGTGGTCGTAGCGGTCCAGGTGGTCGGGGGTGATGTTCATCAGCACGGCAATGTTGGCACGGAAGCGGTACATGTTGTCCAGCTGGAAGGAGCTGAGCTCGATGACGTAGTAGTCGTGCTGCTCGGTGGCCACCTGCAGGGCCAGGCTGCGCCCGATGTTGCCCGCCAGGCCCACGTTGAGCCCCGCGCTCTTGAAGATGTGGTAGATGAGCGACGTGGTCGTGGTCTTGCCGTTGGAGCCGGTGATGCACACCATCTTGGCCGTGGTGTAGCGTCCGGCAAACTCTATCTCCGAGATGACGGGCGTGCCCTGCGCCTTCAGTTTGAGGATGATGGGCGCGTCGTTGGGTATGCCGGGGCTCTTCACCACCTCGTCGGCGTTGAGCACCAGTTCCTCCGTGTGGGGGTGCCCCTCCTCCCAGGGGATGTGGTAGCTGTCCATCAGCTCCTTGTACTTGGGCTTGATGGCACCCGTGTCGCTCACGAAGGTGTCGAAGCCCTTCACCCGTGCCAGCACGGCGGCTCCCGAGCCGCTCTCGCCGGCGCCCAGTATTACGATTCGTTTCATGTCTCTATGTTCTCCTTTCAATTTCGTTTACTTTGTATAGTTTCCTTACTTCTGCCGTTCAGGCTTTCTTCCGGCTACGCAAAAGTGCCCTGCAAAGCCTTCTGGAGGGGGTGGCGACGACCCACTGTGGGTCGTTGTCATGAGTCACTGTGGGTCGTCTCAGTACCCCACGAGTGCCCCCTTTGGGTACCCCACGCGTGGGGTATCACTGACACCCACGCGTGCCCTCCTAAGCGGGTCTGATGTGTATATCCTTTTTACTCATCCTTTATTTCTTTACTCGTAGCTCATCGTATCTTCAGCGTAATGATGGTGATGGCCGCCAGCACGATGGTCACAATCCAGAAGCGCACGGTTATCTTCGACTCGTGGAAGAGTTGCGTGGGCCGTTGGAACATCACCGTGCAGCCTGCTTCTACCTGCGCCATCGAGGTGCGGAAGTGGTCGTGCAGGGGCGTGCGTTTGAACATGCGTTGCTTCCGCCCGTGGCGTTTGCCCATCTTGTAGTACACCCGTTGCAGGATGACGGAGAGGTTCTCCACCAGAAACACGCCGCACAGTATGGGTATCAGCAGCTCCTTGTGGATGATGATGGCAAAGACGGCGATGATGCCGCCTATCGTCAGGCTGCCCGTGTCGCCCATGAACACCTGTGCCGGGTAGGCATTGTACCACAAGAAGCCGATGAGCGCCCCGATGAAGGCGCAGATGAAGATGACCAGCTCCTCGCTGCCCGGTATGTACATGATGTTGAGGTAGCCCGCATACTCTATGTGGCTCGACACGTAGGCCAGTATGCCCAGCGTCACGCCTATGATGGCCGAGTTGCCCGCTGCCATGCCGTCCATGCCGTCGTTCAGGTTGGCCCCGTTGCTCACGGCCGTCACCACGAAGATGGTGACCAACACGAACAGCACCCAGCCCGCCGCCTGCGCATGCTCGCCCATGAAGCCCATGATGTCGGCATAGTCCAGGTTGTTGCTCTTGAAGAAGGGGATGGTGGTCTGCGTGGCCTTAATCTCCTTGGCGGCATGTACCACCTCCACCTGTCCGCCCGGCTTCTCCACCTCGATGTTCTCGCGGATGACCACCTGCGGACTGAGGTAGAGCACCAGCCCCACGATGAGGCCCAGCCCCACCTGCCCGATAATCTTGAACTTGCCGTGCAGCCCCTCCTTGTCGCGCTTGAATATCTTGATGTAGTCGTCGGCAAAGCCCAGCGAGCCCAGCCACACGGTGGTGATGAGCATCAGCACCATATATATATTGCCCAGCCTCCCCAGCAGCAGGCAGGGGATGAGTATCGCCACGATGATGATGACCCCGCCCATGCTTGGCACGCCCACCTTCTGCACGCCGAAGGGGTCTATCTTGGCATCGCGTTGCGTCTCGGTAATCTGCTTGCGCTTCAGCAGGTTGATGAACCTGTCGCCCCAGATGCTCGAGATGAGCAGTGCCAGTATCACCGCCATCAGCGCGCGGAACGAGGTGTAGGCAAACATCCCCGCCCCGGGGAAGTCGTATTGGTCAAGCCATTGGAATAAGTAGTATAACATTGTTTTTAGTGATTAGTGGTTAGTGATGAGCGATTAGTGATTAGCGGTTAGTGTGGCATTAATCACTAAACGTTAAACGCTTTTCTCACCTCCTCCTTGTCGTCGAAGTGGTGTTTCACTCCCTTTATTTCCTGATAGTCCTCATGCCCCTTGCCGGCCACCAGCACTACGTCGCCCTTCTGCGCCAGCATGCAGGCGGTGCGTATGGCCTCGCGGCGGTCGGCTATGGCGAGAGTCTTCTGCATGTCGTCCTTGCTGAGGCCTGCCAGCATGTCGTTCATAATGTCCTGCGGCTCCTCAAAGCGTGGGTTGTCGCTGGTGATGATGAGGCGGTCGCTCTGCCTTGCGGCCTCCTTGGCCATGAGGGGGCGTTTGCCCTTGTCGCGGTTGCCGCCTGCGCCCACCACGGTGATGACCTTGCCCCGCCCCTCCAGCACGCCGTGTATGGCGTTCAGCACATTCACCAGCGCGTCGGGCGTGTGGGCATAGTCTACGATGGCCGTGTATCCTTGCGGAGAGCGCACGGCGTCAAAGCGCCCGGCCACGGGGTGCAGGGTGCTCAGGGCCACGAGCACATCCTCCTCGCGCTTGCCCAGCAGCACGGCGGCGCCGAACACTGCCAGCAGGTTGTAGGCATTGAATCGCCCGATGAAGTGCACCGCCAGCTCGTGGTTGTTGAAGTCGAGTAGCATGCCTTCGAAGTGGCTTTCCAGCACCTTCCCCTTGAAGTCGGCAAGGCTTCGCAAGGAGTAGGTATATACGTGCGAGCGGGTGTTCTGCGTCATCACCAGCCCGTTCTTGTCGTCCAGGTTCACCAGGCTGAAGGCCGTCTTGGGCAGGTCGTCGAAGAACTTCTTTTTGGCCCTCAGGTAGTTCTCCACCGTCTTGTGGTAGTCCAGGTGGTCGCGCGTCAGGTTGGTGAAGATGCCCCCGGCAAAGCGCAGCCCGCTGATGCGCTTCTGTGCGATGCTGTGCGAGCTGACCTCCATGAAGGCATACTTACAGCCCGCGTCGGCCATCTGCCCCAGCAAACGGTTCAGCGTGATGGGGTCGGGGGTGGTGTGCTCGGTGGGCACGGGCTGGTCGTCTATGTAGTTGCACACCGTCGATATCAGTCCCACCTTGTAGCCGAAGTAACGGAAGGTGTGGTAGAGCAGCGTGGCCACGGTGGTCTTGCCGTTGGTGCCCGTCACGCCCACCAACTCCATCTTGTCCGTAGGGTCGCCATAGAAGGTGGTGGCCACCAGTCCCACGGCCTCCTCGCTGTCCTTCACGCGGATGTAGGTCACGCCCTCGGCCAGTTCCTGGGGCAGTTCCTCGCAAAGCACCGCCACGGCACCTTTCCCTATGGCCGCAGGGATGTAGGCATGCCCATCGGTCTGCGTGCCCCGCATGGCCATGAACAGGTAGCCCCGCTCCGCCTGTCGGGAGTCGATGCACACGCCGGCTATCTCCTTGTCCGTGCTGCCGATGATGTCCACCGGCTGTATTTTCTTCAGTAGTTCGTTCAGTTTCATAGGCAATGTCTATTATATTGTGCTATGTGTTTTATTTTTCATCCGCAGATGACACGGATAACGCAGATTTTTTCTTTTGTCATACTGAACGTAAGTGAAGTATCTCCCATATTGATAGGAGATTCTTCGCTTCGCTCAGAATGACAGATACACGTGGGCGAAGCCTCTTGAAAATCCGTGTTATCCGTGTCATCTGCGGCTGGAAAATAAACGCACGCTAAATTCCTCATTTATTCTATATTTATAATTTTCAATTCCTCAGTTGCAGCCCTATGGTTGCCCCCTTTGCTGCGCGGGTGCCTGCCGCGAGCGACTGGTGCCTGACGCGCCCCACGCCACTCAGCCTGACGCGCCAACCCTTGCTTTCCAGCAGGTAGACGGCATCTTTGGCGCCCATGCCGATGACGTTGGGCACGGTGTTGGCAGCATATTCCGTCTCGTGCAGCACCACGGCTGTGTCGGTCGACTCGGTGCGCCCCCACCATTCCTGCCCGTCTTTTTCGTCGAGGGGCGACCGGCTGGGCACGTCCAGGTCGTTCAGCACCACCAGCGCCTCGTTCATTTCGCCCGGCTTCACGGTGGGAATGACGTTGCTGGTGCTGTCTATGGCCTGTGCCATGTCAATGCGCAGGTTCTTGGCATACACCCGCTCGGCTATCTTTTTGAACACGCTGCCCGCCATCAGTCCGCCCGACGCGCCTCCGGCTGCCGGCTTGCGGATGGAGACAATGCAGCTGTATTGCGGCGCTTCGGCCGGGAAGAAGCCGCAGAAGCTCACCAGGTATTCGCGCTTGCCGCTGCGGTAGCCGTCTTTGCCTTGCGAAATCTGCGCCGTGCCCGTCTTGCCCGCCACGGCAAACTGGTCGCTGCCTGCCGCCTTGGCCAATCCGTCGGTCACCACGCCCCGCAGCATCTTGCGTATCTTCACTAGCGTGCTGTCCGAGCATATTTTGCCGTTAATGACCTCGGTGGGGAATCGTTTCACCACCTCGTCTCCTCGCAATATCTCTTTCACGAACTTGGGGCGCACCATCACGCCGTCGTTGGCAATGGCGTTGTAAAACGTCAGTATGTTCATGGGCGGAATCTGCGTCTCGTAGCCTATGCTCATCCAGGGCAGGGTAGTCTTGGCAAAGTAGCGCTCCTTGGGCCCCTTGATATTCGGCTTGCCCTCGCCGCCTATCTGCAGGTGCAGGGGCTGGTCTATGCTCATGCGCTTCAGTCCGTCTACAAACTTCTGCGGGTCGTCGTGGTAATACTTGTCTATCAGTGCCGACACGCCTATGTTTGACGACACTTCCAGGGCGCGTGTGGCCGTGATGGTGCCATAGCCGCCTTTGTACCAGTTATGGTCGCGCATCTGGCTGCCGTACATGTTCTTCACGCCGTTGCCTGTCTCCACCACCGTTTCGGGGGTGATTTTGCCGTCCTCCAGGGCCACCATCAGCGAGGCGGTCTTGAAGGTGGAGCCCGGTTCCAGCATGTCGCTTATGGCGTTGCTGTTCATTTCGTAGTAGTTGCCGTCGCTGGCCTTGGTCATGTTCACAATGGCCTTCACGTCGCCCGTCTTTACCTCCATCAGCACGGCCACGCCCACGTTGGCATTTATCTCCTTCAGCTTGTCCACCAGGGCTTTCTCGCAGATGTCCTGCATACCCACGTCGATGGTGGTCACCACGTCGCAGCCGTCCACGGGCGGAATGTCGATGATGTCCAGCCACTTGTTCATCACCTTTTGCCGGTGGGTGATGCCGTTGCGCCCCTTCAGCACGGTGTCGAAGGCCAGTTCAATGCCGTTGCGTGCCCCCATGGCGGTGTCGGCGTAAAGGCGTCCCAGCGTCTGCGAGGCCAGTGAGCCGAAGGGTTTCTTCCGCTGGTTGTAGGGCACCTCGTGCAGGCCGCTCTGATACTTGCCCAGGCGGAAGTAGGGCAGCTTCTGCACCTCGCGGAACTCGATGTACGAAATGCGCTTGGGGTAAAGCTGGTAGTGGCGGCTGCGCTGCCTGCGCCCGGCCTGCAGGCGGTTCTTGAAGTAAGCCTTGCTCTTGTCCGGGAAGATGCGGTGCAACCCCGTGCTGATAGAGTCCAGGTTGGCCTTCAGCAGCGAGTCGCGGCGGTGCTGGTCTTTACGGCGCAGCTCAGGGTCGCGCTCGCCCGACATGAAGTCCATATATATATGGTATTCAGGCAGCGAGCTGGCCATCAGCTTGCCGTCGGCCGAGAGGATGTTGCCCCGGTTGGGGCGTACTGTCTTGTTCTCCTTCACGAAGCGGTCGGCCACATCGTTCCAGTATTGCCTTTCGGCAAACATGATGAAGCCTGCCTTCACCACCACCGCGATGCCTATGAGCGACATCACCAGCACGATGAAGAAGTAGCGCAGCATGATATTGTTTTTGTTGACAGCCATACCTTTTGTTAATTGGGAATTAAGAATTGAGAATTGAAAATTAAGAATGAAGCATTGGCCATTCTCACTTTATTTTTCAATTGTCACTTCTTACTTCTCGCTTTATTTTTCAATTTTTAATTCTCAATTTTCAATTATCACGTATCACGTAGGGCGGGGTGGTAGCCGTCTGCAAGTCGCTTTCCTGCGTGGCCACGTACTCCTCGATGCGCGACTGCCGGCTCTGCTCCATCAGCTCCGAGCTGCGGGTCAAGGCGTTGTACTTCACGTCGGTCAGCTCCGTCTTCAGTTCCTCTATCCGTATCAACTGTTGCTGCACGGAGTAGCGGTTGCTGATGTAGAAAATGACGAGCACCATGATGAGTGCTATCAGCTTGGCCTGGCGGTGGAAGAAGCCCGTGGCCAGAATGTCGCCGCCTATGATGCTCTTCCACGATGTGCGTTTCTTTTTCGCTTGTTCCATATTTTGTTCCTCCCTACACGTTGTCTTCCGGGTTGTCCGTCCGGCAGGCTATGCGCAGCTTGGCGCTGCGCGAGCGCGGGTTGCGCTCCACCTCGTCGGCATCGGGCACTATGACCTTGTTGCTCAGCGGGCGGAAAGGTGCCCGGACGTTGCCAAAGAAGTCCTTCTCCGCCTTGCCCTCCACGTTGCCGGCCTTCATCAGGTTCTTCACCATGCGGTCTTCCAGCGAGTGGTAGGTGATGACGCACAGCCTGCCGCCCGGTCGCAGCACGGTCACGGCGGCATCCAGCATCTCCTTCAGCGCCTCCATCTCGTGGTTCACCTCTATGCGCAGGGCTTGAAATGCCTTGGCCAGCTCCTTCTTCTCGCGCTCGCGCCCGAAGCAGGGTTTTATGGCCTCCAGAAACTCCCCTATGGTGGCGATGGGCTTCTGCGCGCGTGCCTTGGCCAGGGTGGCCGCCAGCTTGCGGCTGTTTTTCAGCTCGCCGTAGAGGTAAAACAGGCCGGCCAGCCGCTCTTCGTCGTAGGTGTTCACCACGTCGGCAGCCGTCAGCCCGGCGCGCTGGTTCATGCGCATGTCCAGCGCCCCGTCGAAGCGGAAGGAAAAGCCCCGCTCGCTGTCGTCGAAGTGGTGCGACGACACCCCCAGGTCGGCCAATATGCCGTCCACCCGGTCGATGCCGTAGTAGCGCAGGAAGTTGCGCAGGTAGCGGAAGTTGCTGCGCACGAAGGTGAAGCGCCCGTCGGCGGGAATGTTGCGCTCGGCGTCTTCATCCTGGTCGAAGCCCAGCAGGCGCCCTTCCGGCCCCAGGCGCGAAAGAATCTCGCGCGAGTGCCCTCCCCCGCCGAAGGTGACGTCTACATACGTCCCTGCGGGGTCAATGTCCAGCCCGTCCACGCTTTGCTTCAGCAGCACGGGGATGTGGTAAATGGGTTCGTCTGCCATATCTCGTCGTCGTTAGTATTCGTTTATGCCGTCTCCGCCCAGCACCTCCTGCAAGGCTTTGCCAAATTCCTGCGGGTCCATAAAGGGCTGTTCGGCCTTCTCCCTTGCCCAGATTTCGATGGTCTGGTCCATGCCTATGAAGCGCACCTCGTCCCTTATGCCGGCCATTTGCAGGTAGCGGCGGGGGATGAGGATGCGCCCGTTGCCGTCGGGCACCACCATCTCGGCATCGCTTACAAACTGGCGGAACACCGCCTGCTGGCGCGCGTTCCACGGGTTGAGCCGTTGCCTCAGCACGTCTTGCGTGCAGAACCACACGCTTTCGGGATACAGCACCAGGCAATCCTGAAACACATCCTTGCGCAGCACAAGCCGCTCTTCGCCAGCCGCCTGCAGCAGCTTGCGGAAGACGGCGGGGATGAACACCCTGCCCTTGGCATCGGTCTTCGCCTCTATGTTTCCTAAGAATTGCATGCAGTTTCCCACCTTGTTATAATAAGCGGGGGTAAAATTACACAATTCCCCACAATTCCCCACTATGTTTATCGAAAATATTCCAAATAAGTTTTCCACAGGGGGCGGTTTACAAGTCTTCCTTAGCGGAATTGCCGTGTTGCAGGCGGAAGAAATCCTTTTGCCGTTCTATCTCCTGCCTTAGTTCCTCCTCTGTAGGCATGTAGAGCATGTATTATCTCAGACGCCACTGCATCTTTGTGCTGCGACAGCAACAGCCGCTCGTAATACTGCGAACCGATGTTGCGGTCGAGCGTGCGATAACTCCACATCTGCTCAGCCACCTCTTTCAGGTACCAGGCGCGGGCATCTGCTTGATGTCCCGCACGAAATCGGGGGCATATAAAGATGTCGTATCAGCTTTTTTCATTGGTAAAGAATGATTTATAGTAAAAAGAGCGGAAAGATTCCATCGCTGTCCGCATTTTATTGCCGTCCCCCTTCCGATGAATGCCTTTGCCGCACTTCACGGGCGTAAAGCATGTTTACAAACCATCCTCCGGCCCGGTTCGCACCTCAGTCGTACCCCATTCGTACCTCATTCGGTACTCGTTCGAATGCGCTTCGGCGCTATGGAGCGGAAAAAGAACGGACAAGGTGGGGTGGAGGTAGGGGTGGAGGAGGGGAGTGTGGAGCGAAGATTATGCACTTTTATTTGTATTGTAACTATAAAGTAGTTACATTTGCAGAAAGCATTCAAAAATGGGTACGAAAGAAAAACTGGTGGCGCGGTTTAAAAAGCAGCCTAATGACTTTACATTTGATGAAATGGAGAGGCTTTTGTCTTTTTTCGGATACGTGAAATCGAACAAAGGGAAGACTTCGGGGTCAAGGATTATTTATCGCAATGGAGACAAACGACCCATTATGCTGCATAAGCCACATCCAGGGAATATCGTAAAAGGATATGCCATGAAGCAGGTTTTAGATGACTTGACAGAAGCAGGATTTATTAAATAGGAGGAAATAGTTTATGAATACATTGAGTTACAAAGGGTATATCGGTTCGGTATCTTTTAGTGAAAAAGATAATGTTTTTTTTGGAAAAGTTGAAGGTATAAACGGGTTGGTGAATTTTGAGGGTGAAAGTGTAAAGGAGCTGACAAATGCTTTCCACGAAGCCGTAGATGACTATTTGGAATATTGCAAAGAGGAAGGGATAGAGCCTCATAAAAGCTATTCCGGCTCTCTGAACATTCGGATTTCGCCGGAAACGCATAGCCGCATAGCTGTTCTTGCCAAGCAGGCAGGCATTTCTATCAATGCTTTTATCAAGTCGGCAGTAGAAAAGCAGATTGCGATGATGATGTGAGGTAAAGCTTATTTATCCCCGTAATGCCCTTCGGCCGTCAGCATGGGGTTTCCTTTTTAGACATTGTAGATAATGCGGTGCTGCGCTCCTATCTGCTTGTACTGCTGAGCAATTAATGGAAGCCGATAACCCGGTATTGATGATAGCGGCCCTGAAAGAATAATTGCCCATTTGAAAGGGAATCGTGCATTTTGACAAATTTATGGTGTAGTTTTCTGCTGTTTTCTTGCAATTAATAGAAAAGATAGTTTAATTTTGCACGTTCATAGTAAGGAAAACAGCATGGCTGACGACAGTTTGTTTTTAATCGACATCGACAAGATACTCCGCGAGAAGGCGCCGAAGCAGGCAAAGTATGTGCCGCGTTTTGTGGTGTCGTACTTGAAACGCATTGTGCATCAAGAGGAATTGAACACCTTTCTGCGTAGCGCGCAGGACAAGGTGGGGGTGGACTTCCTAAGGGCCAGCCTGGACTTTCTGGATGCCAAGCTGGTGGTGAAGGGCGAGGAAAACCTGCCGACGGACGGGCGTTTGTGCACCTTTGTGTCCAACCACCCGCTGGGCGGACAAGACGGCCTGGCGCTGGGCTACGTGCTGGGCACGCACTACAACGGCAAGGTGAAGTACATGGTGAACGACTTGCTGATGAACCTGCACGGGCTGGCGCCGCTTTGCATCCCCATCAACAAGACGGGCAAGCAGGCTAAGGATTTCCCGCGGATGGTGGAGGCGGGCTTTGCATCGGACAACCAGATGATAATGTTTCCCGCAGGGCTTTGCTCGCGGCGCCAGGGCGGGGTGATACGCGATGTGGAGTGGAAAAAAACCTTCATCGTGAAAAGCGTGCAGACGCACCGCGACGTGGTGCCCATACACTTCGACGGGCAGAACTCCAACTTCTTTTACAACCTGGCCAACGTGTGCAAGACGCTGGGCATCAAGTTCAACATTGCCATGCTCTACCTGGCGGACGAGATGCTGAAGAACCGGCATAAGACGTTCACCATCACCATCGGGAAGCCTATCCCGTGGCAGACATTCGACAAGTCGAAGACGCCCTTGCAATGGGCGCAATATGTAAAGGACATTGTGTACAAACTGAAAGTAGAAGACTGAACCATATTATAATGCATACCAGTATGGAAGAAATCATAGCACCGATAAGCAAAGAGGCCTTGAAGGCGGAGCTGACTGAAGACAAACGCTTGCGCATGACCAACCGCAGCAACAACGAGATATACATCGTGACGGCACATGACTCCCCCAACACCATGAGGGAGATAGGGCGTCTGCGCGAGATTGCCTTCCGCACCGCAGGAGGGGGCACGGGAAAGTCGATGGACATAGACGAGTTTGACCTGATGCCCAACCCTTGCAAACAGCTGATAGTATGGAATCCCGAGGCGGAGGAAATACTGGGCGGCTACCGCTACATCCTGGGCACCGACGTGCGCTACGACGAAAAGGGGGCGCCGGTGCTTGCCACGGCGCACATGTTCAACTTCTCGGAGAAGTTCCTGAAGGAGTACATGCCTACCACCATAGAGCTGGGACGCTCGTTTGTCACCGTGGAATACCAGTCGACACGCGCCGACAGCAAGGGGCTGTTTGCTCTCGACAATCTGTGGGACGGGCTGGGCGCGCTGACGGTCATCATGCCCAACGTGAAGTATTTCTTCGGCAAGGTGACCATGTATCCCAGTTACATCCGCAAGGGGCGAGACATGATACTGTACTTCCTGCGCAAGCATTTTGCCGACAAGGACGGGCTGGTCACTCCCATCCACCCGCTCACCATAGAGGCCGACGAGAAGGAACTGGAGACCATTTTCTGCAAAGACAGTTTCAAGGAAGACTATAAGATACTGAACGGAGAAATCCGCAAGCTGGGCTACAACATCCCGCCGCTGGTCAACGCCTACATGAGCCTTAGCCCCACGATGCGCGTATTCGGCACGGCCATCAACGATGAGTTTGGCGACGTGGAGGAGACGGGCATCCTGATAGCCGTGGATGAAATCTTGGCAGAGAAGCGCATCCGCCACATCGAATCTTTCCTGAAGAAAGAGGCGGGAAGCTGTAAGATAGCCGGTGCGCCCAAGGCCTGAGCGGACGAGTCTTGAACATCAGAAGGGGAACAACAGGGGCAGCACGATGACCATGACGATGCCCATGATGACTTGCAGCGGCAACCCCACTTTCACATAATCCATAAAAGTATATTGTCCTGCAGGCATGACCAAGGCGTTGGGCGGCGTGGAGAACGGCGAGGCAAAGCACATGCTGGCTGCCACCGTCACGGCAAACAGGTAGGGAATGGGGCTTACCCCGATTTGCAGGGCACTCTGCAAGGCAATAGGGGCCATGAGCAGCGCTGTCACCGTGTTGCTGATGAACATGGTCATAATTGAGCCCGTGAAGTAGATGCCTGCCAGCAGCACGACGGGGCCATATTCGCCCAGCCGTTGCGCCAGGGCGGTGGAGAGGTATTCGGAAGCGCCGGTCTTCTCCAGCGCCAGCGACATGGGCATCATGGCGGCAAACAGCACGATGGTTTCCCAATTAATGGTTTTGTAAGCGGCCTCCACGCTGCGCAGGCAGCCTGTGATGACCATGAGCACGGCAGCTATCATGACGGCGGTCACCGGTGCCACGGGAATGAAGTCGAACACCATCATCGCCACCATGAGCAGCATGATGGCGGCAGCCACGGGCGCCTTGTAGTCCAGCGTAACCTTGGCCGCTTCTTCCAGCGGTTGTCCCAGCACCACCCAGTTGTCTTCTTCGCCCGAGAGGCGGGCAATGTCTTTCCAATCTCCCTGCACCAGTAGTACGTCGCCCTGATGCATCTTCACGTTGCCCAGGTCGCGTAGCAGGTATTCTTTTTTGCGGCGGATGCCCAGCACATTGACGTTGAACTTGTCGCGGAAGTTTGCCTCCTTCACCGTGCGGTTGATGATGCGCGAGGAGCCCATCAGCACGATTTCCGCAATGCCGATGTCGTAGAAGTCCAACGACGTGGCGCCTTGCCCTGCGTTTTCTTCCGTGGCGTGCCCGTCCATCAGGGTGAGGCCGCACGCTTGGCAGAACTGTGCCACCTGCCCGGGGTCGCCCGACACGTAGAGCACGTCGCCTTCTTCCAGCAGGGTGTCCGGTGCCGAGAATTGCTTCACCGTGTGCAGGAATCGGTGTTGCGAGGTGGTTTTCCTCCTTATCTCCAGTATGTTCAACCCGTACTTGTGGCGGATGCCCAGCTCGGCGACGGTTTGTCCTATGATGGTGGCTTTGTTGTCCACGTTCAGGCGAAACAGGTTGCTCGACAGGCCGTACTCTTTGACCAGCTGGTTTAGCGACTTGCCGCGCCGGGTGTCTTTGTCTGTCTGCCCTTTCTTCGACAGGAACCATTTGGTGAGGGGCAGCAGCACGAGAGTGCCTACGGCCACGCACACCAGTCCTACGGGCAGGAAGGAGAAGAACGAGAGCGACCCGTAGCCCGCCTTCTCCAAGGTGTCGGCAATGATGAGGTTGGGCGGCGTGCCGATGAGGGTCATCATGCCGCCCATGCTGCTGGCAAAGGCCAGGGGCATGAGCAGGCGGCCTGAACTGATGCCTGCGCTCATGGCCATGCTCACCACGATGGGCAGCATGAGTGCCACCGTGCCCGTGTTGCTGACGAAGGCACCGATGGCCGAGGTGACCAGCATGACCAGCAGGAACAGCCGCAGCTCGCTTTGGCCTGCCAGCTTGAGGATGCGGCTGCTTATCATCTTGGCAAGCCCGGTCTGGAAGATGGCGCCCCCCACCACGAACAGTCCCACCATCATGATGACGACCGAGTTGGAGAAGCCCGACAGCCCCTCTTCAGGGGTCAGCACATGGCATATCAGCAAGACGAGCAGGGAGCACACGGCCACCAGGTCGGAACGCACCTTTCCGCTCATGAAGAAAATGGCGGCAACGGCGAGGGTGAGTAGAGTGATGAGCATAAGTCTACGGGTTGGTTTTGGGGTTCTTCAGGCCGCAAAGTTAGGCATAAATTGCGAATGGCATTACATTTTCAAATACTAAAGAAGGTCATTTAACGGGCACCACGTGCATATGGGTTGTGATAAGCATGGCTTTTTCCTGCTCGTTGTCCAGATAATATATCGACAAGTCCGTTTCAAACGGCGTGATAGGCTTGCCGTCAATGGTGAATAAGGAGTAGTCTATCAAAAAGCCATTCTCTGTAGCAGGCAGCCGTTTATGGATGATTTCGTCTTTATAGCGATAGTCCGCATAAAAGAAATGCCGGTCGTCCATCGGTGCCAACGCCTTGACCTCTATGCTGTCTATCAGGTAGAATGTGTCGGCCAGGTAATCTTTTAATTGTGGAAGCAGCAACGGAGAGCCGTCGCGTGTGGACAACTGCTTGTTTTGGCTGAGGTAGGAAGACAGTGTTTTGTGCTTCTTTTTTTTGAATCCACGGGCGGCCACCACGCTCTGCCGCTGCGTGCGCAGGTTCATCACCTTCATTACTTGCCCATCGTTTTTCCAATGAATCTTGTCCGAGATGTCGAAACAGTCGTTCACCTGGCATTGCTTCCCTCCAATCTCGATAGGCGACGTGTTGAGGAAAAGAATCTTATACTGCTCTTGGGCGTGCATAGTTGCCAAAAGCCAGCTGCATAGCAGAGCCAAAACAAAGAAAACGGTTCTTTTCATGATGTTTGTTTTTTTAGTGTACGGTAAAACTCCAATACGGTGTTGAACACCGAGAAATAAGCAGAAATCATCAATATGTCATAAATGTTCCCTTCAATGAAATAGAAGGCGGCGCACACCACCGAGAGCACCGCCGAAAAGCCGCACCACGAAAAGATAAAACGCCAGGTGCGTGTCTTTACCCTGTTCAGCAAAGGAATGCAGTCGAAGAAAGACACCTGTTTCGTCAAAAACAAGGTGATTAGGAAGTAGACGGTGAACAAGGCCAACATCGACCAGCCGTTTACATATTGTCTGCCATCCATCAGGGCTAGGAAAGCATTGTAATGAATATACGCTCCCGCCATGGAACCTGCATACATGTCGTGGATGTCGTTTTCGGATAGGTCGCCCACTAAGATTATTTTGTCCTTCAGGAACGTGGCATAATCTATGTGGGCTGCTTCGTCCAGCAGGTCGGCTCCTAAGTTGTAGTATTGCTTTTCGCCTTCGGAGGTATAAGCGTTTTCACCCGGGTTGACTGTAAAGTTTAAGAATAGGCAGCGGTGACACAAGCGGCCGTTGCAAAAGTGGAAAGGCCCCCGGCGAGAATAGGTTGCTCCCGTGTAATCGGCATACATCTTCCAGGCCATGGAGGGCTTGCCGTCTACTTGGTATTGGTACTTTACAAAATTGCCCTCGTTCACCGAAGTGCGATAGTCGGCGTAGGCTGATTTGGGCAGCAGAACGCTGTCTTCCATTCTGGCTCCTTCATGGCAAGGGAGCACCAGGCGGTCCATGGAGGCAATAGTGGCAAAAAGGGCGGAGTCTACGGGCGTTTGGATGCCTTCCTCAAAAAACACATCCAGCATGATGTATTTGTAGCTGTCTGTTTCCTTGGCCAGTTGCAGGAACTGCAACAGTTTTTGTCGATCGGTGATGGCCAGCTCACCTGCAGGCAAGCCATATTCGTCTGCCCATGCAGCCATTTGCTTATCATAGGCCACATTTACGGGCAGCAAGTTTACGGGCATCACAGGCTCCGAAGGGCAAATGCTCTCCTTGGCAAAGTGAAGATGTTGAATGAATTGTTCTTCATCGCCCAGCGAATAGGCTTTGTTCCCCAGCAGGTAACAAAGCAGCAACACCCATGTCGCGTGTATCAGTGCGAAAAGGATGTGCTTTATCCTTCGCAGTCCTTGAAACCTGTTGGAAAACTCATATTTCATGGAAGCAGTGCGTTATTTTTCCGGTTCTTGTTGTAGCCGCTTCTTGAATGCTTCCAACCGCTCCGCAGCTTTGGGATGTCCTTTCTGCATGGCACGTGTGTAGAAGTAGATGGAGATTTCGGGGCGGCTGTCGCGCTCGCGGAACCTGGCCCATTGGTACAACTCCGCTGGTTGGTTGAACTCGTCGATGGCTTTCTTTAAGGGTACGCCTTGTTTGGTTGCCTCGGCTTTGTATAACATGCCCGTAATGGTGCCTATGTAATCATCTTTTTCGTATTCGTTGTAGCCTTCGGCTGCTATCTGTTCCATGTATCGGTTGTAGTAGTCCAGTGCCATGTCGTGGTTGGGCGAAGTGCCATAACCGTAGAGGTACATCACGGCCACGTTGTATTTGCAGGGGGCATAGTTGCCTTCCGCACCCTTTTGAAACAGCCGGAACGCGCCTTGCAGCAACACCTGGTTCTTCTTGTTGGCACTGTCAAACCATTTCATCCCCAAGCGGCAGGCACTATATGAACTGCCTTTGTCCACGGCCTGTAGTAGATAGTCGAGAGCTTTTCTTTGGGCGCCTACCGTTTCATAACGTTGGGCAATGGCAGTCAGCTCTTCCGCACTCATTCCCTTGGTGTCCACTCCTGCCATTTCTTGATCGATGGCCTCTTCTACCAATTTGTTCTCCAGCCTTTTGGAGCCTTCGTAAGACAGTTTTTTTGTTCCCTTCCAGATACACTTTTCAAAACTATCCGTGTAGAGCATCATGGCTTTTTCCCGGTCTGTTTCCACTGCCCAGCCGTTTTCGTAAAGCCGGCCCAGGTAGTAGCCTCCCCCGTATCGTAGGAAGTCTGGCTTGTCTTCCACCGATGTCAACAGTTGCAATGCCTGGGCATAGTTTTGCTTCACAATCTTTCCCCCTATCAGCAAGGCGGCATATTCCACCTTGCCCCACACGCTGCCTTTGTCGGCAGCTGCCTTGTAGTAATGGGCAGCCTGCGTCTTATCCTTTTCAACCACGCGGCCTATTTCATGCATATAACCATGCAGTGCCCAGGCATCTGCAAACTCTTTTTTCTCGCTCATGGACACACAGGTCAGGGCGGCTTGCCTGTACCCGTCAAACTTATAATGGTCGTGGGCGTTTTGGGCTGCGTCATACCAGTCTTTCCCGGAAAGGCTTTCCATCTGTTGGAGCACATAGTTCATCATGTTGAGCCGTTCTTCGTTGGACACTGAGAGTTGCGCCAAGCCGTAGAAGCCTTCATAGTCTTCTTCGACCACCGATGCCACTTTTTCTTCTTCCAGACGGTTCAGCAGACTGTATGCGTTGACGAGCATGACGGGTTTCCATTCCGGCTTCACATAGGCCGTTCGGAGCAGGTAGGCATTGGCCGTAATCATGTCCAGCCCATAGGACAAAGGCTTTTCTTCCAGTTGGGAACCATAATTGCATATCAATGCGCTGTATTCACCGATGTCTCTGCTTTGAGGGGCTTGCTTTATCAGTTCTGCTAAATACAAATACCAGGTTAGCACCTTCATGTTGTTATCTATGACCTTTGCTTTCTTCGCATGGCGCGCGCAGTCGGCCATTGGTTTGAGTGTCTTGTCCGTTTTGCCTTTTTGTACATATTCCAAGTATTGCAGCAGGTTGTCATGCCACAATTCGTCGGCTGTTTGGGCTTTCACGAAGGCGGTGCTCGCCATGCAGGCTACTATCATCCCGATGCATAGTTTTCGTTTCATACCTGATTCGCATTATTACTTATTCTACAATCACAAAGTCTTGCAACCGGTTGTCTTGCCTGACGCTTGGCGTTTGTAGACCGTCCGACAGGCGGTTGACTTCTTGGCTTACGTAAGCGGTCAGTTCGCTGGTGTTGATTTTCCCGTCTTTGTCCAGGTCGGCGGCACGCTCCGCGATGCCTTTCTTCAAGCACCAGGTGAACAAGCCGTTCTTCCAGTCGTTACCCTCCAAAGCCACCTCCATGCCGCCTGCACTGGACAATACGGTGGCACCCATGCCCCAACGCACATCTACAAACAACTCGTTGAATAGGGCTTGCACTTGCTTCACGCCTTGCCCCTTTACTTCTCGTAGCCCGTAGCCTGCATTGCGGAACACCAGTTTCCCGGCAGGTTTCGTCACCACATTGTCTGCCTGGTAATCCTCCTTGTCCAGCTCGCCTGAATGGCAAGCGTCTACAAAACAAAACCGATGGATGCTTTCGGTGTGCTCCAAGCAAGACTCGAAAGCTTCGTAATCCACGCCCTCTGCTTGCGGCCTGTCGAAGTCCATGGCGTAAGTGCCCAGAAAGTAATCCATGTCGCGGCTCAGCACGCCGTGTCCGGCGTAAAAAAGCATCACCACGTCGTCGCGCCCTGCCTGTCCGAAAAACTCCTTGAGGCGTGGCAACGACGCTTGCGAGAATGCCTCGTCGGCAAGCACTATGCACTCCACTGCGGAAAACCTGTCCTTGCCCGACTGTTCCATCAGGGTGGCGAAGTCGGTGGCATCTTTCGCGGCATAGTTCAGGTTGAATCCGTTTTGGGCATAGCGGGACACGCCGATGGCGGCCACAAAGAGCTTAGGCTGTGCGGCAGGCGCTTCGCAATAAATGTCAACCTGCTCGCGGTAAGACTCCACCCCCTTGTCGTTCATGCACGAGATGTCGATGCGGTTGTTGCCTTGGCACAGTTGCACCCGGAGTGTGTCTTCGTAAACCGACGTTTGTCGCCCGGCGATGTTTGCCCCGCGCTTGCCATGGAGTGGGACGCCGTTGAGCGAAACAAACAAGCGTTCCAGTTTATACTTGCTGTCGGTTGCCCGGACGATTAACGCGACCTCCCTCTGCGCGGTGGATTTGGGCAGGCTTTTCCTATTGCTCACCGTCAGTTCTGGCGCATGCATCTCGCCGGAGAGCCTGTCTTCGTCATACCCCATGCGCCGCAAACGTTTTTTCCAGGCCAGGTAGTAGGCCCGGGTTTTCTCTTGCGGTTGCCCCAAGCGTTGCAGCACGATGTCGGGGCGGTTGTATACTAGGTCGAACTGCTCGAAGCTGAGTACCTGCATGCCCTTGGCAAAGTGAATCATGTCATACGCGCCTTTCGATGCCTTGTAATAATTGTCCGGCGTGACGAATACATAGTCGTTCCCCACGCCCAAGTGAAAAAGATCCATGATGGGCGCGTGTGTCCGGGCATCCCAGATGCGTATCATGCCATTCCAGTCGGCGCTAAGCATCCATTGGCGGTTGCGAGCCAGCTTCAAGTCTGTCACGCCGCCCCTGTGCGCATAGGCTACTTGCTGCGCCTGCTTAGTGCCGCGTTTCCAGAATCCCACGACCCCGTCGTTGCATCCTGCCGCTATCCATTCTTCATCCAAGTAAAGACAGCAGTCTGCCCGGGAACTTTTGAAGGGGGAGGTGTCATACTTAAAGTTTTGTTTGGGGTTGTCGATGGGTACTTCTTGCAGGCGCGCAAATTCGCCACTCAACAGGATAGTCTGTTCGGGGGTGTCAATGTCGTAGCACATGGGGAATGTGTCGATAAAGAGCAACTTCTTTCGGAAGTCTGGGTCTCCCATTTTACCCATCACCAGGTCTAAGTCGTCCCCGCCAGTCACAAAGTATTTCTTGCGAAATATGGGAGATACCTGATATAGTAGCTTATAGTCGGAGCCTTTGTTGAATCCCTTGCAATCCTTCAATTTTCCGTCGGGCATCTTGCCCATGTTCAGGCCTTGGTAGGTGGCGGCCACGCGGTACTGCCCGTTGTCCGTGAAAGAAAACACGGGCGCTCCGTCCGTTGGGATGGTTTCCAGCAACCGCCCGTCCGTGCTCCAGCGGGTGATGTTGTCATTGTACCCGCCCAGCAGCACGTCGCCGTTGTCGGTGAAGTAAGCCTCGTAGAAACTGCGATAGCCATATTGGTAATTATTCTTTGAAGTGAAATACAAATCATCTCTTAGGGCAGAGGAGGTGCGCTTCTTGGGTATGGGTACGGTGTAGTTATCTCTGAAGTAAAGCCCTTCGTCCTGCTTCAGGAAATCGATGTAAGGAAGAGTGCCCACGAACCTGGCGTTTTTTAAGTCCCACACCAGTGGGCGCAATCCGCTTTGCACCAGCAGACTATCGTGGTTGTCCAAGGCCAGTCGCGCCCCAGTCAGTCCGTAGCAGCCGTTTAGGGTGCCGACCACCTCGCCGGTTTTCCTCGACCGGATGGTCACTAGCCCGGCTTCCCGCTCCAGCACGAAGTCTTCCATCCGCTTGTTCTTGGCGGGCACGTCTTTTCCTTTCTTTACGCCCATCCGCTTGCCGGTAAACAAGTTGTAGGTGTAATAGACGGTTTCACCCGAGAGCCCGATGTCGTTAACGGGCCTGACCATTATCCACGATGCGTTTAGCGGGTGGAAGCGTACGTCTTTGTTGGGCATGGTGATTTGCCTGACAACACGTCGTTTTCCCAAGTCCCACAAGGCAATGGTGGTTCCGTCGGTGGTGAGCGCATATTGCTGGTTAGCGTTGACGTCGATGGTGCCGATGTAATGGCCCGACAGCACCATCGTGGTCACCGGCTCGTCGTTGGTGGCGGAGGACGTTTGCGCCAAGCTTGGCAGGTAGCATCCTGTCAGCAGGAGGGCGAATATCAGTGTTTTTATCTTCATGGCGTTTGTTTACTTTGCGGGAGACTTTACACGGCCGGCAGGCTGTTGCCGTTTATCTTGCGGTAGAGGTCGAGAGCAAAGACATCGGTCATGCCCGACACATAGTCGAGCACGGCCTGCACCCTTTCGTAGAGCGTGGGCGCCTGCATGTTGTATTGGCTGGACACGCGGTCGATGAGCAGCCGCGAGTAGGTTTTCCAAGGCGAGCGCACGGCGTCGGTCATCAGCTCGAGCAGGGTGCTGATGATGCGGAAGCCCGCCAGCTCAATGTCCAGCACGTCGCGCGAGCGGTATATCTTCTGCCCGGCCACCTCGGCGCAGCGGCGGTAGGCCTGGGCGGGCGTGGGGGCGATATGCTTGATGAGGCTGCCCTCGAAGGTGCCGGCTAGTATGTCGGCCTCGTGTTCCAGAAAGACGCGGGTGCACTCGCCGGTGAGCAGCCCGATGACCGACGAGCGCAGGTAGGCCACCTGCTCGTTGGCATCGTCCACAATGTGCAGCGTGCGTTCTATGTGGGCCTTCCGCTCGTCGGCAAAGTAGCCCATCAGCAGGTCGCGCGTCTCCTGCGGGGTCAGAATCTTCAGCTTGTAGGCGTCTTCTATGTCCATAAGCTGGTAGCAGATGTCGTCCGCCGCCTCCACGAGGTACACCAACGGGTGGCGGGCGTACTTCAGCGGGGCGTCGTTGAGGCGCACCATGCCCAGTTCGTCGGCTATACGGCGGAAACTGCTTTCCTCGCTGGTGAAGAAGCCGAACTTGCCCTTTTCCCCCGCCAGGCTCGACGAGTAGGGATACTTCACGATGCTGGCCAGCGTGGAATAGGTCAGCACGAAGCCCCCCTTGCGCCTCCCCTCAAACTGGTGGGTGAGCAGGCGGAAGGCATTGGCGTTGCCCTCGAAGTGGGTGAGGTCCTGCCATTGCGCGTCGGTCAGCCGCGTGCCGTCGGGTTGCGGGGCGCGCAATTCCAGTCCCTTCCCTTCAGAAAAGAAGGTGGAGATGGCCCTTTCGCCCGAGTGCCCGAAGGGAGGGTTGCCCAGGTCGTGGGCCAGGCAGGCGGCAGAGACGATGGAGCCTACCTCCGACACGCAGGTGTGCCGCAGCTCCGCGTCGCGCTCCAGCAGCGCCTTGGCAATGTTGTTGCCCAGCGAGCGGCCCACGCACGACACCTCCAGACTGTGCGTCAGCCGGTTGTGCACGAAGATGCTGCCGGGCAGGGGGAACACCTGCGTCTTGTTCTGCAGCCTGCGGAAGGGGGCCGAGAAGATGAGGCGGTCGTAGTCGCGCTGAAACTCCGAGCGGTTTTCGCGCCGTGCTTCGTGAAACTCTTCCAGGCCGAAGCGTTTGGCCGATATCAGGGTACTCCAGTCCATTTTTGTATGCGTTGAAAGGGGCTTTGTTATAATTTAACTGCAAATGTATGATTATTTTGCGTCAAAATCCGTACTTTCGCCCGATAAATGTTTAAAATCATGCTGAACGTACAAATCATCAACCGCTCCAAGCATCCCCTTCCCTCTTATGCCACCGGCCAGTCGGCCGGCATGGACATCCGTGCCAACATAGACGCACCCATGGTGGTGGCCCCCATGCAACGCTGCCTGGTGCCCACGGGTCTCTACATCGCCCTTCCGCAGGGTTTTGAAGCACAGATACGTCCCCGTAGCGGCCTGGCGCTCAAGAAAGGCATCACGGTCTTGAATTCCCCCGGCACTATTGATGCCGATTACCGTGGCGAAATATGTATCATTCTCATTAACCTCTCCTCCGAAGATTTTATTATTGAAGACGGCGAACGCATCGCCCAAATGGTCATTGCACGCCACGAACAGGCCGCCTGGCAGGAAGTGGAGGTGCTGGACGCAACCGCGCGCGGCGCGGGAGGCTTTGGCCATACCGGCGTATGAGTCCGGTGCCGCAGTGTGGACAATGAGTAGAGTAGAACCGTAAAGAATCATGTTGAAACGACGAATATTGTGGCTGTTGCTGCTGTTCAGCCTGTTGTGCCCCGTGCAAGGGCAGGCCTCGGCGGATGCGGCCCCGGCATCGGCCGGGACAACTTTGGCGCGCATGGCCGGCCTGCAGCAGAAAAAGAAGAAGACCAAGAAGAAGAATCCGCAAGCCGTGCACCCGCCGGTGTGCCCGGCCCTGTCGCCCGAGGCGCAGCGCAAGTACGACTACTTCTACCTCGAAGCCGTTCGCCGGAAGCTGCAAGGCAAGTACGACGAGGCGTTCGAGCTGCTGCAGCACTGCCTGGACATCAACCCTGCGGCGGCTTCCGCCCAGTACGAGCTGGCGCAATACTACCTCTACCTCAAGCAGCCCGCCCTGGGCGTGCGCGCTTTGGAGCAGGCCGTGGCCAATGCCCCCGACAACTACTGGTACTGCCAGGGACTGGCCAACCTCTACATGCAGCAGAACGAGCAGGACAAAGCCATCACTTTGCTCGAAGACATGGCCGTCCGCTTCCCCGGCAAGCTCGACCCGCTTTACAGCCTGCTCGACCTGTATAACCGGAAGGAAAACTACACCCAAGTGATAGACGTGCTGAACCGCCTGGAGCAGAAGATGGGCAAGAGCGAGCAGCTCACCATGGAGAAATTCCGCATCTACCTGCAGATGGACGACGTGAAAAGCGCCTTCCGTGAGATGGAAAGCCTGGTGGAGGAGTATCCGGCCGAACAGAACTACAAGGTCATGCTGGGCGACGTCTACCTGCAGAACGGCAAGGCCGACAAAGCCCATGCCCTCTACCAGGAAGTGCTTGCCCAAGAGCCCGACAACGCCATGGCCATGTACTCCATGGCTTCCTACTACGAGGAGACGGGCCAACAGGAACTTTACCGCAAGCAGCTCGATGCCCTGCTGGTGAACAAGAAGGTGGCATCGGGCACCAAGGTGAACGTCATGCGCCAGCTCATTGTGCAGAATGAACGCGAGGGGGGAGACAGCACCGCCATCATCCGCCTCTTCGACCGCATCATGGAGCAGGGGCAAGACGACGTGCAGTTGCCCATGCTCTACGCCCAATACCTTCTCTCCAAAGGCATGAACCAGGCATCCATACCCGTGTTGTGGCAGGTGCTCGACATCGACCCCACCAACAACGCCGCCCGCATGACGCTGCTGGGCGAAGCCATCCGCCGCGAAAACTATCCTGAAATCATCCGCCTGTGCGAGGCAGGCGTGGAGGCCACTCCCAACATGCTGGAGTATTACTTCTACCTCGCCATAGCCTACAACCACGACGAGCGCACCGACGATGCTCTCTCCATCTGCCGGCGTGCCCTGAAGCAGGTGACGAAAGACAGCAAAAAGGAAGTCATCTCCGACTTCTACTCTATCATAGGCGATGCTTACCACGAAAAGATGCAGATGCAGGAAGCCTATGCCGCCTACGACTCCGCCCTGGTGTACAACCCCTCCAACATTGCCACGCTGAACAACTACGCCTACTACCTCTCGCTGGAACGCCGCGACCTGGACAAGGCCGAGGAAATGAGCTACAAGACCATCAAGGCCGAGCCCAACAACGCCACCTACCTCGACACCTATGCCTGGATTCTCTTCGAGAAGGGCAACTACGCCGAGGCCCGCATCTACATAGACAATGCCATGCTGGCCGACGGAGAGAAAAGCAGCGAAGTCGTGGAGCACTGCGGCGACATTTACTACATGACCGGCGACGTGGAGGGTGCCCTGAAGTTCTGGCAGCAGGCCTTGGAGATGGGCAGCACCTCGCCCACGCTGAAAGAGAAAATAGCCCAAAAGAAATACATCCCCGATGAAACCACTACAGAATAATACCGCCGTGCGGAAGTCCCTCCGCCTCCTCTCCCTCGTGCTGCTCATGGCCGTGTGTCTGGCCGGGTGCAAGACGGCCAAGCATGCCGCCGGCCCCATTTCGGAAGACACCGGCTGCCTCTCCGCCAAGGTGCAGCTCACGGTGCCTAGCAAGAACGCCGTGCTCACTGTAAACGGCACCTTGAAGCTGGTGAAGGGCGAGCGCATGCAGCTCTCCTTCCTGATGCCCATCCTGCGCACGGAAGTGGCGCGCGTGGAAGTCACCCCCGACGAGGCCCTGCTGGTAGACCGCATGGGCAAGCGCTACGTCCGCGTCACCCGCGAGGAACTGAAAGACCTGCTGCCCCGCAAGGCCACCTATGCCCGCCTGGAGAAACTGCTCTACAAGGCAGCCAAGGAAGGCACGGCCGTGCTGTCGGCCAAAGACTTGGGCATCCACTCCCTGGAGAAAGCCAAGCTCACCTTCTCCGACTTTTCCGACAAGCCCCTGACCCTTACGCCCACCCGCCTCTCCGCCAAGTACGAGCAGGTGCAACTCTACGAATTGCTGGAAATGCTGATGAGCCTATGAAACGTCTGCTTTGTGCCTGCATAGGCTGCCTTTGCCTGCTGCTGCCCGCCGCCGCGCAGTCCAACCGGCTGATAAAAGAGTTGGAAAGCAAGCGCAGCACTTTGCAGAAACAGATTGCTGAGTCGGAAACCCTGTTGCAGACCACAAAGAAGAACGTAGGCAGCCAGCTCTCGGGCCTTGCTGCCCTGACCGGACAGATAGAGGAGCGCCGTCGCTACATCCTCACCATCAACGGCGACATGGAGGCGATAGACCGCGAACTGGCCTCCCTGCAGCGCCAGACCGCCAAGCTGCAACAAGACCTGCAAGCCAGGCGCGAGCAGTATGCCGCCTCCGTGTGCTACCTCTATAAGAACATGTCCATCGAAGAGAAACTGCTGTTCATCTTCTCGGCCAAAACCCTGGCGCAAACCTACCGCCGCCTGCGCTACGTGCGCGAATATGCCACCTACCAGCGCCTGCAAGGCGAGGAGATACTGAAGCAGCAGCAACTGCTGGCCGACAAGCGGGAGGAACTGCAGCAAGTAAGGGATGCCAAGGCAAAGCTGTTGCAGGAGCGCGAGGGTGAGAAGGCCAAGCTCGAAGCCCAGGAAAAGCAGCAGCGCAACCTGGTGAACAACCTGCGCCGCCAGCAGCGCAGCCTGCAAAACGAACTGGCCAAGAAGCGCCGCGAAGCCAACCAGCTGAATGACCGCATAGACCGCCTCATTGCCGAGGAGATAGAGAAGGCCCGCAAGCGTGCCGAAGAAGAGGCCCGTCGCGAAGCCGCTGCCCGCAAAAAGCAGGCTGCCTCTGCCGCCCCCGCCGGAAAAGCCGAAAAGCCCGCCCCCGTGGAGGCCTATACCCTGGACAAGGCTGACCGAGCCCTCTCAGGCACCTTTGCCGAAAACCGGGGCAAGCTGCCCGTGCCCATCACCGGGCCCTACCTCATCACCAGCCACTTCGGGCAATACACCGTGGAGGGGCTGCGCAACGTCAAGCTCGACAACAAGGGCATCGACATCCAAGGCCAGCCCGGCGCGCAGGCGCGTGCCATTTTTGGCGGCAAGGTGGCCGCCGTGTTCCAGCTCAACGGGTTGTTCAACATCCTGGTGCGCCATGGCGCCTATATCTCCGTCTACTGCAACCTGTCATCCGCGTCCGTCAAGACGGGCGATGCCGTCACCACCCGCCAGCCCTTGGGCACCGTCTTCTCCAATCCTGCCGACGGCGGGCGCACCGTGCTTCACTTCCAGCTGCGCAAGGAGAAGCAGAAGCTCAACCCCGAACCCTGGCTCAGCCGGTAATCCTGGCTCCGTCCAGCAGCCGGAGGTACAGCCCGATGGCTTCCTCAATCTCCTTGATGAAGATAAACTCGTCTGCCGTGTGCGAGCGGCTGCTCTTGCCCGGCCCCATCTTCATGGAGGGGAAAGGTATCAGCGCCTGGTCGGACAGGGTGGGCGAGCCGAAGGGCACGCGCCCCAACTCGATGGCCCGTTGCACCAGCGGATGCCCCTCGGGCGCATGCGAAGAACCCAGGCGGAAGGAGCGTGCCTTGGCTTCGCAGTGCAGGTGCCGGCAGATTTCGGCAAACAGTTCTTCATTGGTGTAGCACTCGTTGCTGCGGATGTCCACCACAAAGGTACAGCGGTCGGGGATGACGTTGTGCTGCGTGCCGGCATTCATCTGGGTCACGCTCATCTTCACCGGCCCCAGCAGGGGCGACACGCGGGGGAAGCGGTAATCGCGAAACCAAGCCACGTCGTCCAGCACCTTGTAGATGGCGTTGTCGCCCTCGTCCCTCGCCGCATGCCCCGAGCGGCCGGTAGCCGTGACGTCCAGCACCATCAGTCCCTTTTCGGCAATGGCGGGCTGCATCTCGGTAGGCTCGCCCACCAGGGCGAAAGTAATGGGGGGCAGCAGGGGCAGCACGCACTCTATGCCGCCCGCGCCGGACACCTCTTCCTCGCACGAAGCCAGGAACACCAGGTTATAGGGCTGCGCCGTGCGGCACAGGGCCAGGAACACCTGCAGCAGGCTCACCACGCTGGCGCCCGCGTCGTTGCTGCCCAGGCCGTAGAGGCGGCCGTTGCTCTCGGTGGGCGTGAAGGGGGGCTTTCGCCAGCCGGCCACGGGCTTCACCGTGTCGATGTGCGAGTTGAGCAGCAGAGTAGGCCGCTTCAGGTCGAATGCGGGGCTCAGGCACCACACGTTGTTGCCCTTGCGCCCCGTCTCCATGCCTTGCAGTTCGATGTAGCGTTGCAGGCAGTCGGCCGCCTGCGCCTCTTCGCGGCTCACGGAGGGGATGGCTATCAGCTCTTTCAGCAGCCCGACGGCTTCGTCGGTCATTGTAGTCAGGTCGTATGTCATAAAGCAACAGATAGGGTTTTCTTGCTAAAGCAAGGTTTTATATTAATCTTTACATGCCAGGGATAGACCCTCTCCTTACCTTCTCCTTACCCGGTCCTTACCTGCTCCTTGTAGCGGCTTTCGTTATAGAAAGGAAAAAGAGCGGACAAAACAAGACTCGGGTGAGGTGCTTTTGGCGGGGAAAACAAAGGGAGTTCCCTTTTCTTTGTGCAAACTTATAGAAAATCTATGGAATAACCGTCAAGGGCGGAGCGGAATTGTGGAAAGAAGGGGGATGGAATGGATGGACGGTTAGGAGTGGGGCATTTCATAATGTTCGAAAGTGGGAGGTGTAATGCCTTTTCTATGATTGAATTTCATTTATCCATTGCTTAAAAGGCTTCGGACGGTGCTTGAAGTCACACTGTCCGAAGCGTTATTGCTCAGTATGTCTTACTTTTATTTATAGAGTGCCTTACCCAAATCTTCCAATCCGGCTTCTCCGGGCAATCCGGGATAGGCTTGCTTCATAGCATCCACGAAAGCCTGTGCCGTCTTGTTGGCCGCGAGCAGTTCTTTCATCTTTTTCAGGTAAGCGATTTTAAACTCTACCGCATCGCGTGTGGCAGCACCGCCGTGTCCACCGATGAACAACGTCGCGCCCGAAGCCAACGAGTTTTCAGCTTCTGCAATTTCTGCGTCAATGGCTGCCGGAGAAGAAATTTGCAGGTGGCTGACATGAGCCTTTGCCGGAGTCCAATGGGTGTAATAAACCTTTCCGCCAATCAGGATGCTGGCCGCGGGGAAGTCTGAACTTGCGCCATGGCGGAACTCGAACGTCACGCCCCCCCAAGTCGGTGTGCTGCCGAAAGGCACTTCGGTAACGGTTCCCGTAGGCATCTCCGTCATCGTGTCGCCCCACATTTTCTCGAAGCTTTTCATCATACCGCCGTAGATGGGACCTTTGGAGAACGCTTCCATACCTTCCGCCATAATTTGGTCGTGATTGTCGGTTCCGCCCACGTGATAGTCGGAAATGATTTTATTGATGGGCTTGCCCAACTTCTCAATATAATCGTTAAATTCCGCCACATTGTCTTTAAACAACGGGTGTTCCATCGTCACCAGCGAATCCTTGCCTTCGATGATGTAACTTGCGTCCGCCATCACGTCGTTGGTGTAATAAACGTGCAGTTTGAAATTGCCGAGGTCGTGTACCTCGAAACGTCCCTTTGTCTGTGCCATAGCTGTAATTGTTAAGAGATTGAACAGAATAAATAATACCTTTCTCATTTTTGCTTTTATTTTTATGGTTACTATGTAATAATGTTATTTAATAGCCGAATAATGGATATGTATCAAACGCCATTCTCCATCGGAGCATCTTTTAAAGATTTGTGTTTCTTGTCCTTTTGCGTGATGCGCAGTACCATCCATCTGCATGGCATCAAATGACCACGTAAATTCCGACCATGCCATATTGCCGCCAATATCAATCTTCAAATTGTTACTTTGCAAATGACGTTCTTTGAAAAGCCTGCCAAATACGCCTACCACCAAACTGTCGCGAATTTCGTTATAAGTGGAGTAATAACCAGTCGGGCCTATAAAGGATACATTGGTGTCGTGTGACCATATTTGATTTACCAAAGCCGTGTCACACCGATTGATGGTTTCTACATATCGGTTGATTAATTCTGTGATAGCCATTTTATCATTTTCGGATTCAATGGTTCTTTCCTGTCCTGCCTTTATCGTACAGCTTGCAAACATCGTAAGTGCTGCTGCAAAAAAGAGGAGTGTTTTAATTTTTGCTTTCTTCATACATTTGATAATTTTATTACTTACTATAGGTGTCTTTGTTTCTTTTGTGCTGCAAAATTAGAAAGAGTTTTCCATCACTACAAGTAGATACTTGAACATCAGATACTTACCTGTAAGTAACCATTGCTGTGTATAAGCCGTTTACAGACAAAAATATTTTTGAAAAAAGTTTCTTGCTGTTTGAAAGGGGTTTGATTACCTTTGTAGAGTGACTTGAAATACATAGTATTTGTGCCACCCGAAGCCAAACTTTCTGACCGTCAGTGAGAATGCTCAAATTCGCCTCATTCTGCGTTATTGGCGTATTGCTTTGCACTGATACGGGCAATACCATAGCGAAATACTCCGGTATTGCACGGCAGTGAGCACTAAGTACATGACATACATGCTTGCTGAAGAAGAACTGCGCAGGGAAATAGAGCAGCAGAAACACTTTTTTATGGAACAATACGGCGCAGAGTAAGTGTGATTATGGAAATAAACGCCTATCTTTGTCCTGTATTTACCAACGCTACCGCTTATGAATTATCATCATTTGTCTGTCCTGGTGCACCGGCAGGCGGAGAAGTATGGCGAGAAGATTGCCCTGAAGTACCGTGATTACGACACTGCGCAGTGGATGCCGGTGACGTGGCGTGAGTTTTCGGCTACAGTGCGCCGCGTGGCGCGTGCCCTGGTGGCGTTGGGGGTGGCGGAGCAGGAGAATGTGGGCGTATTCTCGCAAAACAAGCCCGAATGCCTGTACACCGACTTCGGGGCCTTTGCCAACCGGGCGGTGACCATTCCGCTCTATGCCACCAGCTCGTCGGCGCAGGTGCAGTACATTGTGAACGATGCGCAGATACGATACCTTTTTGTGGGCGAGCAATACCAGTATGACACGGCTTTCCACGCCTTCGGCTTCTGCCACCACCTGCAGCGGCTGATTATCTTTGACCCCAAGGTGAAGCGCGACGCAAGGGACGTCACCTCTCTCTATTTTCACGAGTTTCTGGCCATGGGCGACGCGCAGGGGCTGAACACCGCGGTGGAGGAGCGCACGGCCCGGGCCTCGGAGGAGGACTTGGCCAACATACTCTACACCTCGGGCACCACGGGCGAGCCCAAGGGCGTGATGCTGCATCACTCCAACTATATGGAGGCCTTCCGTGCCCACGACATCATCTTCACCTCGCTCACCGACAACGACGTGTCGATGAACTTCTTGCCCCTGACGCACATCTTCGAGCGGGCGTGGACGTTCTTTTGCCTGCACCGCGGCATCCAGGTGTGCATCAACCTGCACCCGCAGGACATCCAGATGACGATAAAAGAGATTCGCCCCACGGCCATGTGCAGCGTGCCCCGCTTTTGGGAGAAGGTGTATGCGGGCGTGCAAGAGCGCATTGAGCAGGAGTCGGGCTTGCGCCGCCGGCTCATAGAAGATGCCATCCGCGTGGGCCGCGCGCACAACATCGACTATGTGCGCGTGGGCAAGACGCCCCCCTTCGGGCTGCACATGAAGTACCTGTTCTACGAAAAGACGGTGTACCACTTGCTGAAGAAGATAATCGGCATAGAAAACGGCACGTTCTTCCCCACGGCAGGCGCCACCGTGTCCGATGAAATATGCACCTTTGCCCACTCCGTGGGCATCAACCTGCTGGTGGGCTACGGGCTGACGGAGTCTACCGCCACCGTGTCGTGCTTCGGGCTGACGCACTACGAGATAGGCTCGGTGGGCACCATCATTCCGGGCCTGGAGGTAAAGATAGGGGAGAATAGCGAGATATTGCTGCGCGGCAAGACCATCACGGCGGGCTACTACAAGCGTCCCGAGGCCAACGCGAAGGCTTTCGATGCCGAGGGCTGGTTTCACACGGGCGATGCAGGCTACCGCAAGGGCAACGACCTCTACCTGACGGAACGGCTGAAGGACTTGTTCAAGACGTCGAACGGCAAGTACATCTCCCCGCAGGCGTTGGAGACGCGTATAGGCATAGACCGCTACATCGACCAAATAGCCATCATTGCCGACCAGCGCAAGTTTGTCTCTGCGCTGATTGTGCCCGTTTATCCGCTGGTGGAGGCGTACGCCAAGGAGAAGGGGCTGGAGTGGCACTCGCGCGAGGAACTGCTGGCCCACCCCAAGGTGGAGGCTTTGTTCCGCGCGCGCATCGACACGTTGCAGCAGCCCTTTGCCCACTACGAGCAGGTGAAGCGCTTTACCCTGCTGCCCGCCCCCTTCAGCATGGAGCGCGGCGAACTGACCAACACGCTGAAGCTGCGCCGCGCCGTGGTGGCGGAAAACTATAAGGACTTGATTGAAAAGATGTATGAAGAATAGATATTTCCTGTCCGCCCTCGTGGCGGCAATGGTTGCCTTGCCGGGGCTGCAGTCTTGCAACAGCGAGGTGTTCATAGACGATTTCGCCCCTTCCGATGAAAGTGTCCTTGTGCCCAGCGACGGGCATGCACGTGTCATCGACTTCAAGACGGACAACTGGGATGTGTTTGACGTGTACACGCTGAACGGCGACGTGATAAAGGGCGATGTGTATGATGCCGACGGGCAGTGGCTGGGCAGTGACCCTATGTATGTGGAGCCGGGCTGGACAAAGTTCGTGCTCGACCATCCCACCGTGACACTTACCGTGGAGCGGACGAAGGGGGATAAGCTGCGCGTCACCTCCACGGAGAATGCCAGCGGCCAACCCTTCGAGTGCTTTATCGACGTGGGCAACGACTACGACCGCCGCTACATCCGCGTGGAGGTGGAGCCTTCGGAGGCATACCAGTTGGACAGCATTGTCTATAGGCTGAACTCTTGGTTGGGGCAGGACAGTGTGCCGTGGCATCCAAAGAGTGAGTTGATTGTACCCTATCCTAAAGAGGAGCCGGCAACTTATGTTATCACTCCTTATGAAAGGCAATCTTATCAAGTGCAGTTCACGTTTTATGACGATAATCCGCTGGCCATCTTCGGGGGAAATAAACCGGAAGTGCCTTTGGTGGATGTGGATGACTTTGGCTGGCCGTACGTGACCGACCGGCAGATGCCGCTGGATGCCGATGTGCATGAGTTGCCTGTGCCGGACTCCTTGCTGGAGGTGGAAGAACAGGTAACCATTCCAGCCCATTCTCCCTGTGAAATCCGTTCCTACTGGTGGTACAAATTCTACGGGGTGGACTTCACGGTGTATGCCAGCCACCCGCGCACAGGTAGGAAGCAGGAATTTAAGGGGGAACTTGATCTCTATAAGCCTCAGGCTTATGAGATTTATATTGTGCCATGGAATTAGACTGCACCTCTACGCAAAGAAAGGGTAAATTACCATTTAAGATTTAAAGTAACAGTTTTCTCAACATATGCGAGTTATCTTAGTATTGATTTCCATGCTCCTTTGCCTGCCTTTTGGCTTGGCGGCTCAATCCATAACTTCTACCTCTGAACCCGACAGCATGGAGGGCGATAAGCCCGTACACATGTTGGGGCTTGATGTGCGCCCGGGCTATGTATTTCCCACACACGGCTTCTTCCGGGGGGAGAATGAGGCCGGAGAGCCTGTCAATCCTGCTATGTCAGCCCACCTGAGGTATGCTTTCCGCTTTGCGCCCAGTTCCCGCTGGGGGCAGCTTTACCCGTATGCCTACCAGGGGATAGGGGTGGGCTACAACACGTTTGGCAATCGCCGTGAGCTGGGCAACCCCGTGTCGGTGTACGTGTTCCAAGGCTCCCGCTTGGCGCGGCTTGCCCGCAACCTCACGCTGAACTATGAGTGGAACTTTGGGGCTTCCTTTGGCTGGAAGAAGTACGATGAAGAAGCCAATTACTACAACGACATTGTAGGCTCGCGCATCAATGCCTTCCTCAACGTGGGCTTTTTCGTGAACTGGCAGCTTGCCCGGGAGTGGAGTGTAGTGGCCGGGGTAGACCTGTCGCATTACTCCAACGGCAACACCAACTACCCGAATGCGGGCGTTAACACCATTGCCGCGCGGGTGGGCGTGGTGCGCTCGTTTGGCGGCGGGGTAGAGGCTGAAGACGCTCCTGCTGCCGGGCGGCAGATAGAGGGCTCACGCTTCAGCTACGACCTGGTGCTCTATGGCTCCACGCGCAAGCGGGGCATCATGTGGTCGGCGGATGATGGCGACTTGATTCCCGGTTCGTTTGGCGTGGCAGGGCTGAACTTCAACCCCATGTACCGGGTGAACAAGTACTTCCGCGCGGGTGTGTCGCTCGACGCGCAGTATGACGAGAGCGCCAACCTGAAAGACCATGTAGTGGAGGGCACCAGCGGCGACGACATCAAGTTTTACCGCCCGCCCTTCCGCGAGCAGTTTGCCGTAGGCTTGTCCGTGCGTGCGGAGCTCAACATGCCTATCTTCTCGGTCAACCTGGGTGTGGGGCACAACGTGCTCTACAAGGGTGAGGACACGGGCAAGCTCTACCAGATATTGGTCCTCAAGGCATTCGTCACCCGCCGCCTCTTCCTCCACGTGGGCTACCAGCTGAGCAACTTCAAGGACCCCAACAACCTGATGCTTGGCTTAGGCTACAGGTTCGGCGGGTAATTATTTCTTTTTCTTCTTCGACCGCTTTGCCCATCCCTCTTCATTGAAGTCGGGTTCGGGGCCGCGCAGCTCGTTGCCGGGCTGGAAGAACTGTCGCCAGTCGTCCTTCTTCTTGCTGCGGGGAGCATATTCCTGCTCGGCACGGCGGGACTTGGTGGCTGCCTTGCCTGGCTTGGTGCCGCCTTTACGCTTGCCGCCCTCTTTGCCTCCCTGGCCTTTGTCGGGGGCATCGGCCACCTCTACCGACACTTTGCGGCCTCGCCACGAGACGCGGTTCAGTGCCTTCAGCACATTCTTTGTGGCGCCTTCTTCCACTTCAAAGAAGGCAAAGTTGCGCATCAGGTCGATGCGCCCCACGGCGATGTGGCCGCGTGTGTGGCTGTTGAGCAGGCTGATGAGGTCGGTGGGGAAGAAGCTGTCTGCCTTGCCCAGGTTGATGAACAGGCGTGCATAGCCTTCTTCCGCGCGGCGTGGCCCCTTGGCACCGGCCTTGTCGCCCCGGCTTTTCCCCTCTTTGCGGCCGCCCTCTGTGATAGGGGTTACTTGTATTTCTTCGCGGTCGCGGTAGTAGTCGAGAAAGCGGTTGAACTCGTGGCTCACCATGCGCTTTATGAGGTCTTCTTTCGACAGCCAGTCCAGCTTGCGGTACACGTCGGGCATGAAGTCGGCTATCTCTTCCTCGTTCACTTTCACCTTTTCCAGGTCGTCTATCTGCTTCATCAGCTGCTTTTCGCAGATTTGCTTGCCGGTGGGCATTTCGCCTGCCTCGAACTTCTTGCCTATGATGCGTTCTATCTGCTTCAGTTTGCCCTTTTCGCGCAGGTTGATGATGGCGATGGAGGTGCCCGTTTTTCCGGCGCGACCCGTGCGCCCGCTGCGGTGGGTATAGCTCTCCACGTCGTCGGGCAGGCCGTAGTTTATCACGTGCGTCAGGTCGTCCACGTCCAGCCCGCGGGCTGCCACGTCGGTGGCCACCAACAGTTGCAGGTTGCGTATGCGGAACTTCTGCATCACCTGGTCGCGCTGCGCCTGGCTGAGGTCGCCGTGCAGGGCGTCGGCGTTGTAGCCTTCCTGCATCAGCTTGTCGGCAATCTCCTGTGTTTCGGCGCGTGTGCGGCAGAAGATGATGGCATATATCTGGGGATAGTAGTCTACTATGCGCTTCAGCGCGGCATATTTGTCTTTGGCATGCACGCAGTAGGCCACGTGCTTCACAGTGTTGGTGCTCTCGTTTTTCCGCCCGATGGTGATTTCCTTGGCATCGTGCAGGTATTGCTGGGCTATGCGGCTTATCTCCGGGCTCATGGTGGCGGAGAAGAGCAGCGTGTTGCGCTCCTGGGGCACGTCGGCCAGAATGGCGTTGATGCTGTCCGTAAAGCCCATGTCCAGCATCTCGTCGGCCTCGTCCATCACCACGTTCTGCACGGTGGCCAGCGACACCGTTTTGCGCTCCATCAGGTCGATGAGGCGCCCCGGCGTAGCCACGATGATGTGCACGCCGCGCTTCAGCGCGCGTATCTGGCTCTCGATGGACGAGCCGCCGTATACGGGCAGCACGCGCAGCCCGCCGATGTATTTGGAGTAGTCGCTCAGGTCGCCCGCTATCTGCAGGCACAGTTCTCGCGTGGGGCAGAGGATGAGCGATTGCGGCACGTTTCGGGTCACGTCCACCTTCTGGATGAGCGGCAACCCGTAGGCAGCCGTCTTTCCGGTGCCCGTCTGCGCCAGCGCCACCACGTCGTTATTCTCCCCCAGCAGGTAGGGGATTACTTCTTCTTGCACGGGCATCGGTTGCACGTAGCCCATTTCTTCAATGGCTTGGCGTATCTCGGCCGACACACCAAGTTCTTCAAATGTCTTCATTAAAATATTGTCTTTCTTGAAATTCGGGTGCAAAGGTACGCATTTTCCGTGGATGGAGGCTCATCCTGCGGGAAGTATTTGCGGCAGGGCGGGGGCGGGGAGGGACCCGAGCCCTACTTTGTCTGCTCTTTTTCCGTTCCATAGGGCCGAAGCCCGACCGAAGGAGTACCGAATGGGGTACGACTCGGGTACGAATGGGGTCTGTGGCGGGTTTGTAAAAAAAGCGGCGGGCTTGCTTTGCATTGCTTGCGGTTTGTGCTATCTTTGCAGACGGAAGAACTATAAGATATGCCGTTATGAGATACTTAGACCCCAAGGCCGACCTGACTTTTAAGAAAGTGTTTGGCGAGCATCCCGACCTGGTGATAAGCTTGCTCAATGCCTTGCTGCCCTTCGACAAGCCCGAAGAGGAGGTGGTGAGCGTGGAGTACCTGCCTGCGGAGATGGTGCCGGAGGATCCTTGGCGTAAGAATTGTATAATAAAGGCGGGGTGTGAAACGAGGAAAGGCAGACGATTTGCTGTAGAAATACTGATGATATGGTCGCTAATATTCAAGATGCGGGTGCTGTTCAACGCCTCGAAGGCCTACGTGCGCCAGCTGGGCGAGGGGCAGGACTATGAATTGCTGCAGCCCGTGTATTCGCTCAAC
>CASELH010000013.1 GCA_949288715.1 uncultured Bacteroides sp. | reverse complement strand
CAACTACAGCCAGTGCGACTCCCTCCTGCTGGGCAGCCGCTGCGGCGCGCACACCTTCCCCTACATGGACATCCACAACGAGACGGCCATCGTGGAGCACGAGGCCACCACCTCGAAAATCAGCGAAGACCAGCTCTTCTACTGCAACCAGCGCGGCATCTCGACCGAGGACGCCGTGGGCCTCATCGTCAACGGCTACGCCAAGGAGGTGCTGAACAAGCTGCCCATGGAGTTTGCCGTCGAGGCGCAGAAGCTGCTCAGCGTGTCGCTGGAGGGGAGCGTGGGGTAAATGAAGAATGATGAATGAAGAATTAAGAATCGGGAGGAAACGAAATATGAACAGCACGATGAACCTGAAAGCCGAACTGTTGCGCGAGTTGAGCTACATTGCCGACGACGAGAACTATCTGAAAAAAGCCCTGAAGGCCATCAAGAAGCTGGTGGCCCAGCGGGAAGAGGAAGAGCGCATCCGCCAGGCCTTTGAGGACGCGAAGCTGATACGGGAAGGAAAGATACAAGGCAAAACGTGGGAGGAAATACGTGATGAACTATAAGATAGAAGCGACCGAGAGGGTGTGTCAAAAAACTCTGAGTGCTTTCTTTTAGGCGCGGATTACGCGGATTTCACGGATTATAAGCTTATTAAAATCCGCGTTATTCCGCGTAATCCGCGCCTAATATATAACATTTTAAAGGTGTTCATAGGGTTTTGACGCACCTCCCTTTACTTGTTCAGCTTCAGCATTTCCTCAATGTATTCGCGCGTGTTGCTCAGGCGGGGAATCTTGTGTTGCCCGCCCAGCTTGCCTTTTTGCGCCAGCCAGTCGTGGAAGAGGCCGGGCCGGGCCACGATGACCTCCAGGGGCTGTAGGGCCAGGTCGTTCTGGCGCTTGGCCTCGTAGTCGGAGTTGACCTCTTTGAGCGTGTCGTCCAGCACGCGGGCAAAGCGCGCCAGGTCGTCGGGCATGCGGGCAAACTCGATGAGCCACTGGTGGCGGCACTTGGCGTGCTCGTCCATAAAGACGGGTGCGGCGCTGTAGTCCAGCACCTGGGCGCCCGTTTCGGCGCAGGCGCGGGCCAGGCCTTTCTCGGCATTGTCCACGATGAGCTCTTCGCCGAAGGCGTTGATGAAGTGCTTGGTGCGGCCGGTGATGACGAACTTCCACGGGTGGCGCTGGGTGAAGCGCACGGTGTCGCCTATCATGTAGCGCCACAGTCCGGCGGAGGTGGAGATGACCATGGCGTAGTTCCGTCCCACCTCCACGTCTTCCAGGCAGCAGATGCGGGGTTGCGGCTGGCCCACGTCTTCCAGCGGAATGAATTCGTAGAAGATGCCGTAGTCCACCATGAGCAGCAGGGCAGGGTCGGCAGGGTCGCTTTGGGTGCCGAAGTAGCCCTCCGAGGCGTTGTAGGTCTCCACATAGTGCATGCGGGGGCTGCGGATGAGGCTGCGGTACTGCTCGCGGTAGGGGGTGAAGGCCACGCCGCCGTGGAAGAAGACTTCCAGGTTGGGCCACACCTCGTCCAGACTCTCTTTACCCGTTTTTTCCAATATATGCTTGATGAGCACCAGCATCCACGAGGGCACGCCGGAGAGGTTGGTGACGTTGCGCCCGATGGTCTCCTGCGCTATGGCTTCCATCTTGGCCTCGAAGTCGCCCATCAGTGCCGTCTGCTTGGAGGGCACGCGGATGAGGTTGACCAGCGGGTTGATGTTCTCTATCAGTATGGCCGAAAGGTCGCCCACCAGGCTGTGGGGATTGTTCAGCCCCGGGCTGTGGCTGCCGCCCAGTATGAGGCCCTTGCCGCTGAAGAAGCGGCTTTGCGGGTTCTGGCCCAGGTAGATGGCCACGGCGTCGCGCCCGCCGCGGTAGTGGGTGTCGTGCAGCGACTCGTGGCTCACGGGCAGGAACTTGCTTTTGTCGTTGGTAGTGCCGGACGACTTGGCAAACCACTTCACCTCCGTGGGCCACAGCAGTCCCTGTTCGCCCTGTCGCATGCGCTCCACGTAGCCCTTTATGTCCTCATACGTCTGCACGGGCAGGCGGTCGTGGAAGTCCTGGTAGTTGCGGATGGTGGCATAGCCGTACCGCCTTCCCCACTCGGTGTCGGCAGCGAGGCCTACGAGGCGTTGCAGCACGCGTTGTTGCAGCTCGGCGCTGCGGTGGGTGTATTGTTCAATCTCCTTCAGGCGGGGGGTAAAGTACGCCCGATTCAGAAATGCGGTAATGTTCATCTTTCGTCCGTTTTTTGAAAACAAAAAATTCCGTGGCAAAAATAATCTTATTTATCGTCTTCTCTATCTTTTTCTCCTTTTTTTTCTACCTTTACCGCCTGCAAGGGGCTGTGGAGGTGACAAGCGGGTTGCTTTTTCCTCCCTCAAGACCATTGCAAGGCCGGCGTGGTGGCGTTCCTACGCTGGCGCGGTAGGGTAGTATCGCTAGGTCGGTGGCGTTGGAACGCTACCAACATCGTGATGATAGTGCACTTTTTCTTTCGCTTGCCCGAAAGAAAAAGATGCCAAAAAGAAAGGACCCCGGCTGTGCCCGTCGGGCTACTTCGGCCGGCCTGCCGCCCAATGCCGCATGGCCGCGCCTAAGCGGAAGGGCGTGAAGCGGAGAGTGCGTTTTTGCGTGAAGAACGGCAGGTTGTCTGAGCGTAGCGAGTTTCCTGCCGTTTAGCAAAAACGTGCTCGGAGTAGCCCCGGAGCTTCAGCGCTTGACTTTTTTCTTTTGGTATCTTTTCTTTTTGCGGCAAGGCAAAAAGAAAAGTACAGAAATAATTTAGTAAAGATAAAAACAGACACATTATGAGAATCGGAATTCTGACATCGGGGGGCGACTGCCCCGGCATCAACGCCACCATCCGGGGCGTGAGCAAGACGGCCATCTGCGAGTGGGGGATGGAGGTGATAGGCATACACAGCGGCTTCCAGGGGCTGCTGACGGGCGACGTGGAGCAGCTGACCGAGAAGTCGCTCTCCGGCCTGCTCAACCTGGGCGGCACCGTGCTGGGCACCTCGCGCGAAAAGCCGTTCAAGAAGAACGGCGGCACCGTGGACGGGGTGGACAAGCCTACCCTCATCCGCCGCAACATGGAGAAACTGGGGCTGGACTGCCTGGTGTGCATCGGCGGAAACGGCACGCAGAAGACGGCGGCCAAGCTCGCCGCCATGGGACTGAACATCGTGTCGGTGCCCAAGACCATCGACAACGACATCTGGGGCACGGACATTTCCTTCGGTTTCGACTCGGCCGTCACCATCGCCACCGAGGCCATCGACCGCCTGCACTCCACCGCCAGCTCGCACAAGCGCGTCATGGTCATCGAGGTGATGGGGCACAAGGCCGGCTGGATAGCCCTCTACTCGGGCATGGCAGGCGGGGGCGATGTGATTCTGATACCCGAAATCAGCTACGACATCCACCACATCGGCGACGTCATCTTGAACCGCGTGAAGCAGGGGCGCAACTACTCCATCGTCGTTGTGGCCGAGGGCATCGCTACCGACGGGCAGAGCCGTGCCGGCGAATACATTGCCCGCGCCATCGAGGTCGAGACGGGCATCGAGAGCCGCGAGACGGTGCTGGGCTACATACAACGCGGAGGCTCGCCCACGGCGTTCGACCGCAACCTCTCTACCCGCATGGGCGGCCATGCCACGGAGCTGGTGGCCAACCGCGACTTCGGGCGCATGGTGCGGCTCAAGGGCAACGAGGTGTCGTCCATCCCCCTGGCGGAGGTGGCCGGAAAGTTGAAACTGGTGACTGAGGATGAGGATTTAGTTGTCCAGGGTCGCCGGATGGGCATTTGCTTCGGCTGACGGCTGAGGCGTGTCTTCTTCCGTGGCCGGGGCGTCGCATGGGGCGGCATCAGCCGTCTCGTGTGCCTTGGCGCTTTTCACGGCGGCTATGAAGGCGGCGCTGCCCAGCTTCTTCAGTGCCATGCGGGCGGCGTTCTGCTGCGACTCTTTCTTGGAGTAGCCTTTCCCCATTCCGGCGGTGAGGCCTTCAATGCGTACCTCGGTGTGGAACATGGGGCTGTTGTCCTTGTCCTGGAACTGGTTGATAAGCTCGAAGCTCACTTCTATTTTTTGCTTTTGGCTCCACTCGATGAGTTTCGATTTGAAGTTGACCTCCTTGCGCGACATGGTGTCGAGGTCGATGTATTCCCTGAAGATTTTCTTTTCCATGAACTCCTTGCACCGCTCATAGCCTTGGTCCAGGTAGATGGCTCCCACGAAGGCCTCGAATGCGTTGCCATACATGTAGCTGTTGTGCACCGACGAGCGCGTGGTGTACTTCACCAGCTTGTCCAGCCCGATTTCCACGGCCAGCTTGTTCAGTGTCTCGCGCTGCACTATCTTGGAGCGGGTGTTGGTGAGGAACCCTTCCTTGCGGCCTTCAAAGTGCTTGTACAGCAAGTCGGCCACCACGGCGTCGAGTATGGCGTCGCCCAGAAATTCCAGCCGCTCGTTGTTGATGGGGCGGCCTTTTTCCGTCTTCAGGGAGGTGGACTTGTGCAGCAGGGCCTGCCGGTAGAGGGTAATGTTGTGGGGCACGAATCCCAGTATGCGGTAAAAACAAAGATAAGACTCTCTGTCCTTGCGGAACAGGAGCCTTATCTTGTCTATTTGGTTACGTAACACGATGATGTATCCGTTTACGCAATTACTTACTCCGTGTACTTCTTGAAGATGACACATGCGTTGTGCCCGCCGAAGCCGAAGGTATTGGACAGCACCACGTTGACATCGCGCTCTTGAGCCTTGTTGAACGTGAAGTTCAGGCTGTAGTCGATGTTCTCGTCGTTGTCGCCTTCCTCATGGTTGATGGTGGGGGGCACGATTCCGTTCTTGATGGCAAGGATGCTGGCAATGGCTTCTACCGCGCCGGCAGCTCCCAGCAAGTGGCCCGTCATAGACTTGGTTGAACTGATGTTCAACTTATAAGCATGTTCTCCAAATACTTCCTGGATGGCTTTCACCTCCGAGATGTCGCCCACGGGCGTCGATGTGCCGTGTACGTTGATGTAGTCCACATCTTCGGGAGCCATGCCGGCATCTTCCAGCGCGTTCTGCATCACCAGCTTGGCGCCCAAGCCTTCGGGGTGGGAAGCCGTGAGGTGATAAGCGTCGGCCGACATGCCCACGCCTGCCAGTTCGGCGTAAATCTTGGCGCCGCGAGCCTTGGCGTGCTCCAGTTCTTCGAGCACGAGGCAGCCGCCTCCTTCGCCCATCACAAAGCCGTCGCGGCTTGCGCTGAACGGGCGTGATGCCGTCTCAGGCGAGTCGTTGCGCGTGGACAGTGCGTGCATGGCGTTGAAGCCGCCTACGCCGCAGGCTGCAATGGCTGCTTCCGACCCTCCGGTGACAATGGCGTTGGCCTTGCCCAGGCGGATGAGGTTGAAAGCGTCGGCAATGGCGTTGGTCGAGGTGGCACATGCCGAGCAAGTGGCATAGTTGGGTCCGTGGAAACCGTACAGCATGGATATCTGTCCGGCTGCAATGTCCGAAATCATCTTCGGGATGAAGAACGGGCTGAATTTCGGTCCCATTTCCTGTCCGTGCAAGGCGTAGTTGCCTGCCTCTTCCTCGAACGTGCGGATACCGCCGATGCCTGCGCCGAAAATGACGCCTATGCGGTTCAAATCTTCTTTCTCGGTGTCAAGACCCGAATCGCCTACCGCCTGTTTGGCCACGGCCACGGCATACTGCGTGTACAGGTCCATCTTGCGTGCCTCTTTGCGGTCGATGTATAGCGTGGCGTCGAAGTTCTTTACCTCGCACGCGAACTGAGTCTTGAAAAGGTGCGCATCAAAATGAGTAATAGGCCCGGCTCCGCTAACCCCGTTGACCAGGTTCTCCCAAAACTCGGAGACAGTGTTGCCAATGGGAGTAACGGCGCCCAGACCTGTTACTACTACTCTTTTTAATTCCATGTGTGAACGCGGATAAAATTACTTGGCGTGCTCTTCGATGTAGTTAATGGCATCGCCTACAGTGCCAATCTTTTCGGCTTGGTCATCGGGAATGGAGATGCCGAACTCTTTCTCAAACTCCATGATGAGCTCTACCGTGTCCAGAGAATCTGCGCCCAGATCATTAGTGAAGCTGGCTTCGTTAGTAACTTCGGATTCTTCTACGCCCAATTTATCGACGATAATCGCTTTCACTTTTGATGCAATTTCAGACATAACTTTAAGTTTTAAATTAATAATTAAGTTTTTATTCTTTAATTTTGCGCTGCAAAGGAAGGAATATTTATCGTACCCCGCAAATATTTGGGGCATTAAATGCGTTTTTTTGCTCATTTTTTCGCACTTTGTGCATAAAAATACTGGATTATGAAGAAAAACATCGCAATTTTCGCATCAGGAAACGGGACGAATGCAGAGAACATCGTCCGCTATTTTCGTGACAAGGGAACGGCTGAAGTGAAGTTGGTGCTTGCCAACCGCCCGGATGCCTTTGTGTTGCAACGTGCAGAACGCCTGGGCGTGCCGGCTTTCTACGTAAATAAGGAAGAATGGAAAGAGGGCACCCGCGTGCTGCAGCTGCTGGCCGACCATGGCATTGACTTCGTGGCGCTGGCGGGCTTCCTGCTGCGCGTGCCGGACAACGTGCTGCACGCCTACACGGGCCGGATGGTGAACATACATCCCTCGCTGCTGCCCAAGTTTGGCGGCAAAGGCATGTACGGCGACCGTGTGCACCAGGCAGTGCTCGATGCGGGCGAGGCCGAGAGCGGCATCACCATACACTACACCACCGAGCAGTATGACGAGGGCGGCATCGTGTGCCAGCAGAAGTGCCCCGTGCTGCCCGGCGACACGCCCGACAGCTTGGCGCAGCGCGTCCACGCCCTGGAGTACGAGTACTACCCCCGGGTGATAGAGAGCCTGCTGCAATGAGGTCCTTTTATATATATTCTATAGTATAAGCCTGCCTTTCGCGGCGCAGCGGATAGTCGCCCCGCAGCCTTTCGAACAGGTCGGGCCGGGCGCGCAGCCTGGCGCAGTCCTCGCGCGGGTCGTACATCTGCAGGCAGGCATCCGTCAGGTCGCGCGCCCGGATGAGGGGCTGTGCCGGCGGCGGAGGCACGATGCTGTAGTCCGCCCGCAGGTGGAAAAAGCCGCACAGCGCGTCGAGCGCCATGCGCGTGGCGTTGGCCTTGCCGTCGGCCGAGTAGCCAGCAATGTGCGGCGTGGCCAGGAAGGCGCGCTGCAGCAGCCGGCGGTCAATGTCGGGCTCGTTCTCCCACACGTCTATGATGGCATCGGCCACGCGGCCCTCGTCCAGCGCATGCAGCAGGGCGGCGGTGTCCACCACCTCCCCGCGCGACGTGTTCACCAGCAGCGGCCGGCGTTGCAAGGTGGCGAAGAAGGTTTCGTCCGCCAAGTGGAAGGTGTTGTATTTCCCTTCCCGAATTAAAGGCACGTGGAATGACAGCACGTCGCACCGCCGTGCCAGCTCCTCCAGGCTGCAGAAGCCCGTGCCCCCCTCGCGGTCCTGGCGGGGAGGGTCGTTCAGCAACACCGTCATGCCCAACTCCCGAGCCACGGCAGCCACCCGCGTGCCCACATTGCCGGCGCCCACAATGCCTATGGTGAGCCGGTGCAGCGGCACGCCCTTGGCCTGTTGCCACAGCAGCAGGGCCGATTGCATGTACTGCCCCACTGAGGCCGCGTTGCACCCCGGCGCGTTGGCCCAGGCGATGCCCGCCCGGCGGCACCATGCGGTGTCTATGTGGTCGAAGCCTATGGTGGCGGTGGCAATGAAGCGCACGCGGCTGCCCTCCAGCAGGTGGCGGTCGCAGCGGGTGCGGGTGCGGGTGACGAGGGCGTCGGCCTCCCTCACCACCTCGGGCGTAAACTCCCTGCCGGGCACATAGGCCACTTCATCGGCAATCTGCTCCAGCGCTTCGCGGATGAAGGGAATCTTATCGTCAACAATAACTTTCATCTGTCAGATTTTGCGGGTGCAAAGATACGCATAGTTGCTCAACGGCGTATAGGCTTGCCGCAGAAGTTTTCTTTGCTGTAGAAAGTCCGGCCCACCCGGTCGATGTGCTCGCCCAGCGGCGAGCCGGCCACCTTATTGTAGTCCACCAGGTCCACGCGGTACAGCAGCCCCAGGTCGTCCAGCCCGATGCCGATGTCCAGCAACTGCCTGTAGGATATGCCCTCCCCCACGAGGGCAAGGTCGATGTCCGAGCCTTCAGAGTAATTCCCCTTGGCCCTCGAGCCGAAGATGATGGCTCGGCTGATATTGGGGTGCCTTCGGAGCACCCGGCCAATGTCTTCTATCACTTGCGGGCTTAGTCCGTACATGGCGTGCAATCAAAATAATTCGTTGTTTCCCAGTATCGTTTTCTCCTTCGCGAGCCGCCTGTCCAGCTGCCCCAGCAGGGCGGCGTATTCGTTGAAGATGGCATGCGCTATCTCCTCCGCATCCCCCTCATTGTATGTGTGCGAGGTCGTGACGCGTGCTTTTGCCATCCTTCGCCACCCGTCGTGGTCGGCGATAAGTCCGTCCTCAAAGGCCTTCTGCAACGTGCCGTTTGGCCCCTGCACAAACTCATAGCCTTTATATTTCAGCAAGTCCTGCAGCACCTTCCATCCCAGTTCGAAGGTGTATTCAAACCGCTGTATCAGTCCCTCCATCTCCAGTTCCGAGAGGTCGTCCGCCGTGCGGCCCGACCCTGTCACCTCCTCTATTCTGAGATAGGCCCGGTGAAAGTTGTCATAGCGTTGCAGCCACCGTATGTCTTGTTTCGCCTCCATAATCATGCGTTTTTAAGGGGAATCCTTTGCAAAAGTAGCTTTTTTGCCGCTACCAGTCAACACTTTCCTGCCCAATTCACTATATTTGCATCGTTGACAACAAAGAAACTACACAGCCATGACGGAAAAAGAAATGAACTCCTACCGCTTCAGCCCCTACCAGGAACCTACCGACGAGATGCTGGAGCAAATCATGAAAGAAGTAGCCGAAGAAGCCCGGGAGAGCAACCGGAAGGCTACGGAAGAACATTGGGCGCGGATGCTACAGGATATTGCCTACAAGCAAGCCAAGTGGAGTGCAAAGATTAATGCGATTGTCCATGGAAGAGAGTAAGCGTTTGCCCGAAATGATAGTCATAGCCGGCCCTAACGGGTCAGGCAAGACTTCTGTGGTTGCCGAGTGGGTACAAATGTTGTTGCCTTAAATTTCTTTGACTTTTATTTGTAAACAAATAGACCTTCTTACGAAGCTCCTTTCCTCTCTTTATTCTGTGTGAAAAAATCGAACAATACTCTTTCCTCGAAACTTTGTAAATCTTGTCCGAACTCTACACAATCTCTCCCTTAACTCCACTTATCCCCAATAAGTTGCGTCCGCGCTTTTGCTGACTTTTTACCCGCGCCGTGCCTTCTTTGTACCTCATTCGTACCCCATTCGGTATTGCTTCGCTCCCGCTTCGGCGCTATGGAGCGAAGCGGGGAGGTAGGAAATGCGGATAGGGTGGGGCGGGGAATGGAGGCAGGCGGGGCGGAGAACGTAAACTTTGTGGAACAGGGCATAGCGTTTTCATGCAGCGGCGTTATTGCTATTTATCTATTGGCAATATATAAAAATGGCTGTTTTTGTTTATTGCCAATAGATAAATCCATATCTAAGTTGCTTATTTAGCTTGTTTGCCAGTTCCCCCAACTTTATTATCTTTGCACAGCAATAACCCCTTTCCGCAGAGATGAACCAAGAGTATAAAGACCGGTTGCAGCGGCTGATGGCAGAGCACAGGAGGCTGCACATTGCCGAGCAGATAGACTTTGAGAAGTTCTATCTGTACTCCATTATTGTCCACTCCACGGCGATAGAGGGGAGCACGGTGACGGAGGTGGAGGCGCAATTGCTGTTTGACGAGGGCATCACTTCGGGCAAGCGCACCATCACGGAGCAGAACATGAACCTGGACCTGAGGGATGCTTACCTGTATGGGATGAAGTGGATAAAAAGGCATGAACCCATCACGGTGGACAGCCTGGTTGCGTTGGTGGCCAAGGTGATGGCGCGTACGGGCGCAGAGTATCATGCCATGGGGGGAAGCTTTTCGGCGGCCAGGGGGGAATTGCGCAAGCTGAATGTGACGGCCGGCGCAGGGGGCCGTTCGTACATGTCTTACTTGAAAGTGCCCGGGCGTCTGCAGGCTTTTTGCGAGGAGCTGAACGGGCGCCGCAAGGCTATTGACCCGGCTGACGTGGCTGCGGTGTACGACTTGAGCTTTTGGGCGCACTTTGAGCTGGTCACCATTCACCCTTGGGCGGACGGCAACGGGCGCACTTGCCGGCTGCTGATGAACTTGCTGCAGATGGAGCATGGCCTGCTGCCCACCCGGATTCTGAGGGAGGACAAGGCCGAATATATCCAGGCGCTCATCGACGCGCGCGAGCGGGAGGATGTGGAGCTTTTCCTGGACTATATGGCCGGGCTTCAGTGCAGGCAGCTGGAGGCGGATATTGACGGCTTCATCCGCTCTATGGAAAGATAAAAGGCTTTCTTAATTTTCCTTAACCCTGCCGTACTCTCGCATTTTATTCGTTACTTTGCATCAAATTTAGGTTTGGTGTGCCCTTCCCGCAAGGAGGGCGCGGTTGGTGTAGAGCGATTCATGGGTAAAATCACAATAACAAGTTGTCCTTTGTGTGGCGGAACACGGTTGGAGCGCGCCTTGACGTGCGTGGACCATTGTGTCTCCGGCGAGTCGTTTTACCTGTGCCGCTGCGCGGATTGCGGCTTCCTTTTCACACAAGATTTTCCGGAGGAGGGCGAGATAGGGCGCTACTATGAGACGCCTGCCTACATTTCGCACTCCGACACCCACAAGGGGCTGGTGAACAAGCTGTATCACTGGGTGCGGGCCTTCATGCTGAAGCGCAAGGCACGGCTGGTGGAGGGTGCTGCCCACCGCCGCACGGGCCGTCTGCTGGACGTGGGCACGGGTACGGGATATTTCCCCGACGCGATGCGCCGCCGTGGCTGGCAGGTGGAGGCAGTGGAGAAGAATGCCGGGGCAAGGGACTTTGCACGCCGACACTTCGCGCTGGAAGTGCAGCCGGAAAGTGCTTTGAAGGCGATGCCTTCGGAAGGGTTTGATGTCATCACCCTGTGGCACGTGATGGAGCACTTGGAGCACCTGGACGAAACGTGGCAGGAACTGTACCGCCTGCTGGCCGGGCGCGGCACGCTGGTGGTGGCGGTGCCCAACTGCACTTCGTATGACGCAGACCGCTACGGGGCTTACTGGGCGGCCTACGACGTGCCCCGCCACCTGTGGCACTTCACGCCTGCCACCATGCAGCGGTTTGCTTTGAAGCACGGGTTTGTATTGGCGGCACGCCACCCCATGCCTTTCGACGCCTTCTATGTATCTATGCTGACGGAGCGGTACATGCGCCGGCGCGGGGCTTTTCTGCGCGGGTGTGTGACGGGCATCATGGCATGGTTCAGCTCGCTGGTGCGCAAGGACCGCAGCAGTTCGCTGATTTATGTGTTCCGTAAACAGGCATCCGCCCCGGCGGAGGATGCGGCGAAAGGAGGCACGGCATGAGCAAGAAGTCGAGGGTATCGGTGTTCGACATGCAGTTTGTCACGGCAGGCATCAGCACGACGCTGGTGTTGCTGCTGCTGGGGCTGGTGGCCTTCTTTGTGCTGGCGGCCCACAACTTGTCGGTGTACGTGCGCGAGAATATCAGCTTCTCCATTCTGGTGAGCGACAACATGAAGGAGCGCGACATCCTGCAGCTTCAGAAACAGTTGTCGCGCCAGCCCTTTGTGCGCTACACGGAATACATCTCCAAGGAGCAGGCGCAGAAAGAGTACATCGAGACCATGGGCATCGACCCGCAGGAGTTTGTGGGCTATAATCCGCTCACTGCTTCCATTGAGATAAAGCTGAAATCGGACTACGCCAATGCGGACAGCATTGCCCGCATAGAGCAGCTCATCAAGCAGGACAGCAATGTGCGGGAGGTGAGTTACCGGAAGGAACTGGTAAATGCGGTGAACGACAACATACGCAAGATAAGCCTGTCGCTGCTGGCCTTGGCCGTGGTGCTGGCGCTGATATCGTTTGCGTTGATAAACAATACCATCCGGCTGACCATTTATTCGCAACGTTTCCTTATCCACACCATGAAGCTGGTGGGGGCAAGCTGGGCATTCATCCGGCGGCCTTTCCTGCTGCGCAACTTGTGGATAGGCTTGCTTGCGGGGGCGGTGGCCAGCGGCATCTTGTGGGCGGCCGCCCGCTGGGTGGTGGCTTACGAGCCCGGACTGGTGAGGGTGGTGACGCCGCGCGTCATGCTGCTGGTGTCGGCGGTGGTGCTGGCATCGGGGGTGCTCATCACGTGGCTGTGTGCCTTGCTGTCCATCAACAAGTACTTGCGGATGAAGGCGGGCACGCTGTACTATATTTAAATGGAAAATTGAGAATTGAAAATTAGCTGATATTATATGGACAGACAGAAATTTGCTTTTGGCAAGACGAACTTTGTGCTCTTGGCCGTGGGCATGGCGGTGGTCATTGTAGGCTTCCTGCTGATGGCGGGGCCGTCGTCTACGCCTACCCATTTTGAGCCGGACATCTTCAGCGTGCGGCGCATCAAGGTGGCTCCGCTGGTGTGCCTGCTGGGCTTTGTGTTTATGATTTATGCGGTGGTGAAGAAGCCGAAAGACAGTAATCCAGAATCGTTGACAAAGGAGTGACATGGAGGATTTGACTATATTGGAGGCGATTATCATCGCCATTGTGGAGGGGCTGACAGAGTTCTTGCCCGTATCGTCGACGGGGCACATGATTATTGCCCAGAATGTGCTGGGTGTGGAGAGCACCCCGTTTGTCACGGCCTTTACGGTCATCATACAGTTTGGCGCCATCCTGTCGGTCATCTGCCTGTATTGGAAGCGTTTCTTTTACCCCAATGCCGAGCGGGCGGGCGTGTCCTACTGGCGGGCGATGTTCGACTTCTATGCCCGGCTGGTGGTGGGCGTGCTGCCTGCGGCTGTGCTGGGCCTGGCGTTCAACGATGCCATCGAGGCCAACTTCGGCAACGTGCAGCTGGTGGCTTGGATGCTGATTGTGGGCGGCGTGTTCATGCTGTTCTGCGACCGCATCTTCAACAAGGGGTCGGAGGCGACGCGGCTCACGTACAAGCGTGCGTTGGTCATCGGCCTGGTGCAGTGCATCTCCATGATACCCGGTGTGTCGCGCTCCATGGCTACCATCGTGGGCGGCATGTCGCAGCGGTTGACACGTAAGGCGGCGGCCGAGTTCTCCTTCTTCTTGGCGGTGCCCACCATGTTTGGCGCCACGTGCCTGGAGACGTACAAGATGATAAGCCACGGTAGCGGCTCGCTGCTGATGCAGGGCAACAACCTGGAGACGCTGATTGTGGGTTCGGCAGTAGCCTTCGTGGTAGCCATACTGGCCATAAAGTTCTTCATAAACTATGTGACGAAGTACGGCTTCAAGGCTTTTGGTTGGTATCGCATTGTGGTGGGCGGCGTCATCCTGCTGATGCTGGCCATGGGTTATGAGTTGAAACTGGTGTAACTTGGCCTATGAACTTCAAGGAAGGAGAAATATTGTACTTCAATAAGCCCTTGGGCTGGACGTCGTTCAAGGTGGTGGGCCACGTGCGCTACCACATCTGCCGTCGCATGGGAGTGAAGAAACTGAAGGTAGGCCATGCCGGCACGCTCGACCCCTTGGCTACGGGCGTCATGATAGTGTGCACGGGCAAGGCCACGAAGCGCATTGAGGAATTTCAGTATCACACCAAGGAGTACGTTGCCGACATCCGCCTGGGTGCCACGACTCCCAGCTTCGACTTGGAGCACGAGATTGACGCCACCTATCCCACGGAGCACATCACCCGCGAGTTGGTGGAGGAAACCTTGCAGCACTTCAAGGGCGAGATACAGCAGGTGCCCCCCGCCTTTTCGGCCTGCATGGTCAACGGCAAGCGCGCCTACGACCTGGCCCGCAAAGGCAAAGAGGTGGACCTGAAACCCAAGCTGCTGGTGATAGACGAGATTGAGTTGCTGCAGTGCAACCTGCCCGACATACGCGTGCGGGTGGTGTGCAGCAAGGGCACGTACATCCGCGCGCTGGCCAGGGACATCGGGGTGGCGCTGGGCAGCGGAGCCCACCTCACGGCATTGCAGCGCACCCGCGTGGGCAATGTCCGCCTGGAAGATTGCCTCGACCCGCTGGCCTTCCGCGACTGGATAGACCGCCAGGAGGTGGAGACCGGCGATGAAGCGGCAGAAGGGAATGAATGAATCGAAAACGTTCTTAATCAATAATTACATACTAAAGCATATAGCCTATGAAACTGTCTCAATTTAAATTCAAGCTTCCGGAGGACAAGATTGCTTTGCACCCCACGAAGTTCAGGGACGAGTGCCGGTTGATGGTGCTCCACAAAAAGACCGGTGAGATTGAGCACCGTATGTTCAAGGACATTCTGGAATATTTTGACGATAAAGACGTGTTTATTTTCAACGATACGAAGGTGTTCCCCGCCCGGCTGTATGGCAACAAGGAGAAGACCGGCGCACGCATTGAAGTGTTCCTGCTGCGCGAGCTGAACGAAGAACTGCGCCTGTGGGACGTGCTGGTAGACCCCGCGCGCAAGATTCGTATAGGCAACAAGCTGTACTTCGGCGAAGACGACTCCATGGTGGCCGAAGTGATAGACAACACCACCTCGCGCGGACGCACGCTGCGTTTCCTGTACGACGGCCCGCACGACGAGTTCAAGAAAGCCCTCTATGCCCTGGGCGAGACGCCGCTGCCCCACAGCATCATCAACCGCCCCGTAGAGCCGGAAGACGCCGAACGCTTCCAGTCCATCTTTGCCAAGAACGAAGGAGCCGTCACTGCCCCCACCGCCAACCTGCACTTCAGCCGCGAACTGATGAAGCGCATGGAGATAAAGGGCATCGACTTTGCCTTCGTCACCCTGCATGCCGGCCTGGGCAACTTCCGCGAGATTGATGTGGAAGACCTCACCAAGCACAAGACCGACTCCGAGCAGATGCTGGTGGACGACACGGCGGTAGGCATCATAAACCACGCTAAGGACGAGAACCGCCAGGTGTGCGCCGTAGGCACCACCGTGATGCGTGCCATCGAGAGCACCGTGAGCACCGACGGGCATGTGAAGGCCTACGACGGCTGGACCAATAAGTTCATCTTTCCGCCCTACGACTTTACCGTGGCCACCTCCATGGTGTCCAACTTCCACATGCCGCTCTCTACGCTGCTGATGATTGTGGCTGCCTTCGGCGGATACGACGAGGTAATGCACGCCTACGACGTGGCGCTGAAGGAAGGCTACCAGTTTGGCACTTATGGCGACGCCATGCTGATAACGGACAGATAAATGGCAAAACGTAGTAAGAACAAGGCAAGCGGCGTCATCTGGCTGGTGGCGCTGTTGTGCATAGTGTGCTTGCTCTATGAGCCGCTGGCCCGTAGGATGGGCGTGGACACGGAGAAGGAGGGCATCACCGCCCTGCTGGACAAATTGTCCGAAAGGGCAGCGCAGCGCACCGATTCGCTTTTGACCGACACCCTTGCCGTGCAGCCTGCCGCCGAGGAGGGGCGGGCAGAAGCTGCCAAGACTTCCGCAGTGACTCCTTCCGCCTCCCGCAAAGCCCCGGCTGCCAAGGTTTCGTCTACCACCAAGATGCCCACGGGAGAGGCCCTGTTGCGCCCCGCGCCCATGAAGAAGGGCACGCCCGAACGCATCTTGCGCCGGCGGGGATACATCACGTCGTACAACAGCTACACCAAGCTGCCCAACTGGGTGGCCTGGGAACTGAACCGCGAGAAGCTGGTGGAGCGCGAGAGCCGCACGGACAAATTTCTGCCCGACCCCGACCTGCCCCCTGCCGAGGCTGTGACCACCGACGACTATAAGCGCTCCGGATGGGACCGTGGCCACATGTGCCCTGCGGGCGACAACCGCTGGCACTGGCGCGCCATGCAGGAGAGTTTTTACATGACCAACATCTGCCCGCAGAACCATAACCTGAACCGAGGCGACTGGAAGGAACTGGAAGAGGCCTGCCGCGCCTGGGCGCAGTGCGAAGAGGGCATCTACATAGTGTGCGGCCCCGTGTTCTACAACCAGAAGCACCGCACCATCGGCCGCGACCACGTCGTCACCGTGCCCGAAGCCTTCTTCAAAGTGGTGCTTTGCTTGGGGCAGCCGCGGCCCAAGGCCATCGGCTTCATTTTCAAGAATACCTCCGGAAACCACCCGCTGGACAAGTACGTCAACTCCGTAGACGAGGTGGAGCGCATCACCGGCATCGACTTCTTCCCCGCCTTGCCCGACGAGGTGGAGCGCGAGGTAGAGGCTCGGCGCGACCCTGCACAGTGGGGGCTGGCTGTGTCCAAGGGCCGGTAATCCGCTGTATTTCAGCATGACGGTAGCGTAGGAACGCCCGCTCGGTAGCGTAGTATCACTACCAAGCGGGCGTTTCAACGCTACGGAGGCAGCTATACTACGCTGCCGGGCGGGGCCTGCTTACTCCCCGCCCACCGTGTAGCCTTTCTCCTTCCAGATGGCCTTCAGCCCCTCGAGCGAGCGCAGGAAGGAGGCGTAGTCTTTCTGCGGGGGCAGCGTCCAGCCCACCTCGGCATAGGCGGCAATGCGGGGAAAGATGCGGCTGTACATCCACTCGTCGGACAAGGTCTCCTCGCCCCACATCTGGCAGCCCAGTCCCAGGATGTGCTTCTCCAGCTCCTTGGGCAGTCCCTCGGGGATGGGGCTGAAATCGTAGGCCTGGCGCAGGGGTATCTGCTTGTAGTCGTAGTCCAGGTAGGTCATGTAGTGGTACGAGTTGACGATGTCATAGCCCTGGCGGGCGGTTTTCTCTATCAGGTCGAGGTCGCCTTTCCAGAACTGCACGATGGTGCCTTCGGCCAGCTTCTGGCGGGCTGTGGCGTCGTCGGCATCGTTATACTCGTGTATCTTGTTTCCGGTGATGTCGTTCCAGCCCATCATGCGGCGCCCTTTGCGGTTCAGCATGTACGAGATGTCGTTGGTGAAGAGCACCTGCAGGTCGGCCGGCGTGCCGATGCCGTGCTCCTTCATGTAGGCCTGCACGTGGGGCGAGGCTTTCCATTGGTCGAACTTCACTTCGTCGCCGCCGATGTGTATGATGGGCGAGGAGAAGAGGTCGATAATCTCGTCGAGCACGTCTTCTATGAACCGGTACACGCGCTTCGAGGTGATGTCCATCACTTCATACTGCACGCCGAAGGTGCAAGGCACCTTGATGTCCTTGCCCGTCGTTCCCAGCCAGGGGTAGGCGGCAATGGCGGCGCTTTCGTGTCCCGGCATCTCGAATTCGGGTATGACGAGTATGTGGCGCGCTTTGGCATAGGCCAGCACTTCGCGTATGTCCTGCTTGGTGTAGAAGCCGCCGTGGCGGTGCGGGTCGAAGGTGGTGCCGCGGTATCCGCCCAGTTGCGTGGAGTCGCGCCACGCGCCCACCTCCGTCAGCCGCGGGTATTTCTCTATTTCGATGCGCCAACCCTGGTCGTCGGTCAGGTGCCAGTGGAAGACGTTCAGCTTCAGCCTTGCCATTTCGTCCAGCAGCCCCAGCACGATGTCCTTGCCTTTGAAGGAGCGGGCGTCGTCGTGCATGAAGGCGCGCCAGCGGTAGGCCGGATAGTCGGTGATGGAGACGCGGGGCACAGTGCAGCGTCCGTCGGCCTCCGCCGTCACCAGCTGCCGCAGGGTCTGTATGCCGTAGAACACGCCGGTGGCGTCTTTGGCGGCAATGCGGACGTCCGTGGCGGAGACGCGGAGCGTGTATCCGTGTTCTTGCGGGAAACTGAGGCCGGGGTCCAGGCTGAGGCTGATTGTGGCGTTGCCTTTGCCCACTGCGGCCCGGATGCCGAAGTCGTCGTGCAGGTATTGTGCGAGCAGCGTGCCTTCGCCTTCCAGCTCCTGCGGGCAGGCTATGGTGAGGGTGCGGGGAAGGGCCAGTGTGCCGTCGGCCGCCGTCATGTCTTGCACGGCGGGGATGACGCGTGCCGGCTGCGCGGCCTGTGCCATGCCCATGGCCAGCAGCAGGGCGGCGCTTGCTAAGAGAGTTCTCAGGAGTTTCATTGCGTGTTTGGTCTTTTTAGGGTGAAACGTAAATGCTTATTCATTGCTCATGGAGTAGGGCTTGTCGCGGTCGGCATACGCCCGCTTGTTGGGCTTGGCCGACATGACGAAGCGCAGCGTGCCGCCTGCCATCAGGTCTTGGTGCGTCAGGTAGGCCTTGCGGTAGGGCTTGCCGTTGAGGTACACAGCCTTCACGTACTTGTTTTCTGTCGACAGCCCTTCGGCCTCGATGCGCAGGGTTTTTCCGCCTTCCAGCCTCACGACGGCTTCCTGCAAGGCGGGGGCGCCCAGCACGTATTGGTCGGTGCCCGGGCATACGGGGTAGAAGCCCAAGGCCGAGAATACGTACCAGGCGGACATCTGGCCGCAGTCGTCGTTGCCGCAGAGGCCGTCGATGCGGTTGCGGTACATGTGGTCGAAGATTTGCCGGATGCGTTCGGCCGTCTTCCAAGGTTGCGAGGTCCACATGTATAGGTAGGGGATGTGGTGGCTCGGCTCGTTGCCATGCACGTAGCTGCCCAGGATGCCCTCGGCCGTCACGTCCTCGGTGTGCGCGTAGGCCGAAGGGGGCAGCGTGTCGGTAAACAGCTTGTCCAGCCGCCGCACGAACTGCCGGTCGCCGCCCATAAGGCCGATGAGGCCCTTCACATCGTGGGGCACGAAGTAAGAGTAGTTCAGCGCATTGCCCTCTATAAAGCCTTGTCCCGAGGTGCTGAGCAGGTCGAAGTCAGGCTTCCAGCTGCCGTCGGCCAGGCGTGCGCAGGCATAACCCAGTCCGGGCTTGAATACGTTGCGGTAGTTGGCGGCGCGACGTTTGTAGGCATTGGCCGTGGCCGTGTCGCCCAGCAGCGTGGCTGTGCGGTAGATGGCCCAGTCGTCGTAGGCATATTCCAGGGTGATGGAGGCCGCGCTGGCGTTCTCCTCCAGGGGCACGTAGCCTAAGCGCTTGTAGGAGGCTATGCCGTCGTAGTAGGGCACGTTGGAACTGCTCACCATGGCCTGCAAGGCTGTCTGCTGTGTCTGCCGGTCGGTCACTACGCCTTTGGCAATGCCGTCGGCCAGCAGGGATACGCCGTGGTAGCCTATCATGCACCAGTTCTCATTGCCCATGTGCGACCACACGGGCAAGGCCTTGTGTACGCTTTGCTTGTAGTGTGCCAGCAGGGAGGCCAGCATGTCACGGCTTTTTTGCCGGTCGATGACGTTGAACAGGGGGTGCAGCGCCCGGAAGGTGTCCCACAGCGAGAAGACGGTGTGGTTCGCAAACCCTTCGGCTTGGTGTACATTGCCGTCGATGCCGCGATACTGCCCGTCCACGTCCATGTAGACCGACGGGTTGATGAGGGTGTGGTACAACGAAGTGTAGAAGCTGGCGGTGATGTCCGGGTCTCCCTTGACCTGGATGGCGGAGAGGGCGTCTTCCCAGTCTTGCTCTGCCTCGCGGCGCAGCCGGTCGAAGGAGCGTCCCGAGGCTTCGGCCCGCAGGTTCTTCAAGGCGCCTTCGGTGCTGACGGCCGAGAGGGCTACGCGCACTTCGAGGGGTTGGCCGTCCGAGCAGTCGAACACGAAGTAGGTGCACAGTCCGCGTCCTCCCATCTCGGGGAAGTTATGTTCTTGGTCGAACTTGCGCCAGAAGCCTTTGTAGACAGACGTGCTGCCTACCTCCTTCCCGCCGTAACGCACGATGGGTTTGGACAGGCTGATGGCGAAGTACGTCTGGTTGAAGCGTGCCCAGCCGTTGGTGATGCGGCAGCCGGTGAGCAGGGTGTCATTTTCCACGCGCAGGCTGCTCCACAGCGTTTTCCCTTGGTAGTTGTAGATGCCGTGGTCGAGGTCTACAATCAGGTTGCCCTCACCCTTGGGATAGGTGTAGCGGTGCACGCCTACGCGGGGCGTGGCGGTCAGTTCGGCCTTTACGCCGTAGTCTTTCAGGTAGGCGGAGTAGTAGCCGGGGCGTGCCGTTTCCGAGGCGTGGTCGTAGGCCGAGCGGTAGCCGCTGGAGGGGGCTTGCTTTGTGCCGGGGTTCAGCCGGATGGCGCCGGTGGTGGGCATCAGCAGGATGTCGCCCAAGTCGGAGTGGCCGGTGCCGTTCATGTGCGTGTGGCTGAAGCCTACGATGGTGGGGTCGTCATACTGGTATCCGGCGCAATAGCGGTATGCGTCTGCCTGATACACGCCGTCCACGTTGTGGGGGATGGTGTCCGTATCGGGACTGAGCTGTACCAGTCCGTGGGGCACGCAAGCGCCGGGAAAGGTGTGCCCCATGCCTTTGGTGCCGATGAGCGGGTTGACGTATTGCGATACGCCTTGGGCATGCACGGCCAGGGCGGCACACAGCAGGCCGAGGCAGGAGAGTAGTAGTCGGTTCATACGGGAATATTATTGGTTAAATGGTGATGTTTCAATCCAGCACAATACTGAATTCGTCCCAAGGGTCGGTGCGCCAGGCAAACTGGCGGGTGGTGGGCGATATGCCGAACAGGGGCGAATAGGTCTTCACCTGGATGGTCTTGCCGTCGGGTAGGAACTCGAGGATGCGCAGCCAGCCGTCGCCCCCGTTGCCGTGCCAGCCGCCTCCGGCCGTCTGGGCGTTGAACATCATCTGGAACACCGTCTTGCCGGCCTGGTTCTTGTCAGTGCGTTGGCCCACGTTGTGGCGGTGGTCGTCGTCAAGGCACCAGTGGCCGCAGACGACGAGGCGCAGGTTGGGCGTGACGGACACCAGCTTTTGCCAGATGGCTTCGCCGTAGTTGGCGGGCGACACGAGGTAGGGCTCCTTCTCGATGCGGTTGCCTTCCCAGTCCAGATAGGAGTGGGTGAGCAGGATGGCGGTGTGGTCGGCGTACTTCTCGCTGGTGCATAGCTTGTGGGCCCACTGCAGCACCTCGTCGCGCGGGGCGAACTCGGTGGCAATGACGAGCAGCTTGCTCCAGCCCGGCATTGCGACTTCGAAGGCGGCGTTCTCCAGCGTGGGCACGCCGAAGGCGTTGTTGCACACGCTGACCAGGCAGCCCTTCCACTGCGGGTTGCGCTCTACGGGGAAGTATTCGGGGAAGCGGCACAGGCGGTTTTCGGAGCGGGTGTAGCCGTAGTCGTGGTTGCCGCCGCATATCATGTAGGGCACTTTGCCGTCCAGCTTGGCGAAGGCTTGCGAGGCGGCGCGCCATTGCTGCGTGGAGGTCTGGTTGCCGTTCACGTTGTCGGGCACGAGGTATTCGTTCTGTTCCACCAGGTCGCCGGTGCAGAGCACGGCCTGCACGTTGAGGCGGTCGAGGTTGGCAGCCGTCCAGGCGGTCATGAGGTCGAACAGCGGTTGGTTGGTGTCGAACTTGGTGTAGGTCTGCGGGTCGGGCAGCAGGATGATGGAGCCCGACTCGGGGTTGCTGAGGCGGGGCGCATTGTCGTTTTGCGCCTCTTGTGCCGCCGGTGCGAGGGCGGGGAACATCAGCAGGGCGGTCATGATGCAATGTTTCAGGTTCATGTCGTTGATGTGTTTTAGGGGTTCAAAAATAGTGCATTTTCCACAGAATCCCGCGTGGTGTGGCGCGGAAAAAACGGTGACCTTTCACTGCGTTGGTGGCGTAGTATGGCCAGCGCGGTGGGGTTGGTAGGCCAGCCCGGTAGCGATACTACGCCACCACGCGGGGTGAAAGCGCGCCGGAAGCGAAGTGTGCCGGAAGCCTTTGCAAGCTCCCGGCACAGTCCTTCCAGGGGTACAGTGAAAAATGCTGTGTGTGTTAAGTTAATAGAAGGGGTCTATCTGCGGTGTGGGGAGGAGGTTTTAGCTTCCCCAGCCGCTGTGTTGTGTCAGGGCATGGTTGGCCGAGAGTTCGCTGGCCGGATAGGGCAGGTCGAACAGGCGGTCTTCCCACGTGCCTCCCAGGGTGACGGGCCATACGTCTTTCAGCGTGCCCCAGCGTTTCAGGTCGTAGTAGCGGATGCAGTCTTCGGTGAAGAACTCCACACGGCTCTCGTAGTCGATGGCGGCCATGGCCGTTTCCTGCGAGTTGATGGTGAAGGGCGGCAGCACTTCGTCGTCCGTCAGTCCGGCGGGCACATACTTGTCGCGGTTGGCCAGGGCGAAGGCTCTTGCGCGCCCGCGCACCTTTTCCACGTATTCGGCGCACTTGGTGTAGTCGGGGGTCGACTTCAGCGCATAGGCTTCGGCCATGTGCAGGTAGATGCGCGGCAGGCGCATCAGGTGGAAGTCCACGCGGAAGTTCCAGTTGTCGTTGCCATACCACACGCCGCGTTTCTGTATGTCGTAGCCCGTCTGCGTGTTCACCAGCCAGCTTTGCTGCCATTTCATTTCCACTCCGGTAGTGGTGGTCACGTCGTCCTGCGGGGTGAAGAAGGTGGCGTCGAAGCGCGGGTCGCGGTTCTTCCACTGGTCGTCGCGCACGTCGGTGTAGTAGGGCGAGGTGAGGTAGTCCGAGCCGTCGATGGCCTGGAAGCAGTTCACAAAGCCTTCCGAGGGGTAGAAGTAGTCGCCCGAATACGTGTCGCCACGCATGATGCGGCCAAACTCGCCCGTGTCTTCAATCGTTCCGAAGTAGAACTCGCGGTAGCTGCCGTTGCCGTTGGCAATGCCCACGGAGAAGATAATCTCCTTGGAGTCTTCCTTGTCGATGCGCAGCACGCAGCCGGGGTCTTCCTCGAGGGCGTAGTCGCGCTTCTCCACTTCCTGTCCGGCCAGGATGGCGTTGTCATAATCCTTCATGTAGAGGTACACCTCGCACAGGTAGGCGTAGGCCGTGCCCTTGGTGGCGCGGTGCATGTAGTCGGTGTCCCACGATTCGGGCAGGTATTGGGCGGCAAACTGCAGGTCGGGCACGATGAGGTCGCTCAGGATGGTCTCCTTCGGGGTGGCGCCCAGTTGCACCTGGCTGGCGTCGGTGGGGTCTTCCACAGAGGCCGAACGCAGGGGCACGTCGCCATAGAGCTGAATGAGGCGGAAGTACCAGTAGGCGCGTATGAAGCGCATTTCGGCCAGGTACTGGTTGCGTGACTCGTCGTCAATCAGGTTGTTGCTCATGCCGGTCACGCCCTCGATGTTCTTGTTGCACACGGCGATGCCCTGGTAGGCGCATTGCCAGGCTCCGAGCACTACGTTGGATTCGTTGGGGTTGAACGTGCCCAGGTAGAACACGCTGGCGTCCTTGAAGCCTGCGGGCGAGAAGTCGCCCGTCATGCCCAGTTCCAGCTGCGCGTCGGCCCAGTGCTTGTTTTGTTTGGCCAGCTTGGAGTAGCAGGCCATGGCAGCCAGGTTGGCATGCTCGGCTTCGGTGAAGAACGTGGTTTCGTCGATTGACCCGTATGGGTTCCTGTCCAGGAAGCCGTCCATACAGCTTGACGTCAGCAGTGCGGCCAGCGCCAAGGTTCCTATCATAGTCTTTTTCATTGTCTTCTTGTTGTTATAAAGTTAAGTTCACTCCAATCATGAAAATTCTCGGTGTCGGGAAGTCGTCGCCCCAGTTGGTGTAGTGGCCTACCGAGGTACCGTTTTCGGGGTCGAAGCCGTCGAACTCGTCGCTGGTGATGGCAAACAGGTTTTCACCCGACAGGAAGATGCGTGCCTTCCAGTCCTTGAAGTTGTGGGTGTAGCCTATGGTGATGGATTTCATCTTCACGTAGGACGTGTTCATGGCCATCAGGTCGGTCATTTCCTCGTAGCTTTCGCTCTGAATCATGAGGGGGTATTTGCCTTCGGGGTCAGAGCCCAGCGTCCAGCGGTTGTCATACCACTTGCGGCTGATGTTGCGGTTGGGGAAGCGGTTCTGGTAGCTCATGGGCGAGTGCTGCGTGCGGCCGAATACTCCGGTGAACACGGTGTTGAAGTCGAAGCCCTTCCACGAGGCGCCCAGTGTGAGGCCTGCGGTTACCTTCGGTATGTAGCTGCCCAGGATGACGCGGTCGTCGCCGTCGATGACACCGTCTTTGTTGGTATCTACGTACTTCAAGCGTCCAATCTTGGCGTTGCCTTGTCCCATGGCCTTGTACTGGTCGGCTTCTTCCTGCGTGGTGATGAGGCCGTCGGTCTTGTAGCCGTAGAGGGCGCTGATGGGTTCGCCTACGCGGTTGATGGTGACACCGCCGTAGCAGCCTATGTCGATGACTTCTTCATTGACGCCGGAGCTCAGCTTCTTGATTTCGTTGTGCAGGAAGGATACGTTTCCGGAGATGTTGTACTGGAAGTCGCGCACCTTGCCGTTGTAGCCTATTTCCAATTCGAAACCACGGTTCTGCACCTCGGCGTAGTTCATGTTGGGAGCGGTGAGGCCCACCGAAGGAGGCAATACCATGGAGCGCAAGATGCCGTCGGTGTTCTTTATGAAGTAGTCGGCCGTAACGTTCAGGCTGTTGTTGAAGAAGCCCAGGTCAACACCGATGTTGGTCACGGTGGTCGTCTCCCACTTCAGGCTGGGGTTGCCCAGGGCGGTCTGGCTGTAGCCGGCGTAGAGAATCTGGTTGTCGGCAGACGGACCGAACACTACGTTCTGCTTGCCTACGGATGCCACGGTGGGGTAGTAGGAGCCGATGGACTGGTTGCCCAGCTGTCCCCACGAAGCACGTACCTTGAGGTTACTGATGGGATCCACGTTGAAGAAGTTTTCTTCCGAGATGCGCCATCCGGCCGAGAGTGACGGGAATACGCCCCAGCGGTTGTCGCCCTTGAAGCGTGAAGAACCGTCGGCACGCAGGTTGAAGGAGAACAGGTAGCGGCCTTTGTAGTCGTAGTTGATGCGGCCGAACCATGAAGCCAGCGCCAGCTCTTGCCGGCCGCCGCTCAGTTCGCGTTCGGTGGCATTGGTACCGCCGTCGAACACGTGCATGTTGTCTACCTCAGACACGTAGTCTTTGGCCGTTCCGCTCATGTTGTCGTACGAGAACAGCTGTTGCGAGAAGCCGCCCATGGCGTTGATGGTGTGGTCGCCGAAGGTCTTGTCGAAGTAGAGCAGGTAGTCCGTCACCCACATGAAGTCTTTGGAGCGGGTCTCGGTGTACGAGTTCTGCGCGTTGGTCTGTCCGCCGTCGTTGTAAGTGGGGCTGAACAGTTTGTATTCGTTGTACACCATGTCGATGCCGCCCTGGAAGCGGAACTTCAGCCAGTCGGTGAACTTGAATTCCAGGAACAGGTTGTCCATCACGCGGTAGTTGCTGTTGGTGGGCGTGTTCCAGGCCACTTCGGCCATGGCGTTCTTTGAGCCTGTCAGCGAGGTGTTGGGCTCGCCGTAGCTGCCGTCTTCATCGTAAGCCGGGATAACCGGTGCGTTGAAGATGACGTCGGAGTAGCGGTTTCCGGCATCGCCTTTGGTGAAGCGGTAGGCCATGTGCACGTTGTTGCCTATGGTGAGGCGCGAGTTTATTTTGCCTTCCAGGTTGGCGCGCAACGATGCTTTCTTGTAGTCGGTGTTGATGGCGATACCTTCCTGGCTCAGGAATTCGCCGGACAGGTAGTAGTTCATGTTGTCGCTTCCGCCGCTTACACTGGCGTTGATGTTGTAGGTAGGAGCCGAGTCATAAATGTAGTCGCCCCAGTTGGTGCCTTTGCCGAAGGATTTCGGGTCGAGGCCGTCGTAGTTGGTGGTGGCCGGTGTCGTGGTGCCCGGGTTGATGGCGTTGTAGTTGTCGCGCATCTCCTGGATGGCAGATACGAATTCGGTGGCATTCAGCAATTCCATCATGTGCATGGGCGACTGGATGCCGACAGTGGCATTGATGTTCAGTTTGGCCTTTCCGGTGCCGCCTTTTTTGGTGGTGACCAGGATGACGCCATTGGCTGCACGCGAGCCGTAGATGGCTGCCGACGAGGCGTCCTTCAGTACGCTTACGCTTTCGATATCGCTGGGGTTCAGCGTTTCAAAGCCTTGGTCCACGGGCACACCGTCGATGACGACCAGCGGGGCCGAGTCGCCGCTGCCGAAAGTACCGATACCGCGGATGTTGATGTTAGTCTCAGCGCCCGGGAAACCGCCTTGGCTCATGATGGAGATACCGGACATCTTGCCCTGCAAGGCTCCTCCCACGGAGATGTTCGAGTTGGTGGACAGGTTGTCGCCGGCTACTCCGGTGGTAGCGCCCATCAGGTCTTTCTTCTTCATCGTGCCGTAACCGATAACGACCAGTTCCTCCAGATTCTGGGCATCTTCCTTGATGACGATGCGCAGCGGCTGGCTGCTGGTCACCTTCACTTCCTGTGTCAGATAGCCGATGTAGGAGATAGACAGCGTGGAGTTCATCGGCACCTGTAGGGAGAAGTCGCCGTTAACGTCGGTAATGGCTCCGTTGGTAGTCCCTTTTACAGAGACGTTTGCGCCGATGACAGCTACTCCGGCTTCATCCACTACCTTGCCGGTGACTCTGATGGTTTGCATCACTTCGTCGGCTTGGCGGGTGTCCGGCTGTGTCATTGAGTACTTGGGCGAGGCGTATGCGCTCAGCGTCCCGCAAAGCAGGAATGCGAGCGAATACTGTGCAACCCTGAATGTCTTCCGCAAGGATAGGCATTCGTCTTTTTCATGCAGTTTCATACTTTTTTAAATCATTCGGTAAAACATAATTTTTCTCATTTGTATTCTCACAATAGGCCTCGCTTGCGCAAGGAGGAACAATCTTTGCATATCGTGCAAAAGCATCTATTCTGTTGTTTTATGTAATAGGTTAGAAGTTACTTTATGAAATAGGTGTCCCCTGTTATTTGCACATCCTTTGCCATGCCGTTTGCGCCGGCCTTTGCTTGCGGAACCGGTTGTCCGCCTCCGATGTAGACGGACAACAGGCCGGCGGTTACCATCGGTGCGTTGTTTTCGTCGCGTCCGGCCATCTGGCTCGGTTGCAGGGTGAAAGATACGGTCTGGCTTTGTCCCGCCTTCAGGTGTATCCGCTTGAATCCTTGCAGGGAACGCAGGGGAACCTTCAAGCCGGTATTGCGCAAGCTGACGTACAATTGCACCACTTCGTCGCCGTCGCGTTGACTTGTGTTGGTTACTTTAATGCTGGCCCGGAGGCTGTCGCCTGCCTGCAGGGTGGCGGGTACCTGCAAATCGTCGTAGCGGAAGGTAGAGTAGCTCAGCCCGTAACCAAAGGGATAGAGGGGCGTGCCTTCGAAGTAGCGGTAAGTCTTCCCTGCCATGTCGTAGTTCTCAAAGGCCGGAATCTGGTCGATGGAACGGTAGAAGGTGACGGGCAGCCGTCCTGCCGGATTATAGTCGCCAAACAGTACGTCGGCCAATGCCGTTCCGCCGGCTTGCCCGGGATACCAGGCTTCCACGATGGCAGGCACATGCTGTGCTTCCCAGTTGAAGGCTAGGGCACTGCCGTTGAGCAATACCAACACGGTTGGCTTGCCCAGCTGGCAGATGGCTTGTATCAGTTCGGTTTGCGTGGCGGGCAGCTTGATGTCTTTGCGGTCGCCCTTCTCGAAGCCGGGCACTTGCACGTTCATCTCTTCACCCTCCAGCAGCGGGCTGAGGCCCATGCACAGGATGACGGCATCCGCCTCCTTGGCTACCCGGATGGCCTCTGCTTTCAGGTCGGGTTTGGGCGTGTCCCACAGCATGCGCATGATGGCATATTCGGTGTTGTCCTGGAAGTATTCCACGCGGATTTTATAGGGCTTTCCTGCTTCGAGGTTTACCCACTTGTATTCTTTGCGCGGGTGGTGCAGGCTTTGCCATTGGGTGAGTAGCGAGTCGTTCAGGTAGAACTTGAAGCCCGAGTATCCCTCTCCGCCTAAGGCATATTTCCCCGAAACTTCCGGAACGAGGTAGCCTGTCCAGCGCACAGAGAATTGGTCATACTTCATGTCGCTGAATGGTGCGGTGGTCTTCCACTCGAAGTCGATGTTTCTGTCCACACGTTGGTGCAGCGGCCGGCCTTCCCATTCTATGTTATCGTAATATTCGGCTTGCAGCCCTTGATGTGCCAGCGTGGAGTCGGTGTACAGGCGTGCATCGGGCACCGTGCTGAAGTAGGGGAAGTTTTCGGCCAAGGTGCAACCTTGGGCAAAAGTCACGTTGGCTTGGGGAAGCTTTTCGCGGATGCCTCTCAGCGGGGTGACCGGGTCGAGAGGCCAACCGCTGTAGTTGCCCAGCAGCACTTCGAGGTCGTCGGCGTTGGGGCCGATGACAGCAACATGCTTGATGCCCTTGTCGAGCGGAAGCACGCCGTTCTCGTTTTTCAGCAGCACGATGGACTTCCGGGCGGCTTCGAGCGCCAGGTCTTGATGCTCCTTGCTGTTTACCACGCTGAAGGGGATGCGGGTATAAGGCACCTTGTCATCGGGGTCGAACTGGCCGAGTTTCATGCGTGCCAGCATGACGCGCTTTACGGCCACGTCCAGTTCCTGTTCGGTAATCAGTCCTTTCTCTACGGCTTTGCGCAGGTGCAGCACGGTGCTGCCACACTCCAGATCGGTGCCCGACTTTACGGCCATGGCCGCCGCCTCTTCGGGAGTGTCCACTATATGGTGCCCGTTCTCCTGATGGATGTCACGCACGGCTCCGCAGTCCGACACCACGAAGCCTTTGAATCCCCACTCGTTGCGCAGCAGGTTGTCCAGAAATTTGCTGCCGCAGCAGGGCGCGCCGCGCAGGCTCTGGTAGGCGCACATTACGGAGTAGACTCCTCCTTCTTGAACCACCCGCTTGAAGTGGGGCGTGTAGGTCTCTGCCAGGTCGTAGTCGCTGGGCCACACGTCGGCCGAGTGGCGCGTAGCCTCCGGGCCGCTGTGTACGGCAAAGTGCTTGGCGGTGGCAATCACTTTATAGTACTTGTCGTCGTCTCCCTGCAATCCTTTTACGAAGGGGATGGCCAGTTCAGCCGTCAGGTAGGGGTCTTCGCCGTAGGTCTCCATGCCTCGTCCCCAGCGCGGGTCGCGGAAGATGTTGATGTTGGGTGTCCAGTACGTCAGTCCTTGATACATGCCACGCTTGCCGCGCGAGGAGTATTCCTGGTATTTGGCTCTTGCCTCGTCCGAGATGGCGTCGGCTATGCGGAACATTTCGTCCGTATCCCACATGGCCGCCATGCCTATGGCTTGCGGGAACACGGTGGCTTCGGAGCGGGCCACCCCGTGCAGGCATTCGTTCCAGAAGTTGTAGGCAGGCACTCCCAGGCGGTCTATGGCCGGTGAGCCGTAGCGCAGCATGGTGATTTTCTCGTCCAGTGTCATGCGTGAGACGAGGTCTTCGGTGCGCTCCTCAAAACTAAGGCTAAGGTCTTTGTATGGTTCTGAAGTGCGCGGACCGCAGGCCGATATGGTCAATACCAGCAGGCTGCCTAAGCATGTGTTGAGCAAAAGCCTTTTCATAGTGTTGCGTATTATTTGAAAACTTATATTTCGTTTCAGCGTTCTCCGGGTTTCAAGAAAAACAACGATAGAAAAGCCTTGTTGGCCATTCAGTTTTCTTATGATACTTTTATGTTTTTCATTTGATGGCACAAACATACATTTAAAAAATTAAAGAAGCAAATAAAACAAGGAAATTTTTCTTTTTGTTTCCGTTTTCGACCTCAAAAAGAAATATTTCTTCTTTGTTTAGCCTCTTGTTTTTTCGTATCGCAGTTCTTTCCCCTAATTTTGGTGCAAAGAAAGAAACATTGTATGACTAAAAGATTGCGGTTATATGAAGAAAAGAAAACAAAAGCGTTTCATTCGTGTTACAGAATGAAACGCATGGGATGGGAGGAATGAAAACGAGGCTTCTCCACCATATTATAATATGTAGGGCCGTCGTAAAAAGAAATAAGGAAGTGTGACAAAGAAAAAATGTTACTGCCGGAGGGGGAGCGAAGTTACACTATGATCAGCTCGATGCCCATTTCCTCTATGGACCTGGCTATGGAGTCGGAGATGCCCGAGTCGGTTATGATGACGTCTATCTGCTCCAGGTTGCATATCTTGCCGAAGCCCCGTTTGCCAAACTTCGACGAGTCGGCCAGAATGATGGTGCGCAGGGAGGCGTCCATCATGATGCGGTTGAGCTGCGCTTCTCCCATATTGGAGTTGGTGATGCCATATTCCAGGTCGATGCCGTCCACGCCCAGAAAGAGTTTGGAGCAGGTTATGGTGTTGAAGAACGAGGTGGCGTAATCGCCTACCACGGAGAAGGAGTTCTTGCGCACGATGCCTCCCAGCTGGTAGACCTCTACGTCGGGCAACTCGTTGAGCATCATGGCTATTTTCAGTGAGGCCGTTACTACGGTGAGGTGGCTGGAGGGTGGGATGCACTCGGCAAAGGTGTGCACCGTCGAGCCGGAGGCTATGATGATGGAGTCGTTTTCTTCTATCAGGTTGCAGGCGGCCAAGGCGATGCGCTTTTTCTCGTCTTTTTTGATTTTCTCTTTCTCGTTCACCGCCATGTCCGGCGTCAGGGGATTGATGGAGCTGGCGCTGCCGTGCGTGCGGTAGAGCAGGCCTTTCTCCTCCAGGAATTTCAGGTCTTTCCGGATGGTGACACGTGTCACGTCCAATTCTTTGGCTATGTCATTTATCTTGATGAAGCCCTTCTTGTTGAGCGATTCAAGGATGTATTTATGTCTTTCTGCTATGCTAATCATGGGAAATCCTTTTTGCAAAGATACTGAATTGTTGCCACGCTGCAATGAAAACAGGGGAAAAACTTACTGTTTTTCGTGCATCGCCCTTTTTGTTGAAATAGGTTTGAAATGGAAACGAAAAGAAAAAGTATATTTCTTTTCATGCATAAATCGTTTTCTTTTTATATATTTGCAGCGTAATAGGGTTATGATAAGAAGAAATCAGTAAAGAAGCAGTCTGTATCTATGAAAAGAAAAGATATATTGGAAGCAGCCCGCCGGCAGGATTTCCGGTGCGACGTGCTGGTGATAGGCGGCGGTGCCACCGGATTGGGGACGGCCGTCGATGCGGCTTGCCGTGGGTATAAAACCATTTTGCTGGAGCAGCACGACTTTGCCAAGGCCACTTCGAGCCGCAGCACCAAGCTGGTGCACGGTGGGGTGCGCTACCTGGCGCAGGGCGATGTGCAGATGGTGATTGGCGCCCTGCACGAGCGCGGCCGCATGCGGCAGAACGCGCCCCACCTGGTGAAAGACATGCGCTTCATCATAGGCAACTACCGCTGGTGGGAGCAGGCCTTTTACACCGTGGGGCTGACGTGTTACGACGTGCTGGCCGGGCGGTTGGGCCTGGGGCGCTCGCTGCCCTTGCCCAAGCGGACGGTGAAGAAAGAAATTCCTGGCATCAGGCACGAAGGCCTGCGGGGCGGGGTGGTGTACCACGACGGGCAGTTTGACGACGCACGCATGGCCATCACCTTGGCGCAGACGCTGGTAGACCACGGCGGGCTGTGCCTGAACTATGTAAAAGTAATCAGCCTGAATAAGGGCGCCGACGGAAAGCTGTGCAGCGTGGAGGCGGTCGACCAGTTGAGCGGCGAGCACTACACCATCCGCGCCAAGCTCTTTGTCAATGCCACCGGCGTGTTTGCCGACAACATCATGCAGATGGATGCCCCCGAGGTGCGGAAGAAGATACGCCCCAGCCAGGGCGTGCACCTCATAGTGGACAGCAAGTTTTTGGGCGGAAACTCGGCGCTGATGATTCCCAAGACGAAGGACGGCCGCGTGCTTTTCGGCGTGCCCTGGCACGGCAAGGTGGTGCTGGGCACCACCGACACTCCGCTCGACGAAGAGACCCTGGAGCCCCGAGCCCTGGACAGCGAGGTGGACTTCATACTGGACCAGGCCGGCCAATACCTGGAGCAGAAGCCCACGCGTGCCGACGTGCTGGCCGTGTTTGCCGGCTTGCGCCCGCTGGCTGCGCCTACTGATGCCGACGGCAAGAAGACCAAGGAAATATCCCGCAACCACAAGATATACCGCTCGCCTTCGGGCCTGCTCACCATTACGGGCGGCAAGTGGACTACCTACCGCGAAATGGCCGAAGACGCCATTAATATAGGTATGGAGATGGCCGGCCTGCCCCGCCGGGAGTGCGTCACCAAGCACCTCAAGGTACATGGCTACGCCAAGCCCACGGGCGACACGTCGTGGAACTACGTGTATGGCAGCGACGCGGCCCACATCAGGCAGCTGGAGCAGGAGTGTGCCGAATACGCCGCCCCCCTGCATCCCGGCTACACCTTTACCGGTGCCCACGTGGCCTGGGCCGTGCGCGAGGAGATGGCCGAGACGGTGGAAGACGTGCTGGCACGCCGCGTGCGCGCCCTCTTCCTCGACGCCCGCGCCGCCATGGCCATGGCACCCAAGGTGGCAGCCATCATGGCCCGCGAGGCCGGCAAGACCGAGGAGTGGCAGCGCCAACAGGCGCACGACTTCGTGGAGCTGGCCAAGGGCTACGTGCTGTAAGCCCGGTCCTCCGCAACACGCTATGCCACAGCCTCTTGGTAGCGTTGGAACGCTACCGCGCTGGCGATACTACGCTACCGCGCTGGCCTTCCAACGCCAGGAAGCGGGCTGTACTACCCCCGGGCATGGCCCTGCCAAGACGAGACAATAAACCCATGAAATAACCATAACCTGATGAACAATGAACACAACGCTCAGACTTTTACAACTCAGCATGCTGTGCCTGTCGGCCCTGGCCTCCTGCCAGATGAAGGCGCCTGTAGGCGAAGGCGGCGACGCACACCGGCTTCCGGCCGCCGATAGCACCACAGTGCACGAATACTTCCGCTACAAAGCCGACGGCAGCATCCTGGTGAGCGGCCATCGTGGCGGGCGCGAGAAGGGTTTTCCCGAAAACTCCATCGAGGGGTTCGAAAACGTGTTGCGCCGGCTGCCTGCCTTCTTTGAGATTGACCCCCGCCTCACGAAGGACAGCGTCGTCGTGCTGATGCACGACGCTACCCTGGACCGCACCACCACTGCCTCCGGCCGGCTTGCCGACTACACTTGGGACGAGCTGCAGGATGTGCGCCTCAAGGACTATGACGGCCGCGTCACCTCCTGCCGCATCCCCACCCTGGAAGAAGCCATCGTGTGGAGCAAAGGCCGCACCGTCATCAACCTCGACAAGAAAGACGTGCCCCTGGAGCGCATTGTCGCCCTCATTCGCAAGCACAAGGCCGAAGACCACGTCATGCTCACGGTGCACACCGGCGCCCAGGCGCGCTACTACTACGACCGCCTGCCCGGCATTATGCTGTCGGCCTTCATGCGCAACGAGGCCGAGTTTGAGGACATGGCCATCTCCGGCGTGCCCTGGCAGAACATGATAGCCTACGTGGGTCCCACCATCGACGACTCCAACCGCGCCATCGTAGAGCGGCTGCACCGCCTGGGTGTGCGTTGCATGATATCCGTGGCGCCCACCCACGACCGCCTGCCTGCGGAGGCCGAACGTGCCGCCGCCTACCGGCAGGAGATAAGCAAACATCCCGACATAATAGAAACCGATATACCTACAGAAGTATGGAAAGCGCTAAAATAACCCTGACATTGGACGCTTCGGTCATCGAAGCCCTGTACAAAGCGATAAAAGACAGTTATATGCAGACCCCGGACCGCACGGCCGGCCTCTCGCGGGTGGAGAAAGCCCTGCAAGCCGCCAGCGACACGAAGGCTCTGCGCATAGGCAGCGGCATCGTCGGCGAGACGGGCAGCCTGTTTGCCGCGCAGTTTCCCGGTCGGACGGCGGCCATCGTGGCCGACGCCACCACCTACCGTGTAGCCGGAAGCCGGGTGCAGCAGGCTTTGCAGGCCGCTGGCATCAGCCAGTTGCCGCCCTTCGTCTTTACCGACCCCGGGCTGTATGCCCGCTACGACTATGTCGACCGTCTGACGGACTTCCTGAAAGGCAATGACGCCATTCCGGTGGCCGTGGGCTCGGGCACCATCAACGACCTTACGAAGCTGTCCTCGCACCTGGCCGGCCGCCGCTACATGACGGTGGCCACCGCCGCCTCCATGGACGGCTACACGGCTTTCGGTGCCTCCATCACGAAGGACGGTGCCAAGCAGACGTTCAGCTGTCCGGCTCCGCAGGCGGTGCTGGCCGATATAGACATCATCCGCCATGCCCCCGCTCAGATGACGGCTTCGGGCTATGCCGACCTGTTTGCCAAACTCACTGCCGGAGCCGACTGGATACTGGCCGACTGGATGGGCGTGGAGCCCATCGACAACCAGGCATGGGCCATCGTGCAGGATGGGTTGAAGGATGCCCTGGCTGACCCTGAAGGCGCTCGCCGGGGCGATGCACGCGCCATCGAGCAGCTGATAGAGGGGCTGATGCTGGGCGGATTTGCCATGCAGTGGGCTAAGTCGAGCCGTCCGGCCTCGGGCGCAGAGCACCAGTTCAGCCATCTGTGGAACATGGAGCATCACTTGAACCATGGGCAGACGGTGTCCCATGGCTTCCAGGTCAGCATAGGCATGCTGGCTGTCACGGCCTTCTACGAGCAGGTGCTGAACACGTCGTTCGAGAACCTCGACGTGGAGGCCTGCTGCGACCGCTGGCCTTCCGACGAAGAGATAGAAGCACGTGCCCGCGAGATGTTCAAGGGCACCGACTTCCCGGACATCGGCGTGCAGGAAACCCGTGCCAAGGCAGTGATCCGCCAGCAGCTTGCCGCCCAGCTACAGCAACTGAAGGACTATTGGCCGCAGATACGCCAGCGCCTGTCCGACCAGCTGTTGCCCTACAAGGAGGTGAAGCAACGCCTGCAGCTGGTGGGTGCACCCACCGAGCCCGAGGAGATAGGCATCAGCCGCCGGCGCTTGCGCGATTCGTTCGTGCGGGCGCAGTACATCCGCCGGCGCTTTACGGTGCTCGACCTCGCTGTGCGCACCGGCTACATGGACCGCTGGCTCGACGCCCTGTTTGGCAAAGGAGGCATTTGGGAGATTTGACGGACGCTTCTTCAGTTTTCGATAGGATGACACGGGGAGATGCCACCGTCTCCCTCTTTGTATCAACGTATAAAACATTAGACAGATGAGTAATAACAGTTTTTACCAAAGCTTGTCCGCCGAAGAGAGCAAGCGCTTCAAGTACTGGCAGCGTCGCACCATCATTGCCAGCATGATAGGCTATGCGTTGTTCTACTTCGTGCGCAAGAATCTGAGTATAGCCATGCCCGGCATGCAGGAGGACTTGGGCATCACGAAGACCGACCTGGGCTTGTTCCTTACCCTGCATGGGCTGATTTACGGGGTGTCGAAGTTTGCCAACGGCTTCATAGGCGACCGCGTCAATGCCCGTTACTTCATGGTGACGGGTCTGGTGTTGTCCGCCGTGTGCAACATTGTGTTCGGGTTCAGCGCGGCCGTATTGGTGTTTGGCATCGTGTGGATGCTGAACGGATGGTTTCAGGGCATGGGCTTTCCGCCCTGTGCACGCCTGCTGACGCACTGGATTCCGCCTACCGAGTTGGCCACCAAGATGTCCATCTGGAATACTTCACACTCCATCGGCGCGGGCATCGTGGTGGTGTTTTGCGGCTACGTGGTGGGCTTGGGCTGGCGTTGGTGTTTCTTCCTGCCATCTATTGTGGCGCTGCTGGGAGCCGTCTACCTGTGGTTTGCTTTGCGCGACACGCCTAAGTCCGTGGGCTTGCCCGAAATACGGGTCGCCTCCGAGCCGCAGCAGGAGCCGGAGGACAAGGCCTTCAAGCAGATTGTGAGGAAGAAGGTCTTCGGCAACCCCTACATCTGGATTATTGCCATAGCCAACTTCTTCGTATATACCGTGCGCTATGCCGTGCTCGACTGGGGCCCCACGCTGCTCAGCGAGTGGAAGCACGTCAACATAGAGCATGCCGGCTGGATGGTGGCCGCCTTCGAGGTGTCGGGCATCCTGGGCATGCTGGCGGCAGGCTGGGCCACCGACCGCGTGTTTGGAGGCCGCGGGCCGCGCACGTGCGTGGTGTGCATGGCGGCGGCCACGGTGTTCATCGGGCTGTTTTGGGCGATGGATGCGCCGCCTATCTGGCTGGCCACCCTGGTGCTGGGTGCGGCCGGTTTCTGCATCTACGGCCCGCAGGCCTTGGTGGGCATTGCCGCGGCCAATCTGGCCACAAAGCAGGCGGCGGCCACGGCTGTGGGCTTCACGGGGCTGTTTGGCTACGCCAGCACCATCCTTTCGGGCTGGGGACTGGGGCTGCTGGTCGAGTCGTTCGGGTGGAACTATGCCATCGGTGTGCTGATTATCATAGCCCTGGCGGGCACGGCTGCCTTCATCCTGGCATGGCCTGCCAAGGCTGACGGATACGGAAAGGAGGAGAAGTAGCATGGAGGTTATCAACGGTATTTATTTGCCGCCGGCGGCGGGCATGAGGGCCTTGTCGAGGCGGTTGAGGCAGATAAAGCACGTGGCGCTGGATATGGACGGCACCATCTACAACGGGCACACGCTGTTCCCCTTCACCAATCCCTTCCTGGCCAGGCTGAAGGAGCTGGGCATAGGCTATTCGTTCCTGACGAACAACCCCTCGAAGAGTGTGGCCGACTACGTGGTGCACCTGCGCAAGATGGGCGTGGAGGCTTCGGAAGGCGACTTCTACACCTCGGCGCAAGCCACGATAGACTTCCTGCGGAGCGAGCGTCCCGAGGTGAAGAGCCTCTTCATACTGGGCACGCCCAGCATGATAAGGGAGTTTGAAGAAGCAGGGTTCCGCTCCACGGCCGACAGCAGCCTGGACGAGCCCGACGCCGTGCTGGTGAGCTTCGACCTTACGCTGGACTATAGCCGGCTGTGCCGCGCGGCCTGGTGGATAAAGCAGGGGAAATTCTACGTGGCTACCAATCCGGACAAGGTGTGTCCCACCGACCTGGAGACGGTGTTGGTGGACTGCGGTTCCATCTGCCACAGCCTGGAACATGCCACCGGACGCATACCCGACGTGGTGGTGGGCAAGCCCGACCCGCGCATGCTGAACGGCGTGATGAAGCGCTACGGCCTGCAGCCCTCGCAAGTGGCCATGGTGGGCGACCGCATCTACACGGACTTGCTGATGGCTTACCGGGCGGAGGCCTTGGGCGTGCTGGTGCTTTCCGGCGAGACGGACCTGGAGACGGCGCGTACCAGCCATCCCGTGCCCGACATGATTATCCAGGACCTGAGCGTTTTCGACCGTCTGCTCGAGGCTGTCTACGAGCCTTCGTTCAGCGAGGTGCCTTGAGGCGGTGGCGTAGTATAGCTCTCCCGCTGGCGTAGGAACGCCCGCCCGGTAGCGTAGTATCACTACCAAGCGGGCGTTTCAACGCTACTAAGCCTTGGTTTATAGCAGCTTAAATGCGTAGCCCTCTTCGCGCAGGAAGTCGATGGCACGGGGCAGGGCGTAGGGCAGGTTGCCGTTGTTCCACGACTTCAGCGAGTCGTGGAAGGTGATGATGGAGCCGTTGCGGGCGTAGCGCATCACGTTGGCCAGCACCTGGGGCGGGCGCAGCTTGCGGCTGTAGTCGCGCGTCACGAGGTCCCACATCACGATGCGGTAGTGCTTCTTCAGCACCATGTACTGGCCCCACGTCATGTGTCCGTGGGGCGGGCGGAACAGCAACGGTTGCAGTGCCTGCTCCAGCCGGTCGGGCTGTGCGGAGCAGGCTTCGTGCATGTATTGCTGCGCCTTGTCGGTGTTGGTGAGGTAGCTTTTGAAGGTGTTCTCAAATCCGCGGATGTGGTTGAACGTGTGGTTGCCGATGCGGTGCCCCTGCTCCACTACTTGGCGGAACACGTCGGGGTGCTTGCGTATGTTGTCGCCCACCATGAAGAAGGTGGCCTTCACGCCATACTGCTCCAGCAGCCCGAGTACCCAGGGGGTGACTTCGGGGATGGGGCCGTCGTCGAAGGTGAGGTAGACGGCCCGTTCGTCGGGATTCATCCGCCACAGCGCTCCGGGATACAGCTTCCGGAGCAGTGTGGGAGGTTGTTCAATCAGCATAGTAGGGTCTGCGTGTTTATTCCATCCTTTCCATGTAGAGGTTGTATATCTCGTCTACCTTGGGCGTGTAGATGTCCGCCAAGGGCGACTGGTATTGCCTCATCACCTTCACTACGGCATCGAGCAGCGCCCAGTTGTATTCCAGTTCGCTGACGGAGAGCATGAAGCGCCGCTCGTCCAGACTGAGGTACCAGGTGCAGTACTCCACGGCCTTGTCGGCCAGGGCTCGGATGATTTCGTCGCCCTTCTTCTGGTTGCCCAGGCGATACCAGGCTTCGGCCAGCTGCGCGGCACCGTTCTGCCAGTCGTAGGGGATGTTGTAGGGGGGCAATACCTTTTCGGCATACTCCAGCGCCTGTTGTGCCTTGTCGTTCTTGCCTTCGGCCAGCAGCTGCTGTACCAGCTGGGCAAAGATGCGTCTATGCGTGTGGCACATGCGCATGGCGTTCTCGTCGATGTAGATGCCCGGCTTGTCCACGCCGCCGTACTTGAACTTGTGCATCAGGTTGTCGAACATCTTCTCGCTATCCACCTTCACGCCCGTCTTGTTGGTGTCAAAGGGAGTGAAGCGGTAGGCCAGACCCTCCTGGATGAGGTGGTTGCCCATGTTCAGCTGGTTTTCGGTGCCTACGGTGACGGCTATGTACAGGGGGCGTTCCCAGTTGGACTCGGCCAGCATTTCCAGCATCATCAGCTCGCTCTTGTACAGGGCTTGCTTGCCCTTGAGGGAGATGGTCATGTAGTCGGGGATGCTGTCGCCGGGAATGAGCATGCCGCTGCGGCGCACGGTCTCCTTGTCCACCTTGATGACGATGCTGTCGGTGGGAATCACCTTCAGGTCTTGGTCTTTGGGATTGCGCACCCAGTGCTTCAAGATGTTCTTCAGTTCATAGGGATTCTCGCCAAACTCCTTCTGCACGTTTACCAACGCCTCGGGGTTGCCGTTGAGTGCCTGCTTGCGTCCCTCGGCATAGAGGGCATCGATGCTGGGCTTGAACTCGGGTCGCACGGGGATGTATTCATTGGTGCCCTCCACATACTCCGAGCGGTTCCAAGTGATGGGCAGCGAGGGCGAGTCGTAGGCAGGGCGGCGCATTTGGTCGATGTACCAGTCAGTCTGCAGGTAGCTCAGGTTGCAGGTGCGCGCATCGGGGCGGAAGCCCTCGGTGTCTTGCCCGTACCACAGGGGGAAGGTGTCATTGTCTCCGTTGGTAAAGATAACGGGATTGCCGCCCTCTTGCAGCGACATCAGGTAGTTGTAGCCAAAGTCGCGTGCCATGTAGCGGTCGCTGCGGTCGTGGTCGTCCCACGTCTGGCTGGCCATCTGTATGGGCACCAGCAGGCACAGCAGCGACACCACGACGGCGACGGGCAGAGCCGGACGAAGGTCGGGCATCCACGTGCCGTGGCTCCAGGCTTCCCGCTGCTCGGGCGTCCAGTCCTTGCTCGATTGCTTGCTGGCCAGCTTGTTGACGAGTTGGGTCAGCCCGGCCACGCCCATGCCTATCCAGATGGCAAAGGCATAGAACGACCCGGCGTAGGCATAGTCACGTTCGCGCGGCTGCGAAGGCGTCTGGTTAAGGTAGAGCACAATGGCGATGCCCGTCATGAAGAACAGGAAGAACACCACCCAGAACTGCTGCACGCCCCGCCTTCCGCGGTAGGCCTGCCACAACAGTCCTATGATGCCCAACAACAGGGGCAGGCAGTAGAACACGTTGTGCCCCTTGTTGTCCTTCAGCTCTTGGGGAAGCAGGGTCTGGTCGCCCACCAGCCACTTGTCTATGAAGTCGATGCCCGTTATCCAGTTGCCATGCTCTATCTCGCCGCTGCCCTGTATGTCGTTTTGCCTTCCGGCAAAGTTCCACATGAAGTAGCGCCAGTACATCCAGTTCAGTTGGTAGGAGAAGAAGAACTTGATGTTCTCCCACTGTGTGGGCATGTTCACCATCACCATCTCGCCACACTGGTCGTAGGGCACGTCGTGGCCCTTGATGTCCTGCCAGGCCAGGTATTGCGAGGTGTGCAGGCTGCTGTACATGCGGGGGAACAGCATGTTCTGCGCGTACTCATACTCTATGCGTCCCGGCACTTCGATGTAGTTGTCCTTTTCGTCGGGCGAGGCCTTCTCCTTGCGGATGAATTTGGTGCCGTTGTACTTGATGCGCGGCTCGCAGTAGCCGTCCTTCACGTCGAGCGCCACCTTCGAGGAGTAGGCAGGCCCGTAGAACAGCGGGCGTGTGCCATACTGCTCGCGTCCCAGGTATTCGCCCAGCGTGAAGATGTCCTCAGGCGAGTTCTGGTCCATGGGCGGGTTGGCTGTAGAGCGGATGACGATGAGCGCGTACGACGAATACCCCACCACAATAAGCATGGTGCACAGCAGCGCCGTGTTGAGCGTGCGCGCGCTGACGCGCCACTTCTCCTTGATGCTTGCCTGTGTCTTGGGATTGAGGTAGAGCCACAGCAGGGCTATCACTATCAGCCCTATGACCACTGCACTGGCCCCGTGCCCATAGAAGGGAATGCCCAGCAGGGCTATGGTGAGGATAAACGAAAGGGCCATGCGCAGCTTGTCGCGATTCTGGTAGCTTTCGTACACGCCCCAGATGAGCGCCGACGCCAGCACCAGGATGTACACGATGACGCCCGTGTTGAACGGCATGCCCAGCGTGTTGACAAACAGCAGTTCAAACCATCCGCCCACCTTCACGATGCCCGGCACGATGCCATACAGCACCACCGCCACCAGCACCGCCGAGCCCAGCAGCGCCAGCAGCGACCCCTTGGCATTGGCACCCGGAACCTTCTTATAGTAATATACCAGCACGATGGCAGGCAGGCAAAGCAAGTTGAGCAGGTGCACGCCTATGCTGAGTCCCGTCAGGTAGGCAATGAGCACCAGCCAGCGGTCGCTGTGCGGTTGGTCGGCCACATCCTCCCACTTCAGTATCAGCCAGAACACGATGGCGGTGAACAGCGATGAGAAGGCATACACCTCGCCCTCCACGGCCGAGAACCAGAACGTGTCGCTGAACGTATAAGCCAGCGCGCCCACCAGGCCGCAACCCATGATGACAGCCGTCTGCCCCCCGCTGATGTTGCCCTCATCCGTCACCACCAGCTTGCGCACCAGGTGCGTGATGGTCCAGAACAGGAACAAGATGCACGCCCCGCTCATCAGCGCGCTCATGTAGTTCACCATCCGCGCCACCTCCGACGCGTCCGAGGCAAACTGCGAGAACAAGTTGGCCACCAGCATGAAGAACGGCGCCCCGGGCGGGTGGCCTACCTCCAGCTTGTAGCCTGTGGTGATGAACTCGGGGCAGTCCCAGAAACTGGCAGTCGGCTCAATGGTCATGCAGTATACCGTGGCCGCTATGAGGAAGGTAATCCACCCCATGAGGTTGTTTATCGTCTTGTACTGTTTCATCTGGATGAAAGCAATTTTTACGTTCAAGGCGCAAAGATAGTGATTTCCCTCCGAAACCCGTGGCGCAGAGGGCGATTATTAACGTCCTTTCATAGCAAAAGGTCTTTGTGTCGCCCTCTGTGTCGCGATTGCCATGCCCGCCTCCCTTCGGCAAGAATCCTTACACCTCCTCTCCCCACCCCATTCGTACCCCACTCGTACCCCATTCGGTACTCCTTCGGTCGGGCTTCGGCCCTATGGAACGGAAAAAGAGCGGACAAACCGGGTAGGGGGTTGGAGGGAGGCGCGTGCCCGGCCGGGCTGTGGGGCGGTGATGGAATGTCGCCAATGCGGGTATGAAATCGCTTGTTTTTGCCGGCAGGCGGAAGATGGTGGGCAAAAAAAGTGTATTTTTGCCTCTGTTCTTTAGTATACATTAAACATGGCTGATATCAGGAGAATTTATATAGATGAAAGCTGTCACTTGGAGGGCGACCGGATGCCGGTGATGTGTGTGGGAGCTGTTTACGTGGAAGAGACATCATGGAAGAGGATTGCGGCTAAGATAAAGGAAATAAAGTTGTTGCATCACTCGCCTACGGAGTTGAAGTGGAATAAAGTGTCGGCCTCGCGCATGGCTTTGTACAAAGAGTTGATAGACTTCTTTTTTCGTCAGAATGCATTAAGCTTCAGGGTATTGCTTATCAAGCATAAGGAAAACATCAATAACGAACGCTATAATAAGGGCGATCACAATATATTCTATTACAAAACGATGTTTTACCTGATTAGGGATTATCAAAGCCAAAATGCCTACAAGGTTTATATGGATATCAAGGATTGCCAAGGAAAGGCCAGGCTTGATAAACTGTCGGAGGTGCTGGAGAAAGTGTGTGGAAAGGGAAAATATGTGCACTTCCAGAATATACGTTCGGAAGAAAACCAGTTTATACAATTAGCCGATTTTTTTATCGGCGCTATCGTGTATAAACAGCGTAATGATATACCGAAAACAAGTAGGGTGAAAAATGATATTATAGACTATATAGAACAAAAGTCCGGGTACTCTATCACCGAAAGTACTCCTCCGTGGGAAAAGAAATTTCGGATTTGGGATTTCCAGTTGGCAAAATAAACAGAAGGCGATATGGAACTGGAAGAATTGGAGGATTTGTTTGAGGATTTGGATGCCTCAGCTCCCAGCAAAGAACAACTGTTTCGGATATACGGCATTTATCTGGATGATTTTGTACGTAACGAAGTGTATTTCGAGGGGAAAAAAGTCGTGGTCAATAGAGATATTGTGAAGGATAGGAGAGAGGGATGTTTTGTTGGCAAGCAGAAAACGTTTGACCACCTTGTGACGCGGAAAAATTGTTATACGGGTAAAAGGCAGTATGATAAAGACCGGGCAAACAAAATTCATTGGGTGCGCACCATCATAGAGTGCCATGAGCACTCCTTAATTAAAAGATTTGAAAAAAATGATGCGAAAGGGCATAATAACATACTGTTATGGTATGAGGAAAAGAAATACATCGTGATTTTGCGTGAGGAGCGACCAGACTTGTTCCTGGTGACAGGATATTGCGTAGACGACATTGAACAAGGAAGGTTCAGAAGTGAGTATAAGGCATATAAAAACAAAAAAACCTCACTTCGCAAGTGAGGTACGCAACTTTAGGCAATGCGACTGGAAGAACACGTCTCTCGCCATATCCTTCACCCTTTGGGTGATGATTCTGCCGCAAAAGTACTATTTTGCCATGAAGTGACCAATAGATTACTCTTATTTAACAACTTAATATACAAAATTATTTCATGAAACGGAAAACTCTTTTATCTCTCCTCTTGCTTTGCGCCGCTACGACTTTGGGCGCCAAAGTGAAGCTGCCCGCGCTGGTGGCCGACAACATGATGCTGCAACAACAGGCCGATGTGAAGCTGTGGGGGTGGGCCACGCCGCGCTCCACCGTGCGCGTCACCCCCTCGTGGAGCGGGCAGACGTCCCTCTGCCATGCCGACGACACGGGCCGATGGACCATCCGCCTGGCCACGCCCGAGGCAGGATATACGCCCTACGACATAACCTTCGACGACGGCGAGGGACCCCTTGCCGTGCGCAACGTGCTGGTGGGTGAGGTGTGGCTGGCCTCGGGGCAGAGCAACATGCAGATGCCTCTCAAGGGCTTTGCCGGATGCCCCGTGCAAGACGGACTGGATGACGCCATTGCCGCCGCGCAGACCGACAAGGGCGTGCGCATGTTCAACGTGCCCATCCGGCAGAGCTATGCGCCCCAGGAGGATTGCGCCGGCCGCTGGATGACGACGCAAGATTTTGCCGACGTGATGGAGTTCAGCGCCACGGCTTTCTACTTCGCCTCCAACTTGAGCCGCGCCCTGCATGTGCCCGTGGGCATTGTGAACTGCGCATATGGCGGCTCCAAGGTAGAGAGCTGGTTGCCCCGCGACATTCTCGAGGCCTATCCCGACGTGCCCACCGACAGCGCCTCCATAGCCCGCGTGCAGCCCGACTACGAGCGCCCCATGCTGGCCTACAACGGCATGTTCAGCCCCGTGCGCCACTACACGGTGAAGGGCATCATCTGGTATCAAGGCTGTAGCAACGTAAGCAGTTATCAGACGTATGCCGAGCGGCTGGCCACCATGGTGCAGCATTGGCGCGGGGAGATGGAGCAGGAGCAGATACCCTTCTACTTCGTGGAGATTGCCCCCTACGACTACGGCAGCGGCGACCAGGCCAACGGTGCCCGCTTGCGCGAAGCCCAGTTCCGGGCGCAGAGCCTCATTCCCAACAGCGCCATGGTGTCCACCAACAACCTTGCCGAGCCGTATGAACGCTACAACATCCATCCGCGCCACAAGAAGCCCGTGGGCCATCGCCTCAGCTACCTGGCGCTGAACCTGACGTATGGCAAGAAACAAGTGTGCTGCTTCGGCCCGCAATACAAGTCGTGGACGGTGAAGGGCCGCGAGGCCTGGGTGATGTTCGACCACCTGGAGATGGGCATTTGCCGCAACTATGACATTCGGGGATTTGAGCTGGCGGGCGAGGACCGCGTGTCCCACCCGGCAGACAGCGTGTGGCTGCATTGGCAGACCAATGAGCTGGTGGTCTCCTCCAAGCAGGTGGAGAAGCCGGTGGCCGTGCGCTATTGCTTCCGCGACTTTATGCCGGGCACACTGATTGGGGGCAACGACCTTCCGGCCGTGCCCTTCCGTACGGATGACTGGTGATTACAGGTTGATGTCCACCTCTACCGGGCAGTGGTCCGAGCCATAGATATCCGTGTGGATGGCGGCGCCGGCCAGCTGGGGTTGCAGGCGGTTGGACACCAGGAAGTAGTCTATGCGCCAGCCTGCATTCTTCTCGCGGGCGCGGAAGCGGTATGACCACCACGAGTAAATGTCCTTCTGCTCAGGATAGAAGTAACGGAACGTATCAGTGAAGCCCGAGGCGAGCAGCGTGCTGAACTTGGCGCGCTCCTCGTCGGTGAAGCCCGCGTTGCGTCGGTTGGTCTTGGGGTTCTTCAGGTCGATTTCCTGGTGGGCCACGTTCAGGTCGCCGCACACGACGACGGGCTTCCGCTCATCCAGCGCGAGCAGGTACTGGCGGAACTCGTCTTCCCACGTCATGCGGTAGTCCAGCCGGCGCAGTTCGTCCTGCGAGTTGGGCGTGTAGACCGTTACCAGGAAGAATGCGGGCATTTCGAGGGTAATGACGCGCCCCTCCTTGTCATGCTCTTCGCGGCCTATGCCGTAGGTCACGCCGAGGGGCTGGTGGCGGGTGTAGATGGCCGTGCCCGAGTAGCCTTTCTTTTCGGCGTAGTTCCAGTAAGAGGTGTAGCCGTCAAAGGGCAAGTCCAGTTGTCCGGCCTGCATCTTGGTCTCTTGCAGGCAGAAGAAGTCGGCATCGAGTGCCTTGAAAGCGTCGGCAAAGCCTTTGTCCTTGCAGGCGCGCAGTCCGTTCACATTCCAGGAGATGAATTTCATAAGCGATGGTTTGATTGGAGTTAAGCCCGTCTTTGCAGGCAGGTATAAAAGAAAGAGCCGCTCAAACGACGAATGTTTGGCGGCTCTTTCTGCGTTGGACTACCCGGATTCGAACCAGGACAAACAGAACCAAAACCTGTTGTGCTACCATTACACCATAGTCCAAACTTTGGGGCTTTCTGTTAAAAAGCGGTGCAAAGGTAAGGCATTGACGGGACACTTGCAAGCTTTTCTTTGTTTTTTTCTTCCTTAGGCGTAGAAAAGTGGTTGTATAAGCATGAAAAAGGCCCGCGCTGTCGCAGCGCAGACCTCCCTTGAAAATATGTATGATCTTTTGGAAATGTTTCTTTCCTGTTACTTGGCGATGAGCAAGTAGTAGTTCTTCTTGCCGCGTTGCACCAGCAGGTACTTGCCGTCCAGCAGGTCGTCCGTGGTGATTACCTGGTCGAAGGCGGTAAGTTTCTCCTTGTTCAGCGACACGCCTCCGCCTTGCACCAGCTTGCGCATTTCGCCCTTGGAGGGGAACACGGCTGCCTGCTCGGTAAAGAGGTCGACGGCCTTCACGCCTGCGCCGAGGGCATCGCGCGAGATTTCAAACTGAGGCACGCCCTCGAATACGGAGAGCAGCGTCTGTTCGTCCAGCTTCTTGAGGGCGTCGCTTGTGCCGCCGCCAAAGAGGATGTTGGAGGCCTCGACGGCTGCCTGGTAGTCTTCCTGGCTGTGCACCATGACGGTGACTTCCTGTGCCAGGCGCTTTTGCAGCACGCGCAGGTGGGGTGCCTGTTGGTGCTCGGCGGTGAGGGCTTCAATCTCCTCGCGGGAGAGGGCGGTGAATATCTTGATGTAGCGGGCGGCGTCTTCGTCGCTCACGTTGAGCCAGAATTGGTAGAACTTGTAGGGCGAGGTGTAGCGCGGGTCGAGCCACACGTTGCCGCTCTCCGTCTTGCCGAACTTGCCTCCGTCGGCCTTGGTGATGAGGGGGCAGGTCAGGGCGAAGACCTCGCCGCCGTTGGTGCGGCGGATGAGTTCGGCACCGGTGGTGATGTTGCCCCACTGGTCGCTGCCGCCCATCTGCAGCTTGCAGCCCTTGGTCTCGTAGAGGTGCAGGAAGTCGTAGCCTTGCAGCAGCTGGTAGGTGAATTCGGTGAACGACAGGCCGTCGCGTGCCTCGCCGTTGAGGCGCTTCTTCACGCTGTCCTTGGCCATCATGTAGTTCACGGTGATGTGCTTGCCCACGGTGCGTGCGAAGTCCAGGAAGGTGAAGTCCTTCATCCAGTCGTAGTTGTTCACCAGTTCGGCGCGGTTGGGCGCGTCGGAGTCGAAGTCCAGGAACTTGGCCAGCTGCTTCTTCATGCCCGCCATGTTGCGTTGCAGGGTTTCCTCGTCCAGCAGGTTGCGCTCTTGCGACTTGCCCGAGGGGTCGCCAATCATGCCCGTTGCGCCGCCGATGAGGGCCAGGGGCTTGTGCCCGCAGCGCTGGAAGTGGCGCAGAATCATGACGCTGCACAGGTGTCCGATGTGCAGCGAGTCTGCCGTGGGGTCGAAGCCGATGTAGGCCGTCACTTGTTCTTTTGCCAGGAGTTCTTCAGTGCCCGGCATCATGTCGTGGAGCATGCCACGCCATCTAAGTTCTTCTACAAAATTCATCGAATGATTATAGGTTTAATCGAATTTCGGGGCAAAAATACGACCTTTCTGCGAAGATGCAAAGTTTTTGCCGGAAAAGAAGCACTTTGCCGCATTCTCCGCAAGGGTTTGCCGCAGACTTTGCACGGGGGAGCCAAGCAGGGCGGAGGCGCGTTGGCACAGGGTGCCGATGGGCGCGGTGCTTTCGTCTGTCTCCAGAAACATACGGTCGGTAGGCGTGATGCGCAGTGCATCTGCCTGATAGTGTTCGCCGAAGGAGAGGCATAGCCCGTGGCGCAGCAGTTCGGCAGCCAGCTGGGGTTTGCCCCGGAATCCGTGCACCACCCACGGCACCCGGGGCCTGAGGCGGCGGCGAGAGGCCAGCAACTCGGCGGTGCAGCGCACCAGGTGGATGATGAGCGGCAGCCCCCGTTCGTCCGCCAGCCGTGCCTGCGCCTCGAAGAGGGGGATTTGCACCTCTGTGAGGGGTGCCTTCGCCAGTCGGTCCAGCCCCGCCTCGCCCACGGCCACGGCTTGCGGATGGCGCAGGGCGGCCTCCAGTGCGTCCAGCGTCTGCCCCTCCTCGCCCAAGCGCCACGGGTGCAGGCCCACGGAGTAGAGGTGTCCCGCCTCCGGGCGGAAATCCGGGGGGCACACGCTGACGATGGCCGTGCCCGGCACGGGGGGCAGGTGGTGCGTGTGGATGTCGAGCAGCTGTGTCGCGGTTGTCTCCATAACGGTGCGAAGATACGGATTTCTTTCCAAAAGATTGGCCTGAGAAAAGAATTGTTTACAAAAATACCTGCTTCAAAGGCCATCATCCCTCTATTCCCTCCCAAACATGTCCGTATTTCCTACGGTCCACCTCCGATCCTATACGCCGATGGATTATCGGACTTGTGTCGGACTTGTATCGGAGGAGAGTTGGAGGTGGTACGTAGTTGAGTTGTATTTGTTGCGGCAATAGATTGAGCTATAAGCGGTTATGAATGCTTTTCAGTGAGTTTTTTGTAAGGAAAGGTGAATAATCAGGATTTTTCATGTAAGCATTTATGGATTTTGGCGCGGAGAATGCAGGAATTTTAATATGTTTACATTCCCGTTCTTGCTTCCTTTGGTTTGGACTATCAACCCGGCTATCTCACGTTATATGCCCATGGCGTCAAGGCACAACGGCATCTTCTACATCTATGCCTGAAAGGATTTTGGGTATGGCGGTTATCTCGTTGGACTTGTCTTCTACTTTCTTTTGGGCAATGTGGAAACTCTACTTACTCATAATGGTTGAGCTAAGGTTAACGTGCAGTTTATTTATTCTTTACTACTGAAAATTTTCTTTTCTCACAAAACTTTCATAGCTTTGTAGCCAAAGAAGCAAGGTGTTGCACTCTTTGTTTTATGTATGAAATTGTAAGAAGCGTTGTGCTTTATTCTTGTTATTGAAAACCTGGAAAATTTAATATACAACTATTTAACCATTTGTAAATGAGTAGTTTATGAATTTTGTTTCTGAAACAAGAAACAAATCAGGAACAAAAATGGTTTTTTAGG
>CASELH010000012.1 GCA_949288715.1 uncultured Bacteroides sp. | reverse complement strand
GTGATATAGGTCATTCACACTAATCGGGAGACGCGGCACGCCACGTCTCTACGCTAAAATTCTTCATTCTTAATTCTTCATTCTTCATTATTTCGCGTTTCCCGCCACATGTAGCTGCACCGGCAGCTGCTCCGCATTGCCGTATATTGTTATTGTCTTGTTGAAATACTCCGCACGATCGGCCTTATACGTCACCTTCACTATGGCCGTGCCACCCGGTTGCACGGGTTCTTTGGTAAAATCCACAGTGATGCAACCGCATGAGGTGGTGACATCTTGTATTACCAAAGGCTTGTTACCCGTGTTCTTCACCTCAAAGCTATGCGTCTGCGCTTCTTGCCAAGGGAAGTCGCCAAAGGTGAAAGATATTTCCGGCACTGCCACCTGTGTTTGTATCGTTTCCTTTTCTTCTCCTATCGGTTGTCCTTGGATGATTTTCAGGTAGAGTTCCTTAATTTTAGGGTTATGGATGGGGTTACCGATGGCTATCACTCTATTATCCTTATCCAACAGAAACGTATTGAAAGCGTCGTCTTTGGGGAAATTATTCAAGATTCCCAAAGAATCTTTCAGGTCTATACATACAGGATAATTAAAATCATACAATTGCAATTTAGTAATCATATCATTAAGATGTACAGGAGACAAGAAATATAGGAATTGTACTCTATCATCTGCTAACGAATCAACTGCATTCATAAAAGTTTTCCACAAGGGCAAATTAAGCCTACAAGTAAGACAACCTGTTGAATCTACATGAGTCAATATTCTAAATTCGCTTTCTATGGGAAATGTTATAGAGTCTTCGCCTTGTATCATAAAATCCATTTGAGAAGGAAATACTATTTCTTTATTAAACCATTCATTATAGATAGATTTAAGCTGTCTATTATCACTACAAGACAAGCATAAATAAAATATAAAACAATAAACTATTCTCCAATATCTCATTTTATAAACCACTTAAAGTCGCAACCCCAACTGTATATTCTCCATCTCGCCCTATGAACAGAGCATACATTTTTCCATCATTAACACAAATGCTACATACTGTTGAATCCACTTTATATACATGTTTTAATTCGCATGTCAAAGCATCAAAACATAATATAGAACGATAGTTTTTTTTCTGATCTCCATCCGTCCTATTCCCATCATATAATAAATAGAAATATTCTTTATCACTACATATGAAAATACTTTGTTTTATATCATCATTATGAATTCTTAAATCACTTCTATTCAATATTTTCTCTTCAAAACTTCCATCCCCGACTTGGAAATTACGATATTCCTCCCAACGCCCATCTACATAATGATAAAATAAAACATTAGAAGCAAAAGAAGGAGCTATTGCAAGACGTTCATTTAATACATTGAAAGATAATAAACCTTGAAAAAGCCTATACAAATCACTCACATTGTCTATTCCATATTCAGCATACAAATTTACTTTTTGCTTTAAAGATCCGTCTTTATTATAAAATCTCAACAAACCATCTTCATATAATCCTAAAGCAACATATCCTTCTGACATCTGCATTCCTCTATCCGCCAAACCTAAATTCACGCGTTCATATTTTGATGTTACATCCTTTAATAAACTGTCCAAAGGATACACTCTGAGTTCTCCAGTTTGTCTCAAAAAAGCATTTATACATTTCCTTTGAATTGAAACATTAACATCTATAGGAAATATTATTTCACCCGGCCCATTACCTATGGATAAAGTTCTCACATAAGACGAATCACCCATATTATATAGTAACAAAGATTTATCTTCAACTTTATCTGCAATAATTAATATACTATCAATCACATTAATGCTATAAGGGGTTCCCAACAAAGGAGTAATATAAAATGGATGAAATTCCAATTCTGATTCCGAGTATTTACCCCATGATAATTCATTCTTTGAATTAGAGCAAGAGACAATACTAAAAAACACAATTAAACAAAATATCAAAAATGAAACGAATGTATAACGCATATAATTTTATCTTTTCAGAAAGAGAAAGGTTAATCTATAAATAAATAGACTCACCCTTCTCTAAGGAAATCAGTAAATATCAGAAATCATCATTAACGGAAGTACATTTTTATTGCAGTTCCACTTCCGTTTGCAGGATAAAATACACCACAGTAGCCACCTGGACAATTATCACAGCAATTTACTGCTCCACCGCCTTCTCCTTGCGCCAACGCTTCCACATTGGCTAGCATAATATCCGAAGTAGCATCAGCCTTTTGCGAGGAATAAATCCCCATGCCAGCAACAGCAGCCACTACAGCCACCATTGCAATCTTAATTATCTTTTTCATTTTTAAAATATGTTTTTAATGTTTGTTATTCAGTTTTATTCCAAGTCTTCCGCATCTATCCTTTCAGCGGAACAGGCAACCGCATTGCCTTATTCAACAAAAAGCACTATCTTTGCCGTGTACCTCCTTTCATCTTTGGGGTTACAGAGCACCCCGGCACTTGTGCTTGCGCCAACAATCAAAGTTTGCCGGGTGCTCCTTCTAATCGGGTTTACAGTCACATTACATACTATCTCCTTGTAGAAACAGTTTGCCGTTACGTTCTATTCCAGGCTGTAGCCAGAAAAGACGTATTTCACTTTCTCATAACTATAGGGACAATCCAAACACCCTTGCATAATGCAATGAGCAGAAACACCGCCTTCACCAGCAGCCAAAGCCTCCACATTCATTTGCACTAAATCGCTCACAGGTTGTTTGCCTTGCCGTTGAGCATAGTAAAAACTTGCGCCACCTATCAGCGCAAACATTGCTAACAAAAAGATTCTTTTTTTCATCTCAGAATTTTTAGTATAAAATAAAGCATTCATATCCTTCCTTCTCTCGCGAAAGGACGTGACAAAATTCTGAAAAAGACAATTCAACTACAAGTTTTTTCCCGGAAATCTCGTGACATAGCCCCAGAGACGCTTCTCGAGGGCTTTACGTCACGCATTTTCCGCCTCAGGTGCCGGATAATCTACCAGCTTCAGGCGGTAAATGCCTAATTCATTTTCGATGGTATAAGACGATACTTTACACAATTCTTTCCTTAAACGGCCAACAGCCTTCCGCAATTTTTCATCATTTCCACTGCCGTCCGGCCACAACTCATTGAACAATTCGGCCATCGACAAGGCGTTTCCCTCAGCCTCTATAAGGGCGACCAGCAACAGGGTATTTTGAACTGACAACACTGTAGTTCGTTCCCCATTCTGCAAAGTCCGCTGCTCCCTATCGAAAAAGGTACCATCTTCCAACTCATAGTGATGAACATGCGAATCGCTTACCACCCTTACCGGAACCCGCTCTATCAGTGAAAACCTCTTTCGCAACTTGGCAATAACGACACCACGTTCCAGCCAAAGCATACACAAGCCTCCAACCAACACGGTAAGAGAAATAATCCATAACCAATCGCCCACGGCATAAGCCAGCCAAGGAACAAGCGAAACCCAACCGGTCACTTTAATTTCGTCAGCATACCCCATGGTATAGTAAGTAAGACTATCTGCCCTTGCCAATGCCGCAGGAGTACCATCGCGAGAGTTCATCACGCTATCCGCGGCACCGGAAACCGACATTCGCAAAAATCCTTTACCAGGGAAAAGATTCTCCGACAGTCTAATATTCCAAGACTTTTCCAACGAATCCACACTAAGCAACCCCTCCATATACAACACGGAATGAATAGTACGCAAAGGTGAAGCCTCCTCCACATTTTGCCCACCCTTCAATATGAAGTGTGGATAAACGTTCTCTTCTTTTTCTGTTTGAACAATGACATTGACTAACGAATCATTCTCTATTGAGTCAGTTTTCAAATAGTGGGAATGTTCAAAATTCACTTTCTCTGCCGATTCATGCAACGTCTCTTTTAGTTCCTTATGCGCCACCTGCCGCCACTCGTCCACCCGCTTACCATACAAGACGTAAGCCACAATGCCAGCCGCCAGCAAAGCTGCTACCAAGGACACGATGATTTTTATGCTGCGTTTCATACCATTCATTTTTACTTTCGGCGGCAAAGTTAATAAAAAACGGACAGCTACAATGTTTTTTTCGCATCTTAAAGTGGCTCTTTAGCACGCTAATGAGCCACTTTAGAAGGCTAAAGAGAGACTTTAGACTCCAGATTTATCTTCACAATGCTGTATTCCGGATTCACCACCACAGCATAAAGTTCGTTGGTATCGCCATCGCCACACAGCCGCACGATAGGCACGTCCAAATTCAGAACGACCACAAGTTTCAGGTTATCGTCGTAGACAAACAACGAATGGGGCAAAGCCTTCGGGTCGCGCCCCTGCACATTGGCCGGCACCTTCCCTTCCACCGCTTCATCGCGCTGCAACCCTACCACATAATCCTTGGTCAATGCCACGTCCTGAAACCCGCGCCGGGCATCTGCATCCGTCAGCAGCTGCCCGTTTTTCACCGTATAGCCTTCTTTCCCGCCGGTCTGGTGCAGCAAGTCGAGCTGCCTGTCCTGATAATTGTACAACGCCATGTAAGGGAAAGTATACAGGGAATAGAGCAAACGCCCCCGGGAAGCATTGTACGCCACCTTCCCTTGAAATGCTTCAAAGCCATTGGCCACGCCCTCCACGGGAAACTCGCTTGACTCATCTTTCTTTTTACCGTCCTCTATTAGGGCAAACGGGCGCATGCCTTCCGGCGAGAAAGCCAGCATCAAGTCATTTTCCAATTGCAAACAACTTAAATAGCCTTGCAAATCCACTTGACTCCACCGGGCAATCAAGTTAACCGAATCTGTAGCGCAACGCTCTACCTGCAACGTGGCACACAAAGGTTTATTCAAGTCATACACCTGGATATAAGGAGAACGGGTATAGGATACCGACGGCGTATTAAACTCCTCCGGCCCTCCGCCTATCCGCCCCCACGCAGCAAGCTCACACCCCGTATGCCGGTCTACCACATGCAAGAAACCTTCCGTAGAAAACGGATCTGTCCACACCAAGTAATCGCCCGCGCAATACATTTCGCCCGGCATCCTGGTGTAAAGCCCGCCGACCACCGTCTCATAAGGTACATTTGAAACCCTTTTTACCTGATCCCCCGAACAAGCCACAACAACCAACAGGACCATTCCAAATAAGAAGCAAACGCTTTTCTTCATCACATTAATAATATAAGAGTTACAAGGATGTTTCAAAATTCAGCTATCACTGCATTCCACAACACCCTCTGTAACTCAATTGTTTCCTAACATTTACTTTTTACGTGCATAGCTATAAAGCCGACCATCGTATCCCCGACATGTTACATTCTCCCATACCGCAATGCACCCAGTTCTTTGTTCAAATTCTGCCGAACTTTCTCCTTGTGCCAATGCTTCTATATTGGCCAAAGTTATATCAGATAATGTATGAGCTTTTTGAGCAGAATGAACGCCCATACCTGCAACGACTACCATTACAGATACAATCATAATCTTTACAGATTTTGTTTTCATAAAATCAATCTTTTAGCATTATTAATATTAATTATTCTACAAAAATCCGTATGTATCATTTCAACGGAACGACAAACTAATGCCTACAGCTTACTTCTATCACTTTTTTGCCACCAAACCTCCTTTTTATTCAGTTATTCTCAATTTCTTCATTATTTCGCGTTTCCCGACACATGTAGCTGCACTGGCAACTGCTCCGCATTGCCATACACCGTCACCGTCTTGTTGAAATACTCCGCGCGGTCGGCCTTATACGTCACCTTCACTATGGCCGTGCCACCCGGCTGTACCGGTTCTTTGGTAAAATCTACAGTGATGCAGCCGCAAGAGGTCGTCACGTCTTGTATCACCAACGGCTTGTTGCCCGTGTTCTTCACCTCAAAGCTATGTGTCTGTGCTTCTTGCCATGAAAAGTCCCCAAAGGTGAAAGACGTTTCCGGCACTGCCACCTGTGTTTGTATCGTTTCCTTTTCTTCCCCTATTGGCTGGCCTTGAATGATTTTCAAGTAGAGTTCCTTAATTTTAGGATTCGCTACAGGATTACCCACAGCTAAGACCTTATTATCAGCATTCAACAAAAATGTCTGAAAATTAGGAATTGAAGGAAGTTTATTTAAATGATTAAATGAATCATTTTTATCTATGCAAACGGGATAAGTAAAACGATCCATTTTCAATCTCTGAATTATTTCAACTTTGTCATTAGAAGCAAAGAAAAATAAGAACTGAACAGAATCTAAGCTCAATGAATCTACAAGTTTCATCATTTCTCGCCATCCAGACAGATTCATTTTGCAACTCATACAACCTATTGAATCCAAATATGTTAACACTCGAAATTTCCCTTCTATTGGAAAATGGATAGTGTCTGTTCCATAAATCGTGAATACAGACTGCTGTGGTATTTGTATTTGTTTATTCTGCCATTCTTGAACTAATGAAAGTAATTTTCTTTCCCGCATATCTATGCACGAAGAAATAATGAGACACAATACTATAAGAAATAGATATTTCATAAGCAACTTTACTCTATACAAGTCTTTAGGAATCTCAACTTCACTATAAAAATTAGTTCTGAAATAACTTGTCTATATCCAAAACTACCACTGACGGATTTTTATCATCATCTACAAATTGTTCCTTATCCCCTACATCCTCAAACAAATACCCCAAACAATACAACTTATTATCTTTTGAAAGTAGCTGCGGATTGAACAGATAAGAATCCGAACCTATATTCACATCCAATTCTACAATTCTGTCCTCACCATTTTGCTTATTTACCACCCAATAAAATACTCGGGGGAGATTAAGTTGCTCTGTAGCAGAGGCCGTTAGATATAAATACAGAAAAATGTACTTTTCATTTTCCGAATAGTTTTTAATTGCAGCATAGTTAGTTTGATGCAATATATCCAATACTTTCATTGGATCTTCTTGCGATAAACCGGAAGGAAATTCATACCCAGGAAAACTTATTTGATAGGATTGTACTAATTCACCACCTTCTACTCTATACAAGTCGTGACTTAATGCCTCATGAAATGTCAACCAAGATTCTTTTCCCCAATTAGACTCAACCATAGGTAACAAATTCGTTTTTTGACATAAAAATCCTTTTTCTTTCAACATCTTTCCATTAGCTTTTACAACTTTGCAATCCCAATCTTGGGAAGAATTGCCAGTATAAAGCCAATAACCATCTTTGTCATCGAGAGCAAAAGAAAACACCGAACATGGCAAATCCTCTTTCGAAATAAATTCATTTTCAGCACTGTACTTCAAAATTGCGGCATTTGATAAGACCACTACGCAATTGTTCGTTTTATTAAAATCCACATCATAAACAGCCGCATATTCACCTGGTCCATTACCAATATTGCCAACATTGCCACAGAAATCTCCAGACTTATCAAATGCTAGCACTGGATACGAAGAACTATTCAAATAAACATAAAAATTTTTATCACTCATTATAAATGATGATGCAGCCCGAACTAAAGTAGAATCTGAAAATTCCAAATTGATTATATGCTTATCCTCCAATAATTTTGTTTGAGATAAAGGCAGAACTTCAGACAATTCAAAAATATAATCAGGGGACAATTTACCTTTATTTTCTGTACATGCAAATATCAGGAACAAAGAAATTGTCAACAATATAGATAATACAGTTCTTTTCATTTGAATATTTTTGATTATCACATATGGAGGTGTGACAGAAATGAACATTCCACTCCTTACTCACAAACTTACCCGATACTACAAATACCTTAAATCTATAGCAATACATTCTGTGACTAAAAGACAGTAATAACTGAGCCAAATCTTGCCACACCTCTCATAAATCAATTAATTATAACCCCAATTTATACACAGTAAATTGCAAGCATAAAATCATACGCAATCTCTATAGCAAGGAATATTTGTATATTGATATTGGCACTTATAATCCATACTCCAAGGAGTACAATACCCCATAGTTTGATATTTTCCACCAATACCACCTTCCCCTTGCGCCAAAGCTTCCACATTAGCCAATACTATATTTGAAGCAACATCAGCCTTTTGCGAGGAATAAATCCCCATGCCAGCAACAGCAGCCACTACAGCCACCATTGCAATTTTTATTTTCTTGTTCATGTTAAAAAATGCACTTTAAATTTTTCTATAAATCAATTTTATTCAAATCTTCCGCATCTATCCTTTCAGCGGAACAGGCAACCGCATTGCCTTATTCAACAAAAAGCACTATCTTTGCCGTGTACCTCCTTTCATTTTTGGGGTTACAGGACACCCGCCACCGCTACTTAGCATTGGAATCTATAGAGAGGTGGCCGGGTGTCACTTTCAATCGGGTTTTACATTCACATTACATACGATCTCCTTATAGAAACTGTTTCTCAATTTCAATCAAGACTGTAACCAGTCATTACATATTTTACTTTTACAGTACCAAGTGGGCAATCCACACACCCGTACCCCACGCAACGCATAGGTGTGCCACCTTCACCTGCCGCCAAAGCCTCTACGTTCTCTATTATCAACTCATTCAGTGTACCACCTCCAGTATGAGAATAGTACAGACCACCGCCTATGGCTGCTACAGCCAAAGCCATTAATAAAAAGATTTTCTTTTTCATACGTTATTCTATTCTACAATTAAGTTACACTTCCTAACGTTTTAGAAAGCTGTGCCAAAGTTCAACATTTCAAGCATAGCAGCCAAAAATAAAGTGTGACAAAGTGTGACATTCCATAAAGTCACACTTTGTCACACTTGTCATTATCTTCAAGATGCTTTTCCTAATCTTCAAAACCTCTCGGAATCCGCAAAAAGCATTGCCTTGAAACGCTTTCTCAATCTTCCACCTTCAAACCGGGATACTTTTACCTCAAGCGGTACGCTCCCCACCTATTTTCAATGACAACCTCCGACGCAATGCTATGCAACAGTTTGCGCAAACGCTCGATAGCCTTACGCAATTGCTCCTTGGAACCACTACGGGGAGGCCAAACTTGTTCAATCAACACCCTATTGGGCACCTCTTCGCCACCCGCTTCAATCAACACTACCAGTAATCTCGCTATCAGTGCCGGCAATTCCACCTCGTTCTCCCCTTTTCGCAAGCTATTCTTCTCTCTATTAAAAATAGTGCCGTCGCTCAAGCAACAACAACCATCGGCAACATCCATAACAGGATGCAACCGGCTTATTTCCCGACGACGCGCCAACCACATTAACAAGAAAAACGTGCAAATACCTGTCAACAACAGTATTCCCCAATCGGAGAGGGCATAAACTCCCCACCAGGGGCAAGACAAATAGCTGACTATTTCCGTCTCGCAAGCATAACCTATAAATAAACAAGAAAGGCTGTCGGCCTTTACCAACGCTGCAGAATCAGTCCAATATGTTGTACACCGTTGCCCGGTTTCCACGTTCATGTTACTGATGCGAAGCAAGCCATCACCCCGAAATCCGGATTCACGCAAACTATCGTTCCACGCCCGTCCCAGTGTATCGGCCTTCAAAGGCTGCTCTTGGAACCAATAAGTATGCACTACCCGATCGTTAGGAGATTCCGTAATGTTATGAATATTCTGGAAATAAGAGATTTCATATTCCTTACCACCGCTTTCCGTGTCCAAATGGACTTTTTTAGGGAAATCACGCTCTTCCAATTGTTTATAAACCCCATTAGCCGCAAAATAGAACGGTTGCCCCGTACGCTTTACAATCTCCTCACTCACTACATTCTCAAACGTGCGGCCGGCCACCTGCCGCCACTCGTCCACCCGCTTACCATACAAGACGTAAGCCACAATGCCTGCCGCCAGCAAAGCTGCTACCAAGGATATAATGATTTTTATGCTGCGTTTCATACCATTCATTTTTACTTTCGGCGGCAAAGTTAATAAAAAACGGACAAATAACGCCCTGCGGGACACCTCCGGGCTTTATGGAGGTTACTTCTTGCTCAATCGATTAAGAGCCTGTTAAAATTTTCCTCTTTAAGATTTTTATTCAGCCTCTTTTGAGCCTCTTTCCGGTTTCTTTTCCTGTTGTTATTCGTCACGTAGCCCGCTACGCTCCTCACGACAACAGAAAAATATCCTCGGAAACAGCCCTCAAAATAAGGCTGAGCAAAATTTAAACGACAGGCTCTAAAGAATCATTTTTTTCGCCTTTTACGTAGTTGGATTTTTTCTTGTTTACTGGTATTTTACTCAAAGATACGTTTTTTCTTTGACAGATTGGGACACATTAATTGAGAATTTCCGCGTCATCCGCGCAATCCGCACCTGAAGTTCTCAGTATTTGTCGGAAAATCACTAACTTTGCGGCAGAAACTAATTAAAAACAAGGAATCATGCCAAAGTTCATAAACCCATTTACCGATGTAGGCTTCAAGCGCATCTTCGGGCAGGAAATCAACAAAGACCTACTGATAGACTTCCTCAACGCCCTGCTGGACGGTGAACGCCGGGTGAAAGACATCAAGTTCCTCAACAAGGAACTGTTGCCCATCTTCGAAAACGACCGCGGCCTGATCTACGATATATATTGCACCGACGAGAATGACGAGCAGTTCATCGTGGAGATGCAGAACAAGGAGCACGTCAACTTCCGCGAACGGGCAGTCTATTACCTTTCGCAAGCCATCTCGCGTCAGGGAGAAAAAGGCGTGGACTGGAAGTTTGACCTGAAAGCCGTTTACGGCGTATTCTTCCTCAACTTCCGCATGACGGACCTTCCACATAAGTTGCGCACAGACATCGTGCTGGCCGACCGCGACACGCACGAGCAGTTCAGCAACAAAATGCGCTACATCTTTATCGAGCTTCCCATGTTTGCAAAAGAGGAAGATGAATGTGAGACTGATTTCGAACGCTGGATATATGTATTGAAAAATATGGAAACATTGCAGAGATTGCCTTTCAAGGCACGTAAAGCCGTATTTGAGAAACTGGAACAAATAGTGGACATTGCCGGCATGAGCAAGGAAGACCGCATGAAGTACGATGAAAGCATCAAGGTCTACCGCGACCAGCTTGCCGTGATGGAATACGAGCGGCTACAAGGTGAAGCAAAAGGCGAAGCGAAAGGCATAGCGAAAGGCATAGCGAATGTTGCCCGCAACCTCAAACAGATGGGCTTGCCTGTAGACACCATCGCCCAAGCTACCGGCCTCACCCCCGAAGCCATCAAGCAACTGTAAATCCGCCGCTCAGCCGTCCATTCCAACCCTTTTTACGAGGTGTGTCAGAACTTAACCCATTCTGCCACACCTCGTCTTGTTTTCTTAACATGGCAGCAGCACTCGCATGATCATAACATTCACACTACATGCTATTTCCTCGCAGATTTTAGAGATTTAGACTACAAAAATAGCGATAAATCACGATTATCCAGCCAATGTGATAAGAAAAATGCCTGTTCGCCTAAAATGTAAATATCTTAAAATTCCCCGTATGCTCCTCACATAAATTTATAAATATTTACATAAAGAAAACCAACATTTCCAATTTCCTTACAAAACACGCTTCTTAGAAACATCATATCACATTCTAAATCAATACATTGTCATACCAAACACACCTCAACGTCGTACCACCTCCGACTCTCCTCCTTACCAACTCCTTACCAACTCCTTACCAACTCCTTACCAAGTCCTATTATCCTTCGGCGTATAGGACCGGAGGTGGACCGTAGAAAATACGGACATGTCCGGGAGGGAATAGGGGGATGACAGACTTTAAAACTGCTATTTCTGTAAACGAAAAATACCCCGAGAACAGCCCTTAAAATAAGGCTGAGCGGAAATAGACAGGCTTAAGAAGAAGAACGTGCATATTCCTTACCAAACAGAGACGCGGCACGCCACGTCTCTACATAACCATCACAACTTATATCTTACAAAAACAGAATAGCCGTCGAGGGCATCCCTGGCCGTGCCATACAGATATTCTTCCTTACTGTCTACAGAGATAGTTAACAAATGCTTGTCCAAGTGATAAACACATTCCAGGGTTCCATCATACTTCAGCTTGAACACATCTACCGGCTGAAGGGATTCAGGCGAATAGTGGGTTTCTCCGCTATAAATCAGGTAAACATGCTCACGTGTCAGGCAATAGTTGAGATAGCCCATGTAAGATTGGTCTCCGGTAAAGCTGATGAAAGCAAACGGGGCGTTCGATTTCACTTGAGTGTATTGGGGCTGCAGGTTGTCGGGGCCAATCATCTCTTTAAGCAATTGCAGGGAATCGTTGTAGATGCTGATGCGGTCTTTGTGCAAATCCATTGCCCAGATTTCATGCCGACGTTGGTCGTAGAAGATGCGGGCGCCATTGACCGACCCCACAAAATTTTCCATTAGTCCCTCGTCCTTGGGAAGTTTGCTTTTAGCGTATCGCTGAAGAGGCGCCGCCACCCCGTTGGAAAATACCGGGTCGTCCACATACCAAATGTTGTAGGCCACATAAGAACTGTCGCCGACGACGCAAATGTCCGATTGAATGTGCGACAAGGAAGTATATTGGAACTTGTCTGTCGGGACAAATTTCTTATTCTGAAGAATCACGCCAATATCTGTCCGATAGTAAGTATTCGTAGAAGGGCTTTCTACATAGAATTCATCATTTTCATTATCGTGAATAAAACAAGCGCACGATACCAAGTCGTTGGGGCCGCTTCCTTTAGGCGCTATTTGCAACAAAGGCTTGTCCAGGCGGTTCAACGAGTAAATCTCCATGAGGTACTCACACGCCGGTTGATTGTTTACCACAATCAGGGTATCGCGCAGCAGATAGAAACCGGCCGGATAGAGCAAGCTGTCCATCACCAGCTCTTGTGGATTGCTCAACTGCCGTTCTTCCTTAAAATCGGCATAAGTAAAATGGGTTGTAATGCTGTCTTCATCATTAGTGGGATTGCAACTTGAGAATGCAATGCCAAGCATTAGGCAAAAGAATATAGACCTTGATTTCATGATATTGAAGGATTAATTATTTAATTCTTATATTGGCAAAAATAGCGTTTTTATGCAGTTTATTTTACTTGCAAATATACAAAAATCTGCACATAAATTCCAATAAATTCCTCTACCTTTGCCCCGACAACCACTAATCAGCAAACACTAACCGCCCTACGCCCATGTCCGCCATCTACCTGCACATCCCCTTCTGCAAGACGCGCTGCATCTATTGCGACTTCTGCTCCACCACCCGCACGGAGCTGAAAGAGCGCTACGTGGACGCGCTGTGCCGGGAGCTGGAGACGCGCCGCGACTACCTGCCCCACGAGCCGGTGCGCACCGTGTATCTGGGCGGTGGCACGCCCTCGCTGCTCGATGAAGGGGATTTCCGCCGCATCTTCCAAACGCTGGACACGACCTATGGGCTGCAGGCCGCCGAAGAAATCACCTTGGAGGTGAATCCCGACGACATAAGCGACGACTATGCCGGCATGCTGGCCGGACTGCCCTTCAATCGCGTCAGCATGGGCATCCAGACCTTTGATGACGCCACCCTGCACCTGCTGAACCGGCGCCACACCGCCCGCCAGGCCATGGAGGCCGTAGAGCGCCTGCGCCGCGTGGGCTTCGGCAACCTCAGCATAGACCTTATCTACGGCCTGCCCGGCGAAACGGACGAACGCTGGAGGCGCGACCTGGAGCAGGCCATTGCCCTGGACGTGGAGCACATTTCGGCCTACCACCTGACATATGAAGAGGACACCCCCCTCTACCGCATGCTGCAGGCACACCGCGTCAACGAGGTGGACGAGGACAGCAGCCTGCGCTTTTTCGGCACGCTGATAGACACTCTGACCGCGGCGGGCTACGTGCACTACGAGATATCCAACTTCTGCAAGCCGGGGCGGCACTCGCGCCACAACTCCTCCTACTGGCAAGGCATTCCCTACCTGGGCTGCGGCCCTTCGGCACACTCGTTCGACACCCGCTCACGGCAATGGAACGAGGCCGACCCGGAGAAGTACATAGCAGGCATGGAGCAGGGCAAGCGCCCCTTCTACACCGAACAGCTGGACAACGACACGCGCTACAACGAGTATGTGATGACCCGCCTGCGCACCCGGCAAGGCATCGACATGGACGAGGTGGCCCGGCTGTTTGGCCACGCCCTGTACCGCTACCTGCAGCAAAACGCCGCCCCCCACCTGCAGGCCAACCTTCTGCGGGAAGCGGACGGCCACCTGCGCCTGACGCGCCAAGGCATCTTCGTGTCCGACGGCATCATCAGCGACCTAATGTATGTGGGGTAGCCCATAGAGCCCTATACAATCAAAAAGCCACCAGATATTACATCCATATTACAAAAAGGCATAAGAATGCAATATTTATGTGCCGTTTGATTGATATATATCAAGAAAGAGAGTAAAACGATAAAAAACGTCGCCAATACTTTTATGTTATAAAACATATGCATACCTTTGCACAGGTAAAAAGAAAAGCTAAGCACATTGACGGGTTTTCAATAGGTATTAGCTTATTTATAAGATTTGTTTTTAGGATTAACAGTTTAAAAAAAGTAGGTATTATGAAACGTTTTGGATTGACTATCGTGGCAGCTCTCTGCCTTAGCGTAGCCGGCTTTGCAGCAGGCAACCAGCCAACTACTGAAAAATGGGAAGTAAAAATCAACGTGGAGAAGCTGAGCAAGTACCTGAACCTGGACAGCAAACAGGCTGAGGAAGTGGCTAACATCTGCGAGTACTTCAGCGAACAGGTGGATCGCGCCAACCACGCTAAGAACAACAAGGAGCAACAGATGCGCAACGCCGTTTACGGCAACCTGAAGCTGATGAAGAAGACGCTGAACGACAAGCAGTTTGCTGACTATGCGCGCGTGTTGAACGCTACGCTTCAGAACAAAGGCATCAAAGTTGACTGATTTCTACCGAAAGGCAACCACCCTTGAAGGGTACAGATAGACAAAAGGCACCGGTTTATGCAGCCGGTGCCTTTCTTTTTGCCAAAAAGCCTGAGGCTTGCCTCACTTCACGGTGACCAGCGTAGCCCCAAAGCCATATTCGCGGAAAGAAGCATCTTGAGCGGTGCAGGAGGGATACTTGCGTTTCAGCTCGTCGAGCAAAGCCTTGCGGAGTACCCCCTCACCCTTGCCGTGGATGAAGACTATGCGCTGGCCGTGCTTGTTCTTGTTCTGCTCCATGACTTCACGGAACTTGTCGAGCTGATAGTTCAGCATCTCGCTGTTCGACATGCCTCGGGTGTCGTCCAGCAGTTCGCCGATGTGCAGGTCTACCTCTATAATGCCGGGCTTGCCGCCTTGCTTGTCGTGCCCCTTGGGGCGGGCAGGCGCGGGGGTGTCGGCGGCCTTCTTCTGGGTCAACGCCTCGCGCAGGTCTTCCGCCGAGACAAAGACCTGGCGGACGGGGCAATCGTCCTTGACCACCTCGTAGAGCAAGGCCGGGGTTTCAAAGAAGTCGGTGGGCTGAAAGGTGTGCAGCTTATAGAACTTCACCACATCGATGCGAAGCTCCACGCCAACGGCAGGCTTCAGAGTAAACGGGCGGTTGTCTTTGAAAGCGATCAGCTGGACAGCCACGCGCTCGTGCTCATTGAGGGCTGATTTCTCAAACTCCTCCAGCAGAAGTTTGGTGTTGGGCTCCACCAGGCCGTGCGAGCGTGCTGTCCACGCCTTGCCTTCGGCGCTGAGATAGGTGTAGTACAAGTAGTAATTGCTGTCGTTCACAAGATAAGCCTCGAAGGGAGTGGTGCTTACGGCCTTGATGTCTTCGGGCACAAAGGCCAGGTAAACGTTGAGCACATCGCCCCCCTTCATTTCGGGCTGGCGGTATACCGATATCTCGGGTTTGGGAAGCGGGGGCGTTTGTCTTGCAAAGGCAGGTGCTTCGCTATACAAAGGTTGCTCCTGAGCCTTCCTGCCCCCGGAAGCAGGGCGTGAAGCCGGCGTAGGAATGTTGTAATCGTCTGTTTCCACCACCACGCATTCGCGCACAGGCATGGGGATGTCAAACCCGTCGGCATCTTCCACCAGCACAATGTCTTTACCCTGGAAGCCGGTGACTTTGCCTCCCCCTACTTCATTGAGGAAGCGCACTTTATCTCCTATTTTCATAACTGATACCTATTTAAAGTGAAATCATGCCGCAAAAATAATGATTCCGCCCGAAATATACGTACCTTTGCCCTCCGTAAAACATATCCGTATGACAGAAGACCCCAGACACATCCACATCAGCGACTATAACTACCCGTTGCCCGACGAGCGCATAGCCAAGTTCCCCCTGCCCGTGCGCGACCAATCCAAACTACTGATATACCGCCACGGAGACATCAGTGAAGACATCTTTACCTCGCTGCCCCACTATCTTGGGAAGGGCGACCTGATGGTGTTCAACAACACCAAAGTGATACAGGCCCGGCTGCACTTCCGCAAAGAGACAGGCGCACTGATCGAGGTGTTTTGCCTGGAGCCCATCGAGCCCAACGACTACGCACTGAATTTCCAGCAGACAGAACATGCCGCCTGGCTGTGCATGATAGGCAATCTGAAGAAATGGAAAGAAGGGACCCTGCACCGCGAACTGAACGTAAAGGGACGCCCGCTAACACTGACCGCCACGCGAGGCGAATGCCACGGCACCAGCCACCGGGTAGACTTCCGGTGGGACAACACGGAGGTGACCTTTGCCGACATCCTGGAAATGTTTGGCGAACTGCCCATCCCCCCCTACCTGAACCGCGCCACTGAGGAAAGCGACAAAGAAACCTACCAGACAGTTTACTCCAAGATAAAAGGCTCGGTAGCCGCCCCCACCGCCGGACTGCACTTTACCGACCGGGTGCTTGCCGAACTTGACCGAGCCGGCATTGAGCGGGAAGAGCTGACCCTGCACGTGGGCGCCGGCACTTTCCGCCCCGTGAAAAGTGAGGAGATAGAGGGGCACGAAATGCACATAGAGTATATCTCCGTACCCCGACAGACACTACAACGACTGATAGACCACGGCGGACAGGCCATAGCCGTGGGCACCACCTCGGTGCGCACGCTGGAAAGCCTATATCACATAGGTGCCGCCCTTATCCGCCACCCGGAGGCTGAGGATGACGACCTGCACGTGCGCCAATGGCAACCCTACGAACCTACCGCGCCGGAAGATACAGACATCGATGCCGTGACAGCCCTGCAAGCCGTGGCCGACTACCTGGATAGAAATGGCTTGGAAGCCTTGCACACAGGCACGCAAATCATCATCGCACCGGGCTACCGCTACCGCATAGTGAAAGCCATGGTGACCAACTTCCACCAGCCGCAAAGCACCCTGCTGCTGCTCGTATCGGCCTTCATAGGCGACAACTGGAGGTGCATTTACCGCTATGCCCTTGAACATGGGTTCCGCTTCCTGAGCTATGGGGACTCGTCGCTGCTCATTCCATAGGCAAGGCCTTGCCCTGCAAGACATCAACACATTTCAATAAAAAGACATGAATCAAGATAATAACCAAGAGATGTTTCCCGTGGTAGATGAGGAAGGAAACATCACCGGCGCCGCCACCCGTGGCGAATGCCACAACGGAAGCCGCCTGCTGCACCCGGTGGTGCACCTGCATGTATTCAACTCGCAAAGACAACTGTACTTGCAGAAACGCCCGGCATGGAAAGACATACAACCCAACCGATGGGATACCGCCGTAGGCGGCCATGTGGACTTGGGAGAAAGCGTAGAACAGGCCCTCAGGCGTGAGGTACGCGAAGAGCTGGGTATTACCGACTTTACTGCCGAAAGGCTGACGCACTACGTATTTGATTCCGTGCGCGAGCGTGAACTGGTCTTTGTGCACGCCACCACGTACGACGGCGACATCCACCCTTCTGACGAACTGGACGGAGGACGCTTTTGGACCACAGAAGAAATAAAGGAAAACTTGGGAAAGGGAATCTTTACCCCCAACTTTGAAGGAGAGATAGAGCGTGTAGAGGCATTGCGCCAGCGCATCCTCAATCAGTGATGAGCTATTAGTGATTAGTGGTTAATGCTTAGGGTCAGCCATCAAGCTATCCTCATCATTAACCACTAATCATTTATAATCAATTATGCATTGAAAGCTCTTGAACAACCTGCATCACCTGCCGGCCTATCTGTTCGGCTTCTTCCTGCGTATGGGCCTCGCTATACACGCGGATGATGGGCTCCGTATTGCTCTTGCGCAGGTGTACCCACTTGTCGGGAAAATCTATTTTCACGCCATCCACATCATTGATTTCCTCATTCTTATACAACTCTTTCACCTTAGCAAGAATGGCGTCCACGTCTGTGTCCGGGGTCAGGTCGATGCGGTTCTTTGCCATGAAATAAGCAGGATAAGAGGCGCGCAACTCGCTCACCTTCTTGCCTTCGTGTGCCAGGTGGCTCAAGAAAAGGGCAATGCCCACCAAGGCATCGCGGCCATAATGGCTGGCAGGATAAATGACACCGCCGTTGCCCTCGCCGCCAATGACGGCGCCCACTTCTTTCATCTTGGTCGTGACATTTACCTCGCCTACAGCCGAGGCATAATATTGCTGGCCATAGCTGCGGGTCACATCGCGCAAGGCGCGCGTAGAGCTGAGGTTGGAGACCGTGCTGCCCGGGGTATGCTTCAGCACATAGTCGGCCACTGTGACCAGCGTGTATTCTTCACCATACATGCGGCCGTCTTCGCAAATCATGGCCAGGCGGTCCACATCGGGGTCTACCACAAAAGCCACGTCGCAACCGCCCTTCTTCATCAGCGCCATAATGTCGCCCAGGTTCTTCTCCAAAGGCTCAGGGTTATGCTGGAAGTTGCCGGTAGGCTCGCAATACAGCTTTTCCACATGCTCAACGCCCAGCGCCTCCAGCAACTGCGGCAAGATGATGCCGCCTACTGAGTTGACGCAATCGATGGCTACCTTGAAGCCAGCCTTGCGGATGGCTTCCACGTCCACCAGGTCAAGCGCCAGCACGCTGTCTATATGCTTTTGGTTATAAGTAAGGTCTTTACGATAAGAGCCCAAGTGGTCTACATCGGCAAAGTCGAAGTCTTCGGCCTCAGCGATGCGCAATACCTCGTTGCCCTCCTCTTTATTGAGGAACTCGCCTTTTTCGTTGAGCAGCTTCAAGGCATTCCACTGCTTGGGGTTGTGCGAGGCTGTAAGGATGATGCCGCCGCTGGCGCCTTCCATAGTCACCGCCAGCTCGGTGGTAGGCGTAGAGGCCAGGTCGATGTCCACCACATCCCAGCCCATGCCCATCAGGGTGCCCACTACCACGTTTTTCACCATTTCGCCGGAAAGGCGTGCATCGCGCCCCACCACGATTTTATTGCTTTTTACCGTACAGGTCTTACGGATTAACGTTGCGTAAGCAGATGTAAACTTCACAATGTCGAGCGGATTCAGCCCCTCGCCGGCCCGTCCGCCTATAGTGCCACGGATGCCGGAAATAGATTTAATAAGCGTCATAGAGTTAATAGATTTGGTACTTGATGTCGTAATAGAAAGGAACTACGCTGGAAAGGGCGTAGGTAGTGCCCATCTTCGAGGGGACTATCAGCTTGACATGCGCACGGTCGCGCACGTACTCCAGCGGCACCAGCCAGCCCGCGGGCACGGCCGAGCCGCCCGACGTGGTGGACTGCATGTAGTATCCGCCCGTAAAGATGCCCGCTATGGAGGAAGAAGTCACCACATAGCGGAATTCATCTACAATGTAGGGAATGTTCAGATTGGAGTAAGTGATGCCTTTCCAGCCGCGGTCGTCCTCCTCCAGCATGCAGAATTCAGAGAAGCGCACCAGCACGATATCGTTGTTCTTCACCGTGTCGGCCTTGTCCTCCACGCCTTTGTCCACAATCTGCATATACACGCCGCTGGCCAACTGCACGAACTCGTTTTTGGACACATCGGTCATCGAGTCGTTCTCGTAGAATTCGCTTTGTGAAATCACCGTGATGCTGCTGTCGCGTATGAAGTCGGCAATGGCATCGTCTTCATCGTCCAGCATCTCGGCATAAGTCTTGGTATCATCGCATGCCTGGAAGCCTATGCCAAAGGCAAACAACGCCAGAAAGAGGTATATCAGTTTCTTCATAACAGGTATTTTGAATGCTTTGCAAAAGTACTGTATTTCTGCCTAAGTACACATCCGCAGGTCGAAAGTTCTCATCTTTTAACCTTTCCGCCCCGCATTTCCGCCTATTCCTTGGCGGTGAGCAAGGGTTTGTATTTCTCCAAAGCCTGCTCCCACACCTTGCGTGCCTCGTCCATGGTGCCATAAAACTCTCCGCCCGAGGCATTAAGATGCCCTCCGCCATTGAAGAACTCAGCGGCCAGCTTGTTGCAGGGGAAGGTGCCCACCGAGCGCAGCGAAATCTTTATCATCGGCTTCTCCGTGTCCTCGCGGAGGAAGCAGGACAGCACTACGTTTTTTATCGACAGCGGGATATTGACAAACCCCTCGCTATCGCCACGGATGTAGCTGAAGCGGCCCTGCTCGTTCTTGGTAAGCGAAATCATGGCAGCGTTGTATCCGTCATATACCTTCATCTGCGTCAGCACATACCCCATCAGGCGCAGGCGGCTCTCGGAATAGGTGTTGTACACTTTGCGGTAGATGGCATCCTTGTCGATGCCCTTGGTGAGCAGTTCGCTGATGATGAAGTATATCTCGCGATTATTCGAGTTGTAGGTAAAGCCCCCCGTGTCGGTCATCATGCCTGTGTAGATGCACTCGGCCCCCTCCTTGGTGATTTCGCCGAAGTAGCCCAGCCGGCAGATGAGGCGGAACACCAGCTCTGAGGTAGACGAAATCTCCGGATGGGAGATGACAATCCGGCAAAAATCCTCGGGGTGCAGATGGTGGTCTATCAACACCTTCCGCGCAGGCGAAGCCAGCACGGCCGGCCCCACGGCATCGATGCGGTGGATGGCGTTGAAGTCCAGGCAACAAATCACGTCGGCCTCGGCAATAAGCTTGTTGGCAAACTCCCGGTAGCGGTCATACAGCAGGATGTCCTTGCTGCCGGGCATCCACTTCAGGAAGTCGGGAAAGGCATTGGGTACAACGACGTTGGCCGTCTTGCCCTGCGAGCACAGGAAGTGCCATAAGCCCAGCGAAGAGCCTATGGCATCGCCGTCGGGCGATACGTGGGAAACAATGACGAACTTCTCGCCCCGCTCAAGCCACTTGTGGAAGTGGTCTATGGAGGCCTGTTTGATTACTTTGCTTAACATGATGAATAATACTGCGCTAATTTCAGCAAATGCTTTTAGGGCGCAAAAGTAACAAAAATTTAGCATCCCGCTCCTCTTTTGCCCCAGATTGTGCACAAAAGTCCCCACCCTACCTGCTTCGTACCTCATTCGTACCAAAGTCGGTACTGCTTCGCTCCACGTTCGACCCTATGGAGCGAAGGAAGACCGGTGAAGGAAAGACCCCGTCAGGCATGAAAAACCTCTACACCCCCACCCCGTCACAGCGACACGCGCAGCCCTCCCCGCACGTCGGGCTCCCAATAAGGAATGCCCAACCGGATGCAGTCACGGATGATGAGGTCGCGGTAATACCTGGAATAAGAGGGCTCGAACACCACCGCCTTGATGGAAAACAAAGAAGTAAGCTCCGCAATGTCCCCCTTATAGCCGCGGCACACATAGAGGTAGTCTACGGGCAAAGGCGGGCTGTCGGTCTCCAACCCTCGCCAGCGATGGTCGCGCAGGAAGCAGACGCGCTTGCCGGCATAGGTGGCCACGCCGTTGCACAGCGACACGGGGCCATCCGGCTGCTCCCCACATACCACCCGTGGGGCTTCCAGCCGCAGGTGATTCCAGTAGGGCGACAGCGAGCGCTCCAGCCGGGACACATCGGGGACGCTGTCGGCACACACCAACCACGAACGGCTGCCCTCCGCCAGGCAATGCACGGCCGGACAGCCGCGCACATTATAGAAATACAGGCTGCGCTGCGGGGCTGCCTGCCATACGTCGATGGCATGCCACGACACCAGCACGAGCAGCACGGACAAAGCGCAAAACACGCTGTGAGCCGTGTGCTTCACATACATCGCGCACACTGCTCCTATCAGCACGTAGAACAGCAAGGCTTCCCACTTATCCACCCACACATTGTCGATAGAGGAATAAGGGAAATCTTCTATCAGCTGCAAGACCCTGTTCTGAAGCCATACCAACCGCTCCACGCCGGCGGCAAACAACTGCTGCACGGCAGGAAGAGGCGTCAGCGCCAGCAACACCACCGCCGCATACATCAGCAGCGAGCTGACCGGGACCACCCACAAATTGGTCAGCAGGAAGTGAGTGGAGAAACGCGAGAAATAGAGCAGCACCAGCGGCGCCGTGGCCAGTTGGGCAGATACCGAAACCGTGGCCAGTCCCCACACGTAGCGCAGCACGCGGTTGTCCACCTTCCACAGCGCATACAGCCTGGGCTGAATCAGCACAATGGCCACCACGGCCAGAAAAGACAACTGAAAGCCTACATCGAACAGCCAAAACGGATGCCACAGCAGCATCAGGAAAGCCGTGGCGGCCAACGTGTTCAGCGTAAGCAGCTTCTCCAACTGCAAGCCCGACAAGGCCAGCAGCGAGAACATCGTGACCGAGCGCACCACGGAAGACGACAGCCCCGTGATAAACGCAAAGACCCACAGCAGCACCACGATGAGCGCCACCAGCCAAAACTTCAACCAACGGCAGTGCCGCCAGGCCAAGCTGAAAAGAAACCAGAATAAAGCATACAAGAAGCCTATGTGCAGGCCTGACAATGCCAGTACATGGCTGGCGCCAGACACGGAATAAGTCTCCACAATGTCGTCGCTCAGCTCGTCTTGGTCGCCCACGGTAAGTGCCGACAGCACGGCCAACTCATCGCCCTTGAAACCTAAACGGCGGTACAGCCCCACTACCTCGTCCCGGCAATCCAAGGCGGCCTGTTTCCAGGTGCGCACGCTGTCATGCCCCACCACTTGCCAATGGCCTGCGGGCACATAGGCCGTGCCGCTGCCACCCCGCCGGCGCAGGAAACGGACATAATCGAATTCATCGGGATTGCCATTGTTCATAGGCGGGGCCAGCGTGGCATGCACCAGCAACTCATCGCCCCGCCTCAGCGTGGCTGCAACGGAATCTTTCGGGAAATACAGCAAGAACAACGGGGTGCCTTTTTCAGGCTGGACAGAATCTGCCACGCAAGCCTCCAGCAGAACGGAACGGCACAGGATGCTGCGCTCTTTCGGCTCGGGCTTCTCCACGATGCGCACTTTGTACACGGCAGGTTCGCCCGGGAAGTCATAATCGGTCTGCCTCCACTCCCAAGAAGTCAGCGCATAGCCCAACCCAGCCAAAAACAAAAAGGCCGTTGCGCCATACGCGTATCCCCAACGCCGGCAGTGGCAAGCCACAAGCAAGGCCAAGAGCACGCCGCCACCCGCATAAAGCAACCACGACGGCAATGCATACGGAAAGGCATCCCCGCACAAGATGCCCCCGACCAGCGGAATCAACAGCCGCAAAAACGGGTAACGCTGTAAGCCGACGGCAGACAATTTCTCTCTTGTTTACAGGTTCTTCAACGCGCGAATCATCTCAAGCGGGTTTTGCGACTTAAAAACGGCGTTTCCTGCCACCAGCACGTCGGCACCCGCTTCTACCAGCCGGGCACCGGTATCAAGGTTCACCCCGCCGTCCACTTCAATCAATGCCTGCGAGCCTGTCTGCAGCAACAAGTCTTTTAGTTCGCGCACTTTCTCCACCGTGTGGCCGATGAACTTTTGCCCGCCGAATCCGGGATTTACCCCCATAATCAGCACCATGTAGACGTCACAGACAATGTCTTTCAGCAACGACACCGGAGTGGCGGGGTTAATGGTCACGGCAGGGAGCATGCCCGCTTCACGTATTTGCTGCACTACCCGGTGCAGATGCGGGCAGGCCTCGTAATGCACATTCATGATGTAAGCCCCAAGAGCCTGCACCTCGGGGATGAACTTTTCGGGCTGCACTATCATCAGGTGCACGTCCAGAGGCTTTTGCGCCAGCCTGCTGACATGCTTCAGCACGGGAAAGCCAAAGGAAATGTTGGGCACAAATACACCGTCCATAATGTCGATGTGCAGCCAGTCTGCTTCACTTTGGTTCAACATGTCAATGTCGTGCCCCAGGTTACTGAAATCGGCAGACAAGATAGAAGGGGAAACTATGGGTTTCATAATGTTAGTATGTATAAGGTTATCGGCTCTTTTTATTCCACTTTAAAGTCGTTCGACACGTGGTAACCACGCAACAGTTCGTCAGTCTTCAAGCGCTTCTTTCCGGGCAATTGCAAGGCGCGGATGCCCACCCAGCCGTCAGTAGCGGCAATGCGCAGGTAAGTCTTGCCGTCAGTCTGCAACGTACCCGCCGGGCAGCCGGGAAAAGTCTTTATCTTTTCTGTCTCAAAGATTTTCAGCACCAGTTTGTTGCCATCGGGTTGCACAAGTTCTGTCCATGCTGCCGGATAAGGAGAAAGACCGCGCACAAAGTCATAGACCTTCTTCACGGGGCGGTTCCAATTGATGCGGCAAGTATCCTTGAAAATCTTAGGTGCCGGGCGCAGTTCGCCCTCTGCCATATCCTCCTGCGGGATGCTGTGCACTGTGCCGTCCAGAATGGCGTCTACGGTTTCCACCACCAGTTTGCCTCCCAGCACCATCAGTTTGTCGTGCACCATGCCCACGTTGTCTGTATCGGCAATGGGCACGCGCACCTGCTGTATTACTTCGCCGGTATCTATCTCATGTTTCAGGAAAAAGGTAGTAATGCCCGTCTCTGTTTCCCCATTGATGACAGCCCAATTGATAGGCGCTGCTCCGCGATATTGCGGCAGCAGGGAAGCATGCAGGTTGAAGGTGCCCAAGCGGGGCATGTTCCATACCACCTCGGGAAGCATGCGGAAGGCCACCACAATCTGCAAATCGGCCTTCCATGCACGCAAGGCCTCCAGGAAAGCCTCATCCTTCAGCTTCTCAGGCTGAAGCAAAGGCAATCCCTGCTCCAAAGCATATTGCTTGACGGGAGAATATTGTATCTTGTGTCCACGCCCTGCCGGTTTGTCGGGCATGGTTATCACTCCCACTACATTATAACCGCCCTCTACCAGGCACCGCAAAGACTCTACGGCAAACTCGGGCGTACCCATGTAAACGATTCTCAAATCTTCTTTCTTCATACTGCAATCATTCTTCCGAAAAAGTCACCAATACATGCCTGTAGGCATTGAATATCTTCGACTTGGACACAAAGCCCAAGTATTTCCCATCGGCATCCACCACCGGCAGGTTCCAAGCACCCGTTTCATCAAAAGTCTGCATCACCTGTTCCATGCTGTCTTCGTGGTTAAGGCGGGCCGGCGTGGCCGTCATCAGCTTCTCCACAGTGAAACGATGATACAGCTCTTGCCTGAACATGATGTTGCGGATGTCGTCCAGCAAGACTACTCCCAGCAGCGTCCCGTCCTTATCCGTCACCGGAAATACATTGCGGTGCGACGTGGAAATCACTCTGACCAATTCCCCTAAATCCATCTCAGGATGCACCACGGAGAAGTCCGTCTCCACTACGTTCTCCATTTTCATCAATGTAAGCACAGCCTTGTCTTTATGATGTGTCAGCAACTCGCCTTTCTTGGCCAGACGCATGGAGTATATGCTGTGGGGCTCAAACACAATGATGGTGAGATAGGCGCTGACGGACACTATCATCAATGGCAGGAAAAGGTCGTAACCGCCCGTCAGTTCGGCTATCAGGAACACACCCGTCAAGGGGGCATGCATCACCCCGCTCATCACCCCTGCCATGCCCATCAGGGCAAAGTTCTTCTCGGGCAGAAAAGGCGTCACGTCGAACTCATTGCTGAAATGTGAAAACACAAAGCCGGCAATGCAGCCCAGATAAAGTGAAGGCGCGAAAATACCGCCGCATCCGCCTCCCCCATTCGTGGCGCTTGAGGCAAATACCTTGAACAGAATAATCAGCATCAAGTACAACCCCAGCAAACTACTGTGCCCATAGAAGAACGAGTTGTTCATCACCGTGTCCCACTCGGCATTGCTCGTACCGTTCAGCAACAGTTCTATGGTGTCGTAGCCCTCGCCATACAATGGAGGAAATAAGAAGATAAGCACACTCAGCATCACGCCGCCCAGCGCCAGCTTCTTCAACGGGGTGGCCAACCTGCCGAAGATGCCCTCCACCCAGTTCATGGCACGGGTAAAATACAAAGACACCAAGCCGCAAAACACTCCCAGCACTATGACATAGGGAATGCGCTGCAACTCAAATGGTTGGTCCATGTGGAACTGGAACATGGCCTCCTGCCCCGTAAGCACATAAGACACCGTGGCTGCCGTAACAGAGCTTATCAGCAAAGGCAGCAGCGACGACATGGTAAGGTCTATCATCAGCACCTCCAGCGTGAACACCACCCCTGCAATGGGCGCCTTGAAGATGCCGGCCACCGCACCTGCCGCTCCACAACCCACCAGGAGCATCAGCGTGCGGTTCTCCATCTTGAACAGTGTGCCCAGGTTAGAGCCAATGGCCGAGCCTGTCAACACAATAGGAGCCTCTGCACCCACCGACCCACCAAAACCGATGGTTATAGAGCTGGCAATAATGGACGACCACGTATTATGCCGCTTAATGCGGCTCTTCCGCCTGGAGATGGCATACAATATCTTCGTCACCCCGTGGCTGATGTCGTCCTTCACTACATAGCGCACAAACAGTCCCGTCAGGAATATACCCACTACCGGATACACCAGATAAAGATAGTTGGCTTGCGAAATGCTGAAATGGTCAGTCAGCATAGACTGAATCCAATGTATCAGCACCTTTAGCAGCAAGGCCGCAAAAGCCGTGAAGATGCCCACCAAGAAGCTTACAAACAAAATGAATTGTTTCTCCTTGATGTGCTGCTCACGCCACAGGATAAAGCGTTGCAAAAGGTTTTTCTTGTCTGTTTTCATCTGCCTGTTCTCCTGCTTTGTCACGGTCGGATTACCTGAACCAAGCCTCCCTCGCCCAGCTTGATGATGCTGGAAGGCTTGCTTCCTGCCGCTTCATCGCGACGCGCCTTTACTACATAATCCACCGCCGACTTTATTTCCTCGCTTATCTCGGCAAAGCACCCCGGCGAGGGCTGTCCGCTCACGTTGGCCGACGTAGAGACAATGGCCTTGCGGAACTGCTGACACAAGCGCTTGGAGAACTCCTCGTTTGTCACCCGGATGCCCACGCTGCCGTCTGCCGCCAGCAGATTAGGCGCCAGGTTGCGCGCGCCCGAGTAGATAATGGTAAGCGGCTTATCGGCCACCTCTATCAAGTCCCAAGCCACCGCCGGCACATCCTGCACATAGAAGTCCACCTTCACCGCCGAGTCCACCAGCACCAACATGGCCTTGCTGTCCGCCCGTTGTTTTATCCGGTACACGCGGCGCACGGCCTCCTCATTGGTAGCATCACAACCTATCCCCCAAATGGTGTCCGTGGGATACAATATCACCCCGCCTTCGCGCATCACCCGGCAGGCTTCTTTTATATCTTCTAAATCTTCCCGTTGCATATTCTTTTCACGATTGTTACGCAAAAGTAGTAAATTCGCAGGGATAACTGCTATTTTTCTTCCGTTTTATTCAAAGCCTGCGCAAAAATCCTCCTGCCGACGGGCTTCACAACACAAATTGCAACCGCCCGCCGCTGCTGCGGCTTTCATCAAACGAGAAGCCTTCCCATGCAAAAGCCATCAATTCTTTGGGGGTGTCTATCCGGTTCTTGATGATGTAGCGCACCATCTCGCCCCGGCACATCTTGGCATAGATTACCACCGTCTTCAGCTGCCCGCCTTTCCATACCCGGAAGTCGGGGGTCACCACTTGAACTTCCCGTTCCACCCTCTCCCAGTCGAACAGGTCTTTCATCTCCCCGCTGGCCAGGTTGACGAGTATGCCGCCATGCTCCTTTATCTCGCGGATGAAATGCTCCGTGAGCAGCGGCCTCCAATAATTGAACATAGGCTCGCCGCCATTTCCCGGCAGGCAGACATTCCCCTCCAGGCGGTAAGGCTTGATGCCGTCCAACGGTCGAAGCAATCCATACAGAAAAGACGTAATGCGCAAATGCCGCTGGGCAAAGCCGAAATCTTCCATCGTGAAATCCGCCGGATGAATGCGTTTGAACACCGCCCCGGTATAGGCGCACAAGGCAGGCATCGGCTTGTTGTGCTCCGAGCAGAAATCATGATAGCGCAGGCAGTTTTCCGCCGCAATCTTTGCATTGACCTGCAACAAGCCCTCCAGCTCAGAGGCAGTATAATGCGAAAGTTCGAGGGCATTGCGCAAGGCCTCGTCCATAAAAGCAGGCACCGTCAACTCCGGCACCCGCATAGTGCAACGCGCCGCCATGGTCTTGGCGCATGAAATGAATGTCAGCATACCTCTTGCTAAAATAATTTATCCAAATCTATTACCGCCACGACAGGATTGACGTTATCCTCCGAAAACTGCTCCGCATTGCCCACCGATTCCAACAGATGCCCCAGGCAATACAGCTTATTGTCTTCTGAAAGAAGCTGGGGATTAAACAAATAAGAATCGGCACCTACACCCGCGTCCAGCTTAATGATTTTTTCTTTCTTCCCCGACTTGTCAATCAACCAATAGTACATATCGGGCACAGAAGGAAGCCCTTTTTCACGTGCGGCTTTCATCATCAATACATACATAAACAGGTATCTGTCATTTTCCACATAAGTCTTGATAACTGCATAATCCGTCTGTTTCAAGATATCCATCGTTTTCATCGGTTCGGCCTGCTCAAACAAATCGTCAGGCAATTCATAGCCCGGGAAATTTACCTTATGGGAAAGCCGCAATTCCCCCTCTTCTACGACATGCAAGTCATGACTCAAAGACTCATGATAGGTCAAGTAGGAGCATTTTCCCCAGTTAGGTTCAATCATAGGCAACTGGTTTCCCCCACTGGGCAGAAAGCCGCATGAGGGCTGCAACAAGCTATCCGCCCGCACCACCTTGTGATGCTCTTCGCCAAAGTTTCCACCGGTGTAAAACCAATAATTCCCCACCTCATCTGTGGCAAAGGAAAAAGCAGGGAAAGGCAAAGCCAATCTCTCGACAAGCCGCCCGCTTTGCAAGGAATAGCCCAACACTGCGTTATTCGTCATCACGTCCACCTGCCCTTTCTTGCGATTGCATGCCACATCGCCTACCGCCACATACTCGGCCGGGCCATTGCCTATGCCACCCACTTGAAAGCCGAAAGCACCCGATTGGCTAAAAGCGAGCACAGGATAGGCACCGCCCTGTAGGTAAATATAGAAATGCTCCTCATCCATCACCAAAGACGAGGCGGGGCTCACCAATGTAGAGTCGGAAAAGGCTAAGGGAACAACCGCCCGCGCTTCCATCAACCCCGATTGAGACAAAGACATGGCGGCATCAGCATCAAAGACATAATCGGCCTGCACTTCCCGCTCGGCACGCCCCGTGCAGGCCGCCAGCAGACACATTAACAAATAAAGGATTACATTTCTGCTCATATTGCTTTCATTGATGACAAAAAGACAAGACTTTTCATGATTACACTTTTTTATCTATCAAAGCCACTTCAGTCATTACAGCATTGCTATCTCATCAGCACCAACCCCTGTGGCTTGGGAAATGATTTCAACAGACACGCCCAATTGCTTCACACAGCATTTGCATCTTCTTGCCACCATAATTCTTGGGCGTGAACTTGGGCAACTCTATGAGAATGAAGCGCTTGTAGGCCGAAGTCCACATCATCTGCATCTCCACGATAAACTGGCGACCCAACCGATCCTTGCAACGCACGTCCATGTCGACAAGGCTATCTTTACGCAAAGGATTATTTGACATCTCCACAAAGCCCACGTACTCCACGCTCGAAATCTCCTCGTCCGCGTTTTCAAACGGCAACAAGGCATTCAAGAAACTGATAATAAGGTCGGGATGCTCGTCGAAAACCTTCTTAAAGGTCAAGTCTACTTTAGGGTCAAGATATCTCATAAACTTTGCTCTTCAATATACAACGGTACAAAAGTAACACAATCCGGCATTTCTGTCAATACATTGCGCCTTATAAATGATAATTTATCGGGCTGCGTTGTGCATATTGTTGGCACGCAGATGACGCAGACGGGCGCAGATGAACGCAGATTTATTTCTTTTCGTCATGCTGAACGTAAGTGAAGCATCTCCTAAAAGCAGGAGCAAGTAGAAGATTCTTCACTGTGTTCAGAATGACAGATACATGGCGCAGTTATTAAAAATCTGCGGTCATCTGCGCCCGTCTGCGTCATCTGCGTGCCATCGTAAACACATAGTTAAATTCCCATTTTATAACATAAATGCCTCCATTCAGCCCAGCAGCTCATATTAGCCTTAGGATAACATCCCCTCCAAAAGATTAGCGCGAAAAAGGAATATTTACAAAAACACCCATTCTAAAGGTTATCATCCCCCTATTTCCTCCCGGACATGTCCGTATTTTCTACGGTCCACCTCCGACCCTATACGCCGAAGGATAATAGGAGTTGGTAAGGACTTGGTAAGGAGGGGGATCGGAGGTGGTATATAGTTGAGGTAAGCTTGACATGACAAAGTATTGACTTAGAATACAATATGAGTGCTCCGAGAAGCATTTTTTGTAAGGAAATAGAAATAATCAAGTTTTTTCATGTAAACATTTATAGATTTTTATGCGGAGAATACGATAATTTCAAAATGCTTACATTTTCATTCTTGTATGGCTTGCCATCCCCATGTCCCTCAATAGCCGAACTCCTCTATGTGCACATCAGGCTGCTCGCACACCGCATAAATTTTACGATTGACCTCATCCACGGCAAAAGAACCGATAGCCTTGTCCAAGTGATAATGGGTACGCAAGGAGCCATCCCAGCCAAAAGAGAAAAGGTCCCGACAGCCTGCCTCATAGTCGGGGGCGTATTCCGGCTGCCCGCTGTATGACACCCAAAAGCCGTCCGCACAACCGACAGAAGCCACATAGGCATCCCAACGGTTATCTTTTACAGACATTGCCACGACAACCCTTCCATTCCTCTCTTCCTTGAACAAAGAAGTGAAGCATTGAGGCCCTTGAAGCCGATGGCATAAGCGCCCCTTATCGTCCAAAATATCAATCAGGCTTGCCCAGTTGTAGCACACGGCAATCCTGTCGTCCGCATTGGTTGTGAAAGCAAATTCATACATAGCCCTCTTTTCCATAGGCGTAACTACCTCCTTCCATTCGGGATATTCGCCAATGGAATCGACCACACTTCCGTCTTCATCGAATACATAAAACAGGAAATCATCCCGATAAGACGGGGCGATATAATGATTACCCAACATCTGTATCTCGCCGGTAGTTCTGTGCGCCAGGGCTGTCTTTCGGGCGTTTTCCACATTGCCTTGCAGGAAATCCTGCATCCCGCATGTCCATACAGTAGACGCCATCAGGTCTGCCAGCCGGATTTCTTTCTGCATATTCACCAGCCCCGGATACAAGACCTCATTGGGCCCCTGCCCTATCGACAACTGCGAAGCCACCCTCTTGCCACTGTTTACATCAACCAAGTGCAATATCTTGTCCTCCTTAGGCGTCAGCACAGCCAACAAGGTGTCATACATCTGCAACCTTGTAGGGAACAGCATGGCAGAATCCGCCTCCCAACTGCTCCCCTTCAGTTCTTTCTTCTCCGGGAAGTCTTCATAGCCGAAACGCGCTGCTTCTTTGTATACATAATTGCGGTTTGTTTCGGAGCAGGCAAGCAACAGGCCTACCCCAACCAGGAGTAACATGGCTCTTTTCATTTCTATCAGTTTAAATTTAAATATCTGTAAATAGGCAAGTAATTCTCGCGCGAAATAGAAATATCTGAAAAAAGACACGGATATGCAACTTTTTTGCGTGACATTGTGTGACATTGCCCCGGAAAAACTGTGACATTGTGTGACAATCCGTGACATTCCGCCTGATAAAGTCTGATAAAGTCTGAAAACTATCAAAAAAGGTTTGATTTCTATCATACCCGGCGTCTACTTGAAACGCGTTTGCTTCGCTTCCATAGAGACGAACGAAGAGCGAAGCAGGAGCGAATCGGGTACGAAAGTGGAGCGAAGCGAAACTGCTCGCGAAACGATTTTTTCAAAAAGAAAGCCCCGACATGCGGTTTCCTATCCCGAAATTATTACCTTTGCTGCCCAAGACGGCAAGAGCCGGAATTTGGCATATTCTTAAAACGTGATTGAGGCATGAATAAATCGAAAGTACTTATCATCTCCCTCGTGGTGGTGCTGGTGGCAGCCATCGGCATGACGGCACTGTTCTTGAACGAAAAGCAGAGCAAGAACGAACTGGTGCAAGAGTTTGAACTGGAAAAGGAAGACCTGGAAAACGAATACACGCACTTCGCACGGCAGTATGACGAGTTGAAGCTCACGGTGTCCAACGACTCGCTGGCCGTGCTGCTGGAGCAAGAGCAACTGAAGACGCAACGCCTACTCGAGGAACTGCGCACCGTGAAGAGCAGCAACGCCAGCGAAATACGCCGTCTGCGCAAGGAGCTGGCCTCGCTGCGCAAGGTGATGGTGAGCTACATCAACCAGATAGACTCGCTGAACAGGCTGACCAACCGCCAGAAGGAAATCATAGCCGACGTGACGCAGAAGTACAACGCCGCCTCGCGCCGCATCAACACCTTGGCCGAGGAGAAGAAGAACCTGGACAAGAAGGTATCGCTTGCCGCGCAGCTGGATGCCACCAACATCAGCATACTGCCCGCCAACAAGCGCGGCAGACGGACGAAGAGAATTAAAAACATCGTGAAGTTCAAGATAGACTTTACCATCACGAAAAACATCACGGCCGAGACGGGCGAGCGCATTCTGTACGTGTGCATCACCAAGCCGGACAACAGCATGCTCTGCAAAGACCCCGCCAACACCTTTGCCTACGAGAACCGCCAGCTGCCCTACTCCATCAAGAAGTACATAGAGTACAATGGCGAGGAGCAAGACGTCACCGTGTATTGGGACGTGGAAGAGTACCTCTATGCCGGCAACTACCGCGTGGACATCTTTGCCGATGGCAACCTGATTGGCTCGCAGACGTTCGAGCTTGACTAATAGCCTGTTTGTCCGTAACAGAGTCCCGGTAAGGCTTACTCCCCATTAAAAAAATTAAATTGCTTTGCACTCTCAAGCAGGGCAATTATCTTTGCAATGTTGTTTATGCAATTATTGCAACATTATCGAAACAAGTAATGGACACATTGTTCACCCGCTAAAGAGAGTTTTATGAAAAAATACCTTTGCTTCTTCGCACTGCTCGCCCTCCCGCTCGCCATAGGGGCGCAAGCCACGCTGAGCCTGGACAGCTGCCGTGCGCTGGCCATGGCCAACAACAAGCAACTGCTGATGAGCCGCGAGAGCATCAACGCCGCCAAGTATGAGCGGAAAGCCGCCTTTACCAACTTCCTGCCCAACATCTCTGCCGCCGGAGGCTACATGCGCACGTCGAGGGAACTGTCGCTGCTGAGCGATGCCCAGAAGGGCGCGCTGGGCGGACTGGGCACTGCCTTGGGCACACCGCTGCAGCAGGCGGCACAAGTCATTGCCCAACTGCACCCCGAACTGGCCGGACAGCTGGCCGGGCTGGGCGAAAGCCTGACGGGCGCCATGAACAGCGCCGGGAGCGCACTGGTCGACGCCTTCCGCACGGACACCCGAAACATGTATGCCGGCGCACTGACGCTGACGCAGCCCCTCTACATGGGCGGAAAGATACGTGCCTACAACAAGATAACCCGCTATGCCGAAGAGCTGGCGCGGCAGCAGCACAACAGCGGCATGCAAGAGGTGATACTGAGCACCGACCAGGCCTACTGGCAAGTGGTGTCGCTGGCCAACAAGAAGCGGCTGGCCGAAGGCTACCTGCAACTGCTGCAACGCATAGAAAGCGACATGGACAAAATGATAGCCGAAGGAGTAGCCACCAAGGCCGACGGCCTGTCGGTGAAGGTGAAGGTGAACGAGGCGGAAATGACCCTGACCAAGGTGAACGACGGGCTGGCCCTGGCACGCATGCTGCTGTGCCAACTATGCGGCATAGACCTCTCCACCCCCGTCACGCTGGAAGACGAGCAGAAGGAAGACCTGACCAATGACAATCCCCTGCCCACGGGCAACATAGACATGGGCAGCGTGTACACCCTGCGCCCCGAAGTGCGCAGCCTGGAGCTGGCCACGCAGATGTACCGCCAGAAGGTGAACGTGGTGCGGGCCGACTACCTGCCCTCCATAGCCCTGATAGGCGGATACATGGCCACCAACCCCTCGGTGTTCAACAGCTTTGAGAATAAGTTCAAGGGCATGTGGAACGTAGGCGTCACGGTGTCCCTGCCCATCTGGCACTGGGGTGAAGGCATCTACAAGGTGCGGGCAGCCAAGTCGGCGGCACGCATCGCGCAATATCAGCTGGACGACGCCAAGGAGAAGATAGAACTGCAAGTCAGCCAGTCGGCATTCCAGGTAAACGAAGCCGCCAAAAAGCTGACCATGGCCGAGAAGAACCTGGAGAAAGCCAACGAAAACCTGCGCTACGCCACCTTGGGCTTCGAGGAAGGCGTCATCCCCACCAGCAACGTGCTCGAGGCACACACGGCATGGCTATCCGCCCAGTCGGAAAAGATTGACGCGCAGATAGACGTGAAGCTGACGGAAATCTACTTGAAGAAAGCGTTGGGACAATTGGGTATTGAGAATTAAAAATTAAAAATTGAGAATTAAGAACGTTGAATTAAGGGTTTGACAGATGGATACAAAATCGCAGAACAGCAACATGCTACTGGCTTTCCTCACCCTGCTGGGTGTGATTGCCATAGTGGCCGTAGTGGGCTTCTTTGCCTTGCGCAAGGGGCCTGAGATAGTGCAAGGGCAAGCCGAGGTGACGGAATACCGCGTGTCGAGCAAGGTGCCGGGGCGCATCCTGGAGTTTCGCGTGAAAGAAGGGCAGACCGTGCATGCGGGCGACACTCTCGCCCTGCTGGAAGCCCCCGACGTGCGGGCCAAGCTGGAGCAGGCACGCGCCGCGCAAGCCGCCGCACAAGCGCAGAACGACAAAGCGCTGAAAGGCGCCCGCCAAGAGCAGATACAAGCCGCCTACGAGCTGTGGCAAAAGGCGAAAGCCGGGCTGGAGATAGCCGAAAAGTCGTACAAGCGCGTCAAGAACCTGTACGACGAGGGCGTGATGTCTGCTCAGAAGCTGGACGAGGTGACCGCACAGCGCGATGCCGCCCGTGCCACAGAGAAGGCAGCCAAGGCACAGTATGACATGGCCGTGAACGGCGCCGAACGCGAAGACAAGGCTGCCGCAGCCGCCCTCGTAGAGCGTGCCAAAGGCGCCGTGGCCGAAGTGGAGTCGTACATCCGCGAGACATTCCTCATTGCCCAGACGGACGGTGAGGTAGCGGAGATTTTCCCCCAACCGGGCGAACTGGTAGGCACAGGCGCACCCATCATGAACATTGCTATTATGGATGACCTGTGGGTGACCTTCAACGTGCGCGAAGACTTGCTACAAGGGCTTACCGTAGGCACGGAACTGGAGGCCTACGTGCCTGCCCTCGACCGCAACATCCGGCTGAAAGTATACTACATGAAAGACCTGGGGACGTATGCTGCCTGGAAGGCCACGAAGACTACAGGACAATTCGACCTGAAAACCTTTGAGGTGAAAGCCGCTCCGCAAGAGCAAGTGGAAGGCCTCCGCGCCGGCATGAGCGTCATTTTGGAGAAAGAATGACTGAAAAAGAGAAGAAATACTTAGCCCTTTGGCACGTGATGGTGCGCGAATGCCGCCGACTCACGAGCCGCCCGCTCTACCTGTTCTGCATGGTGGTGGCGCCGCTGTTCTGCTACGTATTCTTCACCACACTGATGGGGTCGGGACTGCCTACTGACATGCCCGTGGGCATTGTAGACCAAGACCAGACCTCCACCACCCGCCAGCTGGCACGCAACCTCGACGCTTTCGAGCAGACTGCCGTGGTGGCCCACTACCCCACCTTCAACGAAGCGCGCACGGCCATGCAGCGGGGCGAGATATACGGCTTCTTCTACATCCCCGAGGGCACCACGGCCGACGCGCAGGCCAGCCGCCAGCCCACCGTGTCGTTCTACACCAACAACACGCTGCTCATTGCCGGCTCGCTGCTGTTCAAAGACATGAAGACCATGAGCGAACTGGCATCGGGAGCCGTGGGGCAAGCCACACTGCTGGCCAAGGGTGCCACGGAGGAGCAGACCATGGCCCTGTTGCAACCTATCGTCATCGACACCCACCCGCTGAACAACCCGTGGATAAACTACTCCGTCTACCTGAACAATACCTTCATGCCCGGTATGCTGATGCTACTCATCTTCATGGTGACGGTGTACTCTATCGGCGTGGAGATAAAGGAGCGTACCGCCCGGCAATGGCTGCGCATGAGCAATAACTCCATCTGGATAGCCTTGGCAGGCAAGCTGCTGCCCCACACGGCGGTGTTCTTCCTCATGGGCATCTGCTACAACGTGTACCTGTATGGCTTTCTGCACTTCCCTTGCAACAGCGGCATACTGCCCATGCTGCTGGCCACGCTCTGCCTGGTGCTGGCCTCGCAGAGCATGGGCATCCTGATGATAGGCTCGCTGCCCACGCTGCGGCTGGGGTTGAGCTTTGCCTCGCTGTGGGGCGTGCTGTCGTTCTCCATGTGCGGGCTGTCGTTCCCGGCCATGGGCATGCACCCTACCTTGCAGGCACTGGCCAACTTGTTTCCCCTGCGGCACTACTTCCTCATCTACGTGGACCAGGCGCTGAACGGCTACCCCATGCTGTACTCGTGGACAAACTACGTGGCGCTGCTGCTGTTCATGTTGCTGCCTTTCCTGATAGCACCCCGGCTGAAGGGGGCGTTGATTTACTATAAATACATCCCCTGAACGATGAAACGGTTGACATTGAAACAGAATGTGATGCAGGGCATACACGACATGTTCTACATCTGGAAGCAAGAGTTCCGCACCACCTTCCGCGACCAGGGGGTGCTGATATTCTTCATCCTCGTGCCGCTGATTTACCCGCTGATATACGCCTTCATCTACACCAACGAGACCATCCGCGAGGTGCCCACGGTAGTGGTCGATGAATCGCGCAGCAGCCTGAGCCGCGAATACCTGCGCCGGGTGGACGCGACGCCCGAGGTAAGCATCGTGAGCCATTGCGCCGACATGGCCGAAGCCAAGCTGGCACTGAAAGACCGCGTGGCCTATGGCATCATCTACGTGCCGGCCTCCTTCAGCGAAGACATTGCCGAGGGAAAACAGACACAAGTAAGCGTGCTGGTGGACATGAGCGGACTGCTGTACTACAAGTCGCTCGTGCTGGTCAACACGGAGGCCTCGCTGGACATGAATGCCGACATCAAGCTGCAACGCGCCGGCAACACCACGGAGCGGCAAGATGAAGTGACCGCCTACCCCATCAAGTACCAAGACGTGGCACTCTACAACCCCACCAACGGCTTTGCCGCCTTCCTCATCCCGGCGGTGCTGATGCTCGTCATCCAGCAGACGCTGCTGCTGGGCATCGGCCTGTCTGCCGGAACGGCGCGCGAGCACAACCGCTTCCGCGACCTTGTGCCCATCGACCGCCACTACCACGGCACGCTGCGCATTGTGCTGGGCAAGGGGCTGAGCTACCTCATGGTGTATGCGGTGGTGGCCGTCTACGTGCTTTGCGTGGTGCCTTGGATGTTCCGACTGAACCGCATTGCCTTGCCGGGCGAGCTGGTGCTGTTCACCCTGCCCTACCTGGCGGCGTGCATCTTCTTCGCCATGACGGCCTCGGCAGCCATACGCAACCGGGAGACGTGCATGCTGCTGTTTGTCTTCACCTCCGTGCCACTGCTGTTCCTCTCGGGCATCTCGTGGCCGGAGAGCGCCATGCCCCCGTTCTGGCGCTACTTCTCGCACCTGTTCCCCTCCACCTTCGGCATCCAGGGATATGTGCGCATCAACAGCATGGGCGCCACGCTGAACGAGGTGTCTGCCGAGTACCGTGCCTTGTGGCTGCAGGCGGGCATCTACTTCATTACCACGTGCCTGGTGTACCGTTGGCAAATCATCCGAAGCCGCAAGCACGTCATCGAGGCCTACCGGGCACAAAAGGCCAAGTTGAAGGGTAGCCCGAAATCCTGAAAAAGCGTACTACAAAACAGAGGCAGGAAGAAGCGTAAACGGCTTACTATGGTAAGCTCTTTTACCTTCTTCCTGCCTCATTATGCCGTCGTGCAGGACGGGCGGATGGAGGGCGGGGTTATTACCAGTCTTTGGCGCCTTGCTCCTTCAGCTTGGCGGTGAAGGCGGCTGCCTTTGCAGCGGCTTCAGCCTCGTCTTCGGGACTGGCAAAAGCGTGGCGGTAGCCTTTCACGGTGTTCCACTCGCCGCGGGTAAAGTCGGGGAAGGCCACAGCGGCGCAGCCGTTGTCCATAGAGAGGGCACCCAGTTCGGCCAGGCAGCACCACTCGGCCAAGTCGTACACGTCCATGTCGAGGGGAAGGCCGTTTTGCAGGCAGTACACCAACCGGCTGTCCATAATGAAGTCCATTCCGCCGTGTCCACCTACCTCTTTAGCCATTTCGCCATACTTCTTCAGGATGGGGCTCTGATACTTCTCTACCAATGCCTTCATTTCGTCTTTGGGCAGGAAGCTGTGGGCGCTGAGGTTGTCCACTTCCGGCTGCACGCCCGATGCGCTAAGCTGGTCGCCGCCCAAGGCATAGCCCTCGATGGGGTATTTGTTGGCAAAACCCTTGGTGCCCGTCAGCTGGTAGAGGCGGTTGTAGGGTTGCGGGGTCATGACGTCGTGCTGAATTTCGATGACCTTGCCCTGCTCGGTGCGGATAAGGGTGGTGGTGTGGTCGCCGTTGCGGAAGCTGTTGCACGTGGAGTCGGTGCGGGCCTCGACGAGCGCCTTGCCTACTACGGACTTGGTGTCCATGGCCACGAGCGTCTTCATGCGGTCGCCGCGGTGTATGTTCAAGGCCTGTGCCACGGGGCCGAGGCCGTGAGTAGCATAGACGTCGCCGCGATGACGCATGTTGTAGTCCAGTCGCCAGCCCAGCTTGTCGCCCTCGCCGTTCTTCCAATAATAGTCCCAAAACTCGTCGAGGTTGTGGATGTAGGCGCCCTGGGCACGGATGACTTCGCCGAATACACCCTGCTGGGCCATGTTCAGGGTGTTCATCTCAAACCAGTCGTAGCAGCAGTTTTCCAGAATCATGCAGTGCTTGCGGGTGGTTTCGCTCAGGTTGATGAGATCCCAGCACTGCTGCAGGTTCATGGCAGAGGGCACCTCGATGGCCACGTTCTTGCCGTGCTCCATGGCATACTTGGCCACGGGGAAGTGGTGCAGCCAGTCGGCAGCGATGTACACGAGGTCGATGTCGTCGCGTTGGCACAGTTCTTCGTAGCCCTTCTCGCCGTAGTAGATGGCGGCTTTGGGCAGGGAGGCCTTCTTCAGCAACTGCTGGCAACGCTCGGCGCGCTCCTGCTCGTAGTCGCACAGGGCCACAATCTGCGTGCCGGGGATGTAGGTGAAGCGCTCCACGGCACCCGGGCCGCGCATGCCCAGTCCCACGAAGCCCACGCGCACCACTTCCATTTTGGGCACGGTGAGGCCCAGGGCGCTCTGCTGTCCGGCGGGGCGTTCGGGCGTTTCGACAACAATGGTTCCTTCATTCCACTGCCAGCGGGTGCCATACTCATTGGTGTGCACCTGGGCAGTCTGCGTGGAGCATGCACAGAGGGCTACGCATGCACCCAGCAACAAGGTCTTCAAACTTTTCATACTTTGCTAATACTATATTAATGGTGAAACAATATAAATGGCGCGCTTTGCTTTCGGGGTCAAAGGTTGTAATAAATACACTCGGATGGGGCATTTATACTCATCGAGGGGGCTTCTTTTAAGTTTTTTTATCAGTTAAAAAAAACATGGCTCTGAATGAGAGCGTGCCAATATGCAGCACGACTATCATTCTGTCTAAGGGAGTGCAAGCGAAGAATCTCCTAAAAGCATAAATAAATGGGAGAGCCTCCACTGCGTTCAGGATGACAGAGCAAAACATTTCCGGCGTAGTATCACCGCCGCGGTGGCGTAGTATCGCCAGCCGGGTAGCGTAGTATCGCCAGCGCGGTAGCGATACTACGCTACCAAGCGAGTTGTGAAGGAGGTGGAAATCAGCCATTCTACGAACGTTTAGTAATTATTAACTCGCTGTATGCTCGTTTTCTACGGATAATTCGTAGCTTTGCTGTGTCGTTAACGAAAACTTATCAGAATTATGGAGAAACTGACCATTCAAGAAGAAGAAGTGATGCGCCACATCTGGACGCTGGACGGCTGCTACATCAAGCAGATTGTGGAACGCTACCCCGAGCCGCGTCCGCCCTACACCACCATAGCCTCGGTGGTGACCAACCTGAAGCGCAAAGGCTACGTGCGCGCCATCCGCGTGGGCAATACCTACCTGTACAGGCCCTTGGTGGAGGAGACGGAGTACAAACGCACGTTCATGACGGGCTTCGTGAACCATTACTTCAAGAACTCGTTCAAGGAGATGGTGTCGTTCTTTGCCAAGGAGCAGAAGATTTCGACCGACGAGCTGAAGGACATCATCCACATGATAGAAAAAGGAAAAGAGGAGGGCTGACCTATGCTGATATACCTGCTGAAAGCCAACCTGCTGCTGGCGGCGCTCTACGCGCTGTACCGCCTGCTGCTGCACCGCGACACCTTCTTTGCCTGGCGACGGGCCACGCTACTCGCCATCGTCGTCGTGTCGCTGCTGGCCCCGCTGCCTGCCTTGCAAGGGTGGACGGAAGGGGTGCTGCCCGGACAAGTGGCACAAGGCATCACCGCCGAGGCGTGGTTGCCCGAATTCATTGTCACCCCGCAGGGCGCGGAGGCCGCAGGCAACGACAGCCCCTTGCTGACATACCTTGCCATGGCCTACGCGGCAGGTGCCCTGCTGCTTGTGGGGCGGATGCTGGTGCAGCTGCTGGCCATCGTCCGGCTGTCGCGCCGCTGCCCCGCCACCACGATAGGGGGCACGCGCGTCCGCCTGCTGCCACGGGGCGAAGCTCCGTTCTCTTTCTTCCGACTGATATTCGTGTGCCCGGAGGCGCACAGTCCGCAAGAGCTGGACGAGATTCTGGCCCACGAGCAGACCCACGCCCGGCAGGTGCACTCGGCCGACGTGCTGGTGGCCGAACTGGCGTGCGCCCTCTGCTGGCCCAACCCGGCGGCATGGCTGCTGAGGCGAGACGTGCGAAACAACCTGGAGTACCTGGCCGACCACCACGTGCTGGCCTCGGGCTTCGACGCGCGCGCCTACCAGTACCACCTGCTTGGGCTGGCTTATCCCAAGGCTGCAGCAACTATCTATAACAACTTTAATGTTTTACCTTTAAAAGAACGTATCAAAATGATGAACAAACGAAAGACCCGAAGCATCGGAAGACTGAAGTACCTGTTCTTCCTACCCGTAGCAGCCCTCTTGGCAGCGGCTTGCAGCGGAAACCAGAAACAAGAGCAACCGGCTGAACAGCCCACGCAAGAACAGACGGCCACCCCCACCAAGGAGGCCGACATGGCAGAAGTAGTTGTAGTGGGTTATGACGACAATCTCATACAACTCATACAAGGCCAAGTGTATGACGTAGCAGAAGTACCCCCCGAATTTCCCGAAGGCATCCCGGCACTGATGAAGTTCCTGGCACAGAATATCAAATACCCGGCAGACGCGCGAAAAGCTGGGAAAGAAGGCCGCGTCATTGCCCAATTTGTGGTGACCACCGACGGTAGCATTGCCGACGTCAAGGTGATTCGCGGCATCGACCCCAGCCTGGACCAGGAAGCCATCCGCGTCATCAAGGCCATGCCGAAGTGGAAGCCTGCCACGCAAGACGGCCAGCCCATTAATGTGCGCTACACGCTCCCTGTCATGTTCAAGCTGCAATGAGGCAAGCACTGCGATAAAGAAAAAGAAGGGGTGACAGAATGCGGAAGTAACTGTCGTTTTGCTCTGTCATCCTGAACAAAGTGAAGGATCTCCTATTTCATTTACGCTTTTAGGAGATTCTTCGCTTACGAATGACAAGCACACCGGAGCCATAGAGCAACGGGCACTACTCCCCACCGCCATTCCACAGGCAAAGCCGCCATCCCCCCAGGTAATTCATGGGGCGAAAAGTAAGGGTATAAGCCATGGCTGACGATTCAGCCGAGCTATACACGCATTTCACCTCATTATCTATCGCCGTCCTAAACTCCAAGTCTGTAATCTTGTATGCCGCCACCGGCCTGCGTCTCAACATGTCGGCCACCTGCGCCATCTCGTCGTTGTCCAGCAGCAAGGGCTCATCCCAAGCATCTTCGGGAGCCGGTTTATACAACATGGCGGCAGCCTTGCCATATTCCCCTTGCCGCGCATAGCCCATCTAGTCGTTCACCAGCCGGAGCACAGCCGCCGTATCCGCCTGCACCAACCCGTCGGTAAAAGTCTTTTCCGGGGCAATAGCCGCCGCAGTCGCCTTGCTGTCTGCCTGCCGACAGACCGAAACGCTGCACAGCAGCCATGCCGCCCCTATCAAAAAAAAGTGTTTTCGTCTCATTACTGTGTACAGATAAGAAAGTGGGTGTGTCGAAAACCTATGAACGCTTTCAAAATGGTATATAGTAGGCGCGGATTTCGCGGAATAACGCGGATTTAATAAGCTTAATCCGTGAAATCCGCGTAATCCGCGCCTAAAAGAAAGCATTCAGAGAGTTTTGACAAACCTCCCGTATATTAATCAATTAGCATTCAATTTCCCTTGCCTTAATTGGCTTCGGTCTGCGAAATCTTGCAAACCACGTATACACGAATAGTGCCCCAATCGTAGGTCACGTCGAACGGAACCTGGATTTGGAAGTCGCCTACCGTGGTACCGTTGTTCTCGTAGTTCAACGTACCCAGGTAGTGGGTAGCACCTTGAATCTGAGCCGTGGTAGGCTGGTCGAAGCTGAAGACAATGTTGCTCGTCACGGCGCTCAGCAGCTTGTCGAACTTGCCGGAAGTACCGTTCAAGTCGGTCACGGCTTGCTCCACTGCGTCTACGCGCTGGTTCAAGGAGTCGATGTCATCATCGTAGTCAGAGCAAGCGGTAAACGTGCCGCCGGCTGCAATGATACTCTCTAAAAAGAGCGCACTCAAAAACTTTTTGTTCATAAATCAGTTGTTTTGGTTAATAATACAATATAATAATGACTCTTTTTCTTCTCTCCTTCAATGGTGAATTCAGGCGATGCAAAGGTATGGGGCATCGCTACTAAGTGATTTTCCTAATGGTATATTATTGCGTACGCTTAGACAAGTCGGACGTTTGCCTGATTTTCTTTCCGTACGACGACGGCGGTTCTCCCTTGATATGCTTGAATTGCCTGCTGAAATGCGAAATATCGGCATAGCCCACCTGCTCGGCTACGTCGGACAAGGGCAAATCGGGATTACGACGCATCATTTCCTCAGCCTCGCACACCCGCAACTTGTTTATCCAGCAATTAAAGTTGCACGAATAGCATTCATTTATATGTTTAGACAAATACGTCCGGTTAATGCCGATTTGTTTACTCAAATCGTTAATAGTGACCCCCGTTTGGCAGAAGCCCTTGCTCTCCACCCACTTTTGCAGCTTTCCCTTGATGCGCTCGTCCGTCGTCACGGTGTCATAAACCACTTGCACCACGGGCTTGATAGCTTCAGAACCAGCATCCGCGCCGCTGCGGGGAGGGGTATTTGCCATCGGCCGTTTCCGTTCCATGCATCCTTCCATCCGGCGACCATAGTCTACGGCATAGACGAAACAGCAAACTGTGACAAGCACCGAAGACACCATCGTAGCCAACGGCATGAAAGCAATGGCATTGAGAAGAACCGGCAACAGAGAGAAAATGTTGATGCCCATCCACGCCAATGCCAACCGACGACGACGCCAACCCAAATGGCGTTCCCCATGCCTGCCAACGGCACAAAAGCGTCCGAAAGTGGGCCAAAACAGCAGCATGCCTGCAACGGGTACCGACAAAGCCGTCAGCAACACTGATGCCTCCAACCACCCGCAACCCATGAAAACCGCACGTATGAAGCACAACACCCCCATCAAGACGAAAGCCGCCAGGAACATATACCGTCCATGCGGCACATGTCTCCCGGCGGCTTTCTTGCCTACAGTGAGTTGTAAATATAAAGATAGGGTGATGATAACTGTCCCACAAACCACCTCAGCCAAACCGATGCCTATCGCTAATCCATCCATGATGCTCTTAAAACACAGAGCAAAGATACAACTAAACCAACTTTGATAGTTGCTTAATCGTACATTTTCCATCAACGATAGGGCAAATTGGCAAATTTCCTTCCCAAACGCCCATGCTTACTCCCCGGAGGCTTCTGCTACAGGGACAGGGGGAGCAAGCCCGTCAGCGCTGCACCTCCACAATGTGGGTGGGCGGCATCTCCACATTCCGGCGGTCAACCTGGCGCACTACGGCGGCGGCCAGTTGCAGGAAGGCGCGGCCAGTCAGGGTGTTGTCGTCGAGGGCGGCGGGACGGCCTTCGTCGCCGCTCTCGCAGATGCTCTGCACGATAGGGATTTGTCCCAGCAGGGGCACGCCGAGTTCTTCGGCCAGGCGGCGGCAGCCGTCTTTACCAAATATATAGTACTTATTGTCCGGCAGCTCGGCGGGGGTAAACCAAGCCATGTTTTCCACCAGGCCGAGGATGGGCACATTCACCTTGTCGTTGCGGTACATATCCACGCCTTTCCTTGCATCGGCCAGGGCCACTTGCTGGGGCGTGCTGACGATGACGGCGCCGGTGATGGCCAGCGTCTGCAGCAGGGTGAGGTGGATGTCGCTCGTGCCCGGCGGGGTGTCGAGTATAAAGTAATCCAGGTCACCCCAGTCGGCATCGCCCACCAGCTGCTTCAAGGCGTTGCTGGCCATGCCTCCGCGCCACAGGGTGGCTTGGCCGGGGTCGACGAAGAAGCCGATGGAGAGTAGCTTCAGCCCGTAGCGCTCGACGGGCTCGATGAGGTCGCGCCCGTCCTTGCTGACGGCGTAGGGGCGAGCGTCTTCCACCTGGAACATCTTGGGCACGGAGGGGCCGAAGATGTCGGCATCGAGCAGCCCCACTTTGTAGCCCAGTTTGACGAGGGCCACAGCCAGATTGGCCGCCACGGTGCTCTTGCCCACGCCGCCCTTGCCGCTGCTCACGGCGATGATGTTCTTCACGCGGGGCAGCATCTTGCCCGGCTCGGGGCGCGCGGCCTGGCGGCTTTCGGTGGCGATGGTCACCTCCACGTCGGGCGACACATAGGCATGTATGGCGGCCTCGGCGGCCTTCAGCATCGACTTCATGAAGGGGTCGGTGGGCTTGTCGAAGATGAGGGAGAAGGAGACCTTCATGCCGTCGATGCGGAGGTTGTCGGCCACCATCTCGGCTTCCACCAGGTTTTTCCCGTTGCCGGGATAGCGCACGGTGGCCAGTGCGTCGTGAATGAGTTTAGGATAGAGTGTCATACGAACGGATAGTATTAATTATTTACACTATTTTCGTCCTGACATCAAAGCCGCTTTGATGTAGGATCAAAGCCACTTTGATGTAGGATCAAAGCCGGTTTGATGTGACATCAAAGCCGCTTTGATGTAGGAACAAAGCCGGCTTGATGTTGACACATCCTTATACTATTGATTATTAGATTATTAGCAAATCAACCCCGAAGCCTCCCCCTTACGAAGAAGGGCGAAGAGGCGCATACATTTATTTTGACACCTGAAGCCCGCTTCGCTTGCTGCGGTTGTAGCTTCGGTAATCGTCGAGAGGGATTTCCACATCGGGCTCGACGAGCGTACCCTCCTGCGGCAGGCGGAAGCGGATGTACTTGATGTTGATGCCGCGCGCCAGCCATTGCTGCTCGTAGTAGGTGCGGATGGAGAGAATCTCGTCGGCCTGGCCGCTGTGGTAGAGGTCGTCGGTCATCACCTCCACGGGCAGGCGGTTGGCCTCCAGCAACAGGCGGGTGTAGGTGTAGAGGAAGTTGCTGTCCGTCTTCACGTGCACCAGTCCGCCATCCGTGAGGAAGCGGCGGTATCGCTCCAGGAAGTAGGTGGACGTGAGCCGCTTGGTGGCCTTCTTCATCTGCGGGTCGCTGAAGGTGAGCCACACCTCCTGCACCTCGCCGGGGGCAAAGAAGCGGTCGATAATCTCGATGTTCGTGCGCAGAAAGGCCACGTTCGTCATGCCCCTCTGCAGGGAGTCGGTGGCGCCTGTCCACATGCGCGCGCCCTTGATGTCCACGCCTATGAAGTTCTTCTCCGGAAACATCTCCGCCAGCCCCACGGTGTACTCGCCGCGCCCGCAGCCCAACTCCAGCACCACAGGGTTTGCGTTGTGGAAGAACTCCTCGCGCCAACGGCCGCGCATAGAGAATGGCACGTCATCCGCCACCGAGTAGGGATACTCGAACACGTGCGGATAGCGTGCCATGTCTGCAAACTTCTGTAACTTGCCTTTACTCATGGGCTATACGGTTTCAACCACGACTTCTTCCACTACCACCTCCTGCTGCGCCTTCAGGTCTTCGTAGAAAGCCACAAAAGAAGTGTATATGTAAGGATAGAGGAACAGGTAGCCGATGCCAAGCGTAAAGACACAGAGAATGGCCCAACCGATGAAGCTGAGGCAAAGCAGGAAGAACTTCATCTTGTTGCCCTCCATCATGGCCATGCTCTTCTCGATGGCAGCGTTGTACGACAACTCCGGATGTTCGCGCAAGATGAACGGCGTCATGGCATACGAGCAACCCTTGATGATGCCCGGCACGATGAGCAGCAACGTCCACAAGAAGGTGTAGACCTGCACCAGCAGCATGGTGAGCGTGATGCGGTTGTAGTCGTGGAAACCGTTGAACAACGTCTCAATACTCAGTTTCCGCTCGCGGAACAGGTCATAGAACACCATATATGCCCCCCACCCTAACGGCAGGCCGACGGCTATGCACAACAACCAGCCCACCAGAGGGATGGCGGAAAGCACGCAGGCCACCGCCATAACGATTAAATAAACTACGGCTGCCATGAGCCAATTGCCCGCCAAGGCGGTACGCGCCTCTGTGCGAAGTACGGAATTAGGTTTCAACATAATTGTACAGATATTAAAGGTTTAATAATAGATTTGCTTCTTCTTTGCTTAGTCGAGCACCGTCACCCAGTTGTGCACATCCGGCTCGTCGCCATACTGAATGGCGCGCAGCTTGTTGTAGAGCTTGGTGCAGACGGGGCCGGGCTTGCCGTCCTTGGCAATGACGTAGGAACGACCGTTCTCCACATCGTCGATGCGCTCAATGGGGCTGATGACGGCTGCCGTGCCGCAGGCTCCCGCCTCCTCAAACGTGGCCAGCTCCTCTTCGGGCACGGGGCGACGTTCTACCTTCATGCCCAAGTCTTCGGCCAGCTGCATCAGGCTCTTGTTGGTGATGCTGGGGAGGATGGAGGTAGACAGCGGCGTGATGTACGTATTGTCCTTGATGCCGAAGAAGTTGGCGGCACCACACTCGTCGATGTACTTCTTCTCCTTGGCGTCAAGATAGAACTCGCAGGCATAGCCCAGGTCGTGCGCCTTCTTGTTGGCACGCAGGCTGGCGGCATAGTTTCCACCCACTTTATAAATACCGGTACCCAGCGGGGCGGCGCGGTCGTACTCACGGATGATGACATAAGGATTGGTAGAAAAGCCTCCCTTGAAGTACGGTCCTACGGGTGTCACGAAGATGACAAAGAGGTATTCATTGGCCGGATGCACGCCCACCTGTGCACCGGTACCCACCAGCAGGGGACGGATGTAGAGCGACGCGCCGCTCTCGTAAGGCGGGATGAAGCGCTCATTCAGTTTCACCACTTTCCGTACAGCCTCCATGAAACGTTCGGTAGGCAGTTCGGGCATCAGGATGCCACGACAAGTGGACTGCAGGCGGGCGGCATTCTCCTCCGGGCGGAACACACGGATTTTTCCGTCTTTGCCCCGGAAAGCTTTCAACCCTTCGAAAGCCTCTTGTCCATAATGCAGGCAAGTAGCTGCCATGTGCATGGGAATGGTCTCCTCGCTGCACACTTCTGTCTCGCCCCACTTGCCGTCACGATAGTAAATTCTCACGTTGTAATCTGTCTTCATGTATCCGAACGGCAGATTAGCCCAATCTAATTCTTTCATATCTCAAGAAGTTTAATATAATTCCATCTTATCGGTTTACACACCACAAAAATAGTCTTTATTCTTCACAATCTGTCTTATCGGACAGCATTTTTTCGACATCTTGCTCAGCACGGGTCAATTTTTCCTTGCAAAAGGCAATAATCGTGTTTGCTTCCTTTATCTTGTCGGCCAGCTGGTCAACGTCCAGTTCATTATTGTCTATCTGGCTGACAATGGCTTCAAGGCGTGCCATTGCTTCAGCGTAAGTTTCTTTCTTCTTAGATGCCATATTGTTCATATTTATAGTTTCTCATACTTGCTTCTTCCCTACTACCGACCACACCGTGCCCCGCTGCAGGCGCGTCTCGATGCCGTCGCCTGCTTGCAGCAGGGAGGCGTCCTTCACCACCCGCCCGTCTTTCAAGGTCAGGCTGTATCCGCGGGCCAGCTGCTTCTCCGGCGAAGCGTCGGCCAGGCGTTGCCCAAACAGTTCCAGCCTGTGGCGTTGGCGGGTCAATGAAGACAATGCCGCCCGCTCTGCCCCGTGCCGTGCCGTTTGCAAGGACAAGCGTGCTTGGGACAAGCGACGAAACGCCACGACCGGGATGCCCTTGCGGCAGTCGTTCAAGCGCCGACGGGCTTCGGACAGGCGAGCCTTTACTCCCTCCCGCAGCCGCGAAGCGAGTGTCTGCAACCGGTCGGCAGCCTCATCCGCACGGGCTATCAGGTATTCGGCAGCAGCGGTAGGTGTCTTCACGCTGACATGGGCCACGGCATCGAGCACCGTGTCGTCGCGCTCATGCCCGATGCCGGTGAGGATGGGCAGTGGGAACTGTGCGCAGGCCGCCGCCAGCAGGTAGGCGTCGAAGCAGGCCAGGTCGGACGTGGCGCCGCCACCCCGGATGATGACCACCACGTCGAACTCGTCGCGCCGGGCATTGACGGCATCCAAGGCAGAGAGCACAGAGCCCTCCACCCTGTCGCCCTGCATCACGGCGGGAAACAGTTCAACGCGGAAATAATAGCCCTGGGCATTGTGCCGCAGCTGGTGGCAGAAGTCGCCATAGCCTGCCGCCGTAGCCGAGGAGATGACGGCCACACGCTGGGGCAGCAACGGCATGGGCAATTCCTTGTTCAAGGTCAGCACGCCTTCGGCTTCGAGTTGTTGCAATATCTCGCGCCGACGTCGAGCAAGGTCGCCCAAGGTGTAATCCGGGTCGATGTCCTGCACCAGCAGGCTGTAACCATACAACTCGTGGAAGCTGACTTGCACCTGCACCAGCACCTTGATGCCTGCCGCAAAGGCCTGGCCTGTGGCTTCCTCGAAGTAAGGCTTCAGCATGTGGAACACGTTCGCCCAGATGATGCCCTGCGCTTTGGCCACCAAGGCATTGCTGCGCGGGTCTTTCTGCACGAACTCCACATAGCAATGGCCGGAGTTGTTGACCCGCACGTTGCTCAGCTCGGCCTGCACCCAGCAGGCATCGGGCAGGCATTGCTCCAGGCTGCGGCGCACCAAGGCATTCAAGTCATATAAGGAAAGAGACTGCTGCATGGCAAAGAGAGGGGAAAAGCATTAACGTGACGATTGTTTCTCCAGATGCTCCTGGTAGGCCTGCCACATGTCGGGTATACCGTAACCATATATATTATCGGGACAGGTAGCCCGGTCGCCCGAACGGCGCACCAGCTCTATCAGCTCCTTTGCCGTGAGCTCCGGACAGGCCTGCCACAAGCAAGCCACCATGCCGCACATAATGGGCGATGCAAACGAGGTGCCGTTGGCACGGCCCTGGTTGCCGTCCGTGTCCATCACATCGGCACCCAGTCCCACGGCCACCACATCCGGCTTGATGCGCCCGTCGGCCGTATTGCCTATGGAGGAGAAAGGAGCCAACACGCCCTTCTTGTCTATGGCGCCTACGGTCAGCACGTTCCTGGCATCGCCGGGAGGAGTAATCTTCTTCCACGAGTCCATGCCGGCATTGCCAGCACTGCACACCAGCACCATGCCCTTGTCGGCAATGTGGCCGGCCTGGCGAGACATCAGCGCGTAATGCCCATCCAGCTGGCAGTAGGTGTAGTTCTTCGTCTTATCGTCGAAAGTGTAATAGCCCAACGAAGTGTTCAGCACATCCACGCCCACGCTGTCGGCAAACTCTACGGCCGCTGCCCAATAGTCTTGCTCCACCAGCTGCTCCGAAGCCTCATCCTCACTGCGCAGCAACCAGAAGGAAGCCTCAGGGGCAGTGCCGGTCATCACCTCGGGCTGGTTCATGCCGATGCAAGAGAGCACCTTCATGCCGTGGCTGCCCTGGGCATAGATATCGGCTTGCGGATTGACAAAGTCCCTCGTGCCCAAAATGCGGATGTTCTGCATGGCCGTGATGCGGTCGGCGTTGTGGAAGCCGGCGTCAATCACGGCAATCGTCATGCCCTGTCCCCGGAATCCGGCCCGGTGCAAGCGGTCGCCCTTGCTCAGTTGAATCTGGGTGAAGGCCATGCCATACAGGCTGTCGGGATGCGCCACGGGCCGATTCACCAGGCTGTCGCGCCGATCGGCACCGGCTTCTCTTGCCGGACGGGGAGCCCGCCACACCCGCTCCACCGAGCGCACAAAAGGCAAGGCAGCCACACGGTCGGCCAAGGCACTGTCGTTGCACGACACGGTGACGAAGTTTTCCCACTTGCCGGTCACTACCACGTGCAGGCCCAGCCGACGGATTTCATCTACATACCGGCGGCACACGGGCAGGTCGGTAGAGTCTACCTGCAGGCCTTGCCGGTGCCGGCGTTCCAAGGCTTTCTCCGACAGGAATTCTTCCGGCTGTTGCAACGAGTACTCTGTGGCAGCCTTGTCACGCAAAAGTATGCGGTACTTCAACGTGTCTTGTTGCGCCCACGCCCCGCCGGCAAGCAGGGCAAAGGCCAAAGGTAAAAGCAAACGTTTCATAATGAATTATGCTGTTAAGTAACTAATCATATTTAGCTTATACGACAAATGGGAATTTAACAGGCACACAGATGACACAGATTTTACGAGATGACCACAGATTCCTTTTGTCATGCTGAACGGAGTGAAGCATCTCCCAGTGTGT
>CASELH010000011.1 GCA_949288715.1 uncultured Bacteroides sp. | reverse complement strand
TTCTTGATGGAAATTAGATAATACCTGTAAAACAGGTAATCAATAATCTTTTTCATAAGCTATTGTTCCAAAATCTTGATTTATTTTTGTCTGTAATGGGTTAGCAAGAAACGGCTTGTCCGTTATCCTGCGTTGTTATAACCTCTTTCAAACTCAGAATATATTTGAATCTTTGAATCTACCGATTGTTTGTGTACTTATATCTATATAAGGAAGTGTCTTGACAATCCTAACATTATCAATGCTTTCACTTCCACCCATTGCCAGCAGTGGGGTATATCCGAAACACTCGTCATAGCCCGGAGTTCCGATTACTTCTTGCATTGCAGGATAATTTTCTAAATCAAGCCAACCTTTCAATATGCTTTTGTTAAAGATTATTTTATTCAGCAATAATACGAGATTATCCGGAAGTATTAAATATGTTCCGTATCTGACATTCAAATAAACGATGTAGTTGTTCAATTTTGAATTTTCCACATAGGCAAAAACATCACCAAAAACCGTACACATGAATGGAAGAAACGATTTGTCATAGTCCATAACATAACAAGAGTTTAGTACATCTTGGTAATCTGACGGATTTATGATTTTAAGCATTCCATCACAATAGCTGCCCAATCCAACTTCTTGCCATAAAGCAGTCAGTTCAGGATAAGACAAATCAGCATATTTAGCGATAAAGACATCATCTACTGCTTGCTTCTTACTATTAAGGCTTTTTTCTAAAAATTCTTCGTACATATTTCTACGTTTTACGGTTGATAATGGTTCAGCAGGGAACGGCTTGCCCGTTATCCTGCTTCGTTAATAATATATTTATATCCTCTTGAAAATTATATCATCCGACACTCCCAATTCTTTCCGTTTAACTTCAAAGTCCTTTTTACTGAAAGCCCCGAATTTGTTTTCTTGTGCTTCCCACGCTTCTTGTGCGTTATTTACGGGAATGATGTAATACTCGGTCGCATTCTTGTTATAACGTTGTAAGGATATTCCCATGCTGTCCTTCAAAGCGCGATATGCCTTGACCAGAATAAAATCATCGTCATATCCCACTGCGTAAACACTCGCTCCGGTTATTCCCATATAAGGCGCATCATCATCGTTTTGTCGATGATAACACACGTCCATATCTTCTTTGGTATCTACCGCTATCAAATAATAGTTTTCAGTAAGATGCCGTTCATATACAAACCCACAACTTTGCATTAGGGGCAACAACAATAAAAGGAGTAATGATATAACTATTTTCATGTGCTCAATTATTATTAATGGTTGGAAAGGAGCATCGTCAGATGCTATCTTTCGTTGCTAGATATTTATTGCCCTTTCCCACTTGGGAGCATGGAACAAAAGTTGCCTTTACAATTCGATTATTACAGTCAAATGGAACATAAACCATATCATTATCAATACTTAACGTATCACTTGGCTGCTCTAAGCGGGAGTGTTCATTTTGTAGCAAAACTTCCGTTTTTGAAAAGTCCACAGAACTGTATATTGGATAGAAACCGGAAAAACAAGTAGGCGTTATGTAAGCAATTTTACTTTCATAATCAAAGAATAAGAAACGATTTCCGTCCGCTACATTATCATACACGGCAAAGCAATCAAACTTTCTTGCTCCATTGATTGTACAACTTTGCATAAAGTCAATGCTACTATCATCTATTGCTTTCAACTCAAAAACAACATGCTTTTTACCTTGCTGATTAAAACACAGCCTATATAGAATCTCAAATTCTGTTTTTTCTGTTTCTATATAAAGGGTGTCTTGTTCAGTCAAAGAATGATACTTTGCTGAATTTTGTTCCATACAGTCATTTTCCGCTATGGCATAGGTAAGAGGAAAAAGGAATAAGCAATATAATATTCTCATGTCTGTTATATCTAATGTATTAATAAATGCACCCTTAGGTGTAGGATGTTTCGATAACCGACACCCGGCATCTAATAGCTGCACCTATGAATCATCCAACGAATCAAGCGAATTTGAAATTTTGGCTTTATGTGCATTCGAGGTATGAAGATATATAGCTGTGGTCTTTATATCGCTTCCTCTTTGCCCCTGAGCCTTGTCCATGTCGTCGGATTTTGCTTCATGGCTTCAAAGGTAGTGAAAAAACGGCACGTCTTAAACAATCGTTCAAAATAGTGGGAGTTAAAAAGACTAAACAGCGTCAGGCTTTAAGCAGGGAATAAACATAGCGGAAGTTTTGCTCCAGTTCGTCCACGTCCAGACCGTTCATGAACGCCTGTTCGTAGGACAGCCCGAGAAACGAGAGGAAAAATGCTTGTTTTTTATTAGTTGACGAGGGGATAAAGAAACGAGGCAACGAGGGGAGAGTGTTGCTGACGGCAACGCCGTCTAACCATACTTAACCGCTGTGTGCCGCGCAGCAGTACCTGCGGTGTATGTAGGTGAACTCAAGCATCCCGACCTCGGAGGGGTCGAACAAGCTATGTTCCGTCGGTAAGGGGTTGAACCTCTTCGAGTTCCATGCGCTTGCTGAGGGCTTCCTGCCGCAGGTACCGCTGCGCGGCACACAGCGGTTAAGCATAGTTGGACAGTTTCACTGTCCGAATAATGTAAACATATTAAAAAGTCCCGCATTCCACACATCGGAATATATAAATATTTACATGAAAAATCTTGATTATCCACTTTTCCTTACAAAAACAGCCCTGAGAAATTCTGCTATCCATTTCTAAATCAATACATTACAATACCATCCATACATCAACTACGTACCACCTCCGATTCTTCTCCTTACCAACTCCTTACCAAGTCCTATCGTGCCTCGGCGTATAGGATCGGAGGTGGACCGTAGGAAATACGGACAAGATACGGCGGAGAATGGGAGGAATACACCCTTAGGTTAGGACATATTGTCAAGATTTACTCATCGAAACGACTGCGCTATATGAGGGCATATTAAAAGCACATGAATGGTTTCAGAATATTATAATAATTAGGCGCGGATTACGCGGAACAACACGGATACAAGAACCTTAATCCGTGAAATCCGCGTAATCCGCGCCTAAAAGAAGATATTAAGAAGGTTGTGATAACCTCTTATTCATGCATGCCAAATGGCTAATAGTCAGGAGACGCGGCACGCCACGTCGCTACATACAAAGCCTGCTGCTTGCAGGTGCTGCCAGTAGGCGGGATAGGACTTGGACACCACCTGCGGCTCGGCTATGCGCAGACCGGGCACCCGCAGGCAGGCCGGGGCAAAAGCCATGGCCATGCGGTGGTCTTCGTAGGTGTGAATGAGGGGGGATGGGGCGGCAGGGCAACGCTCGCCGTCCCACAGCAGCACGCTGTCGTGCTCGGAGCGTACCACGTAGCCCAGCTTGCGCAGCTCGGCTTTTAGGGCCTCAATGCGGTCTGTTTCCTTTATTTTAAGGCTCTGCAAGCCTGTGAAGCGGAAAGGTACACCCAGCAGGCAGCAGGTCACCACAAAGGTCTGCGCCAAGTCGGGGATGTCCACCAGGTCGGCCTCCAGGCGTTCGGCCACCTCGCCGCCATAGCACAGGCGCACGCCCTGCGGCGTATAGGTTGTCTGCACGCCAAGGCGTGCGAAAAGTTCCGCCCCCCGGCTGTCGCCCTGATAGCTGTGCTCAAACAGGCCATGCAAGGAGGCCTCTGCCCCCCGGCCTGCCAAGGCCACCATCTCATACCAATAGGATGCCGCGCTCCAATCGCTTTCCACCGTAAACTCCACGTCTTTATACCCGCCGGGATGGACTTGGATGCAGTCATCGGCCATCCACTCTGCCTGCGCGCCAAAGTCCTGCATCAGCCGGAGGGTGAGGTTGATGTAAGGGCGTGAGATAATATCGCCCGTCAGCCGGAGCCTCAGCCCCCGGGGCAGCACCGCCCCTACCATGAGCAACGCGGAGATGTACTGCGAACTGATGTTGCCGGCCAAGGCCACCTCCCCGCCCGGCAGGCCGCTTTCCCCCAGGATGCGCAACGGCGGGAAGCCCTCCTGCTCCGCGTAGTCTATCCGTGCGCCCAGCGAGCGCAACGCGTCCACCAGGATGCGGATGGGGCGCTGCTTCATGCGCTGCGTGCCGGTAAGTATGCGCGTGCCCGGCGTCACACTGAAGTAAGCCGTAAGGAAACGCATGGCCGTGCCTGCCGCCAGGATGTCCACCACCGGGGCATTATCCTGCAAAGCAGCAATCATGACACGGGTATCATCGCAATCGCTCAAGTTGTGCAAAGGCCGGCTGCCACGAGCCAAGGCGTGAAGGACCAATGCACGGTTGCTGATGCTTTTGGATGCCGGCAACTGCACGTCGGCATGCAGAGCGGCGGGAGAGGAAAGGGAGTATTGCATAGGAAAACTGTTTTCTGTTTAATTCGCCACAAAAATAGGGATAATCCCCGGGGATACGGCTATCCTACCCCGAGAATCTTTTCCGGCATTGCCACAACAGCCTGTATGCACTACCCATAACCACGTTTAACTATAATAAACAAAGCACCTGCCAAATGTTTGGTACTTTTGCCGCGCAAATTTAAAAAGACGTTCAATGAAAGAAAACTCCAAGATTTTCCTACTCATCCTCTTGGGCATGCTGACGGCCTTCGGGCCTTTTGTCACCGACATGTATCTGCCCACCCTTCCCGCCATGGGACAGTACTTCAACACCACTTCATCCATGGTACAGCTGGGATTGACCACCAGCATGACCGGACTTGCCGCAGGGCAGCTGCTCTTCGGCCCCTTGAGCGACCGCTATGGACGGAAGCGACCGCTGGTAGTGGCCATGTGGCTGTTCATTGTCTCCACCCTGTGCTGCATCTTTGCCAAGAATATCGGGCAGTTTGTGGCCTTCCGCCTGGTGCAGGGCATTGCCGGAGCAGGGGGTATCGTCATCTCCCGCTCCATTGCCACCGACAAATATGCCGGGCGCGAACTGGCCAAGATGCTGGCGGTGATAGGAGCCATCAACGGCATTGCTCCCGTGGCAGCCCCCATCGTGGGAGGCGCGTTTACCGAGAGCATTGGCTGGCAAGGCATCTTCTGCATCCTGCTGGGGCTAGGCACGCTGCTGCTGGCCGGCAGCTACCGCTTCCGCGAATCCCTGCCCCGCGAACAACGGCTGGCCACCGGGTGGGGAGATACCTTCCGGGGCTTCAAGACGGCACTGCGCGACCGCAACTACGTGTGCTACGTCCTGCAGATGGGCTTTGCGCAAGGCGTGCTTTTTGCCTACATCGCCTCCTCGCCCTTCATTGTGCAGCAACACTATGGATTTTCGCCCTTTGCCTTCAGCCTGTGCTTTGCCGTCAATGCCGTGTCCATAGGCGTGGCGGCCGCCTTGTCCGTCAAGTTCCGACGGCCGGAAAGCAGCACGCTGGCCGGCTGCGTAGGCATGACGCTGACGGCGTTCGTGGCCTGCTGTGCCCTGATTTCGGGTTGCAGCTTTTGGGTGTACGAAGGCCTGTTGCTGATATTGCTGTTCACCATGGGCATGACCTTTACCTCCACCACCGCATTGGCCATGGAGAGCCAGCGGCACAACGCAGGCACCGCCTCGGCCCTGCTGGGCGCCATAGGTTTTGCCTTCGGCGGACTAGTATCGCCTCTGGTAGGCATTGGCGACATACTCACCTCTACCGGGGTCACCTTCGCCACCTGTGCGTTCTGCTCGCTGGGGTGCATGCTACTGGCGCTGGGCAGGCGGAAGACAAAGGTCTACCTGACATCCGGCCTGCCGCTGGGGCACAAATAACGGTTACCCGGCCAGCGTAGCCATAAACTGTATGGCAAGGATGAGGAACACCATGGCAATGGGATAAACCGTGGCGTAGGCCACACCGGGGATGTTGCTGTCCGTCATGGAGTCGGCAGCGGCCAGGCCGGGCGTACTGGTCATGCCGCCCGTGATGGTGCCCAGCAGGTCGAGCATACTGATTTTGAAGCATAGCCGCCCTACCACCACAGCCACCAGCATGGGCACCAGCGTGATGGCCGCCCCCACGCCAAACAGCAGCCACCCGCTCTCTTGAAACGTGGCCACCAGCGTGCGACCCGCCGATGTGCCCACCTCGGCCAGAAACAGCAGCAAGCCCAACTGGCGCAGCAAGTGGTTGGCAGGACCCGACATGGTCCACAGAATGGGGCCCGTCTTGCCAATGGCGCTCAGCACCAGGGCAACGATAAGGATGCCGCCCGTGAGCCCCGGCGAAAACGAGAAGCCGCCGGGAAACGAGATGTTCAGCTGCCCGAACAGCACGCCCAGCACAATGCCCATGGCAATGGGGAAGAAATCGGTGTCCGACAACTTCTTGGCATTATTGCCCAGCAGGCGGGCCAGGCTCTTGAGCCCCTCCTTTTCGCCCACCACCATCAGCTTGTCGCCAAACTTCAAGGCCAGCTCCGGCGAAGGGGAGAGGTCGATGCCGCTGCGCCGCACGCGGGTGACGGTGCAATTGAAGTTGCGCATCAGGTTCAGGTCGCCAAGCTGCTTGTTTATCATATCCTTGTTCGTCAGCAGCAGAGACACTATCTCGTGCGTGTCCTGCAAGGGCAGTTCGCCTTCCTCGCGCGTGCCCACCAGCGTGGCCAGCTGGTTCAAGGCCTCCTCGCTGCCCACCGCCTGCAGGTAGTCGCCCTCGTGCAGCACAGTCTGCGCCGTGGGAATGGAAATCTGCCCGTCGTGCTTCAGCCGCGAGATGACCGCCCCCGTCATGGCCCGCACATTGAGTTGCGCCAGGCTACGCCCGAAAATCACCGGATTGGCCACCCGGAAGATGCAGGTAGACAGTTCGGGATACTCGCCCCGCCGCGCCTTCTCCAGCCGGCGCGCCTCCTGCTCCAGATCGACATGTAGCACCTTGGGCAGCAGTTTGACAAACAGGATGACACCTATCACCCCGAACGGGTAGGCGATGCCGTAGGCTATGGAGGCCAAGGGCGACTGAGTACTGTCGATGGCCACTGCCAGGCCGGGCGTACTGGTGAGCGCGCCCGCTACCAGGCCCACGATGCTGGGCGTATCGATGCCGCAGGCATACTTCAGCCCCACCGCCGTGAGCGCGGCCGAGCCCACAATGAGCAGCGTGAGCAGAATGAGCGTCTTGCCCTTGCTGCGAAACGAGTCGAAAAAGCCAGGCCCCGCCTGGATGCCAATGGTGAAGATGAACAACACGAGGCCAAAGTTGCCCAATTCCTTGGGAATGACCACACCAAAATGCCCGAAAAGCAACGCAATGAATATCACCGCCGAAACGTCGAGCGACAGTCCCTTGATTTTTATCCGCCCCAGCATGAAGCCCAAAGCCACAATGAGGAACAGGGCGAAATAGGAAGAATTTAACAAATCGGTAAGCATAATCGTAACAATCCTTAAAATGTTCAGCGGACAAAGATAAGAGAAAAGCCTCAAGTAGCCAAAGAATCAAAAAAACAAACGCAATGTTGCACGTATGCAAAAAATGCCCTACATTTGCTCACCAATCATCACCTGACAGAAACTTTTAACAGAAAAACAATATGAAAGACGTAAAAGACATCTTAGCAGAAGCTCAAGAAAAAATGGACATGGCCGCCATGTACCTCGACGAGGCCTTGGCACACATACGCGCCGGCAAGGCCGACGTGCGCCTGCTGGACGGCATCCGCGTAGACTCGTACGGCTCGATGGTGCCCATCAACAACGTGGCTGCTGTCACCACCCCCGACGCCCGCAGCATCGCCATCAAGCCATGGGACAAGAACATGTTCCGCGTCATTGAAAAAGCCATCATAGACTCATCGCTGGGCATTATGCCGGAGAACAACGGCGAAATCATCCGCATCGGCATCCCGCCCCTCACCGAGGAGCGCCGCCGCCAGCTGGCCAAGCAGTGCAAGGCCGAGGGCGAGACGGCCAAGGTGAGCATACGCAACGCCCGCCGCGATGCCATAGACGCGCTGAAGAAAGCCGTGAAGGAAGGCTTGGCCGAAGACGCCCAGAAGGGCGGCGAGGAAAAGCTGCAAAAGACCCACGACAAGTACATCAAGCAGATTGATGACATGCTGGCTGCCAAGGAGAAAGAGATAATGACGGTGTAAATTGAAAATTAAAAATTGAGAATTGAGAATTGAACAAGAAGAGGGGAGAAAATTCAGACCCGCTATTTTTCAATTCTCAATTCTCAATTCTCAATTTCCATGAGGGGGCTGGTAATAAAAAATACAGGTAGCTGGTACTTGGTGAAGACCGACGAGGGCCGGTGTGTGGAGTGCAAGGTGAAAGGCAACTTCCGCCTGAAAGGCATACGCAGCACCAACCCCGTGGCCGTGGGCGACCGTGTGCAGATTGCCCTCAACCGCGAGGGCACCGCCTTCATCACCGAGATTGAAGACCGACGGAACTACATCATCCGTCGCGCCTCCAACTTGTCGAAACAGTCGCACATACTGGCAGCCAACCTCGACCAGTGCATGCTGGTGGTCACCGTCAACTATCCGGAGACATCCACCACCTTCATTGACCGCTTCCTGGCCTCGGCCGAGGCTTACCGCATCCCTGTGCACCTCGTGTTCAACAAAACGGACGCTTACGACACCGACGACCTGCGCTACCTTGATGCCTTGGAGCAGCTGTACACGCAGATAGGCTACCCCTGCCTGCGCATATCGGCCTTGCGGGGCGAAGGCATCGACCGCCTCAAGGAGCAGCTGAAAGGCAACATCACACTGCTGGCCGGAAACTCGGGTGTAGGCAAGTCCACGCTAATCAACGCCATACTGCCCGATGCTGCCGCACGCACAGGGGAAATCTCCACCGTGCACAACAAGGGCATGCACACCACTACGTTCTCCGAAATGTTTCCCGTCGAGGGTGAGGGCTACATCATCGACACGCCGGGCATCAAGGGCTTCGGCACTTTCAACATGGAGGAGGAAGAGATAGGGCACTATTTCCCCGAGATATTCCACACATCGGCCGGCTGCCGCTACGGCAACTGCACCCATCGGCACGAGCCGGGCTGCGCCGTGAGGCAGGCCGTGGAGGAGCACCGCATCGCAGCCTCGCGTTACGCCTCCTACCTCAGCATGCTGGAAGATAAGGACGAGGGGAAATACCGCGCTGCTTACTGACGAGGCGGATATCGGTAGGGGCAGTAAATAGTAGTCAGTAGATAGTAGTCAGTATAAAATACCATGCAAAAGAGTTGATTTTTCTTTTCCATCACATTCTTTCTACTAACTACCAACTACTATCTACCAACTACCCAATTATAATGACAGACATAAACAGGTTATACTACTAATACCAAGCAAATGAATAGAAAAGTGAAATGGGGCCTTATTGCCGTGATAGGCATCGGGCTGATTGGGGCAGGCATCTACTCGCAGCTGCCCAAGGAAAACGAAGAGCTGGCCGCCGCCGACCAGGTGGCCGATAGTGGCGGGAAGCAGAAAAAAATACTGAACGTCAATGCCACCATCATCAAGCCGCAGGTGCTGACGGAGGACATCCCCCTTGTGGGCACCCTGCTGCCCGACGAGGAAGTAGACCTTTCGTTTGAAACCTCGGGCAAGATAGTCGAGATAAACTTTGAGGAGGGCACCCACGTGAAGCGCGGCCAACTGCTGGCGCGCGTGAACGACCGCCCCCTGCAAGCCCAACTGCAACGCCTGGTGTCGCAACTGAAGCTGGCCGAAGACCGCGTGTTCCGCCAAGACGCCCTGTTGAAGCGCGATGCCGTGAGCAAGGAGGCCTACGAGCAGGTGAAAACCGAACTGGCTACCCTGAATGCCGACATCGAACTGGTGCGGGCACAAATAGAGCAGACCGAGCTGCGCGCCCCCTTCGACGGGGTTATCGGCTTACGCCAGGTCAGCGTGGGCACCTATGCATCGCCCACCACCGTGGTGGCCAAGCTGACCAAGATATCGCCCCTGAAGGTAGAATTTGCCGTGTCCGAGCGTTATGCCGCCGACATCAAGCAAGGCTCCATGCTCACCTTCACCCTGGAAGGCTCGCTCAACAAATACCAGGCCGAAGTCTACGCCCGCGAGTCGAGCCTCGACCTCAACACGCACACCCTCACCATCCGCGCCCTCTACCCTAACCCTACGGGCATTATGCCGGGGCGCTATGCCTCGCTCACCCTGCGCAGGCATGAGTATGAAGATGCCTTGGCCGTACCCTCCGAGGCCATTGTCCCCGAGATGGGCAAAGACAAAGTATTCCTCTACAAGAACGGCAAGGCCGAACCGGTGGAAATAGTGGCCGGCATACGCACAGAGGCACTGGTACAAGCAGTGAAAGGTGTGTCGGAAGGCGACACTGTCATCATATCGGGAACCCAGCAGCTGCGCACCGGCATGCCCATTACGATTGACAACATCTATTAACGATTAGTGGTTAGTGATAAGTGATTAATACCTCAGTCACAAATTGACAATCACTCATCACTAAGCACGAAATGCTAATCACTAAACACTAACCCCTAAACACTAATAACGTGAACATATCCGAACTAAGCATACGCCGCCCGGTGTTGTCGACGGTATTGACCATCATCATCCTGCTATTCGGCATCATCGGCTACAACTACCTGGGCGTCCGCGAATATCCCTCGGTGGACAACCCCATCATCTCCGTGTCGTGCTCCTATACGGGTGCCAATGCGGACGTCATCGAGAACCAGATTACCGAGCCGCTGGAACAAAACATCAACGGTATTCCCGGCATCCGCTCGCTTACCAGCGTGAGCCAGCAGGGACAGAGCCGCATCACGGTAGAGTTTGAACTGTCTGTAGACCTGGAGACGGCGGCCAACGACGTGCGCGACAAGGTGTCGCGCGCACAGCGCTACCTGCCCGACGACTGCGACCCGCCCACGGTGTCGAAAGCCGACGCCGACGCATCGCCCATCCTCATGGTGGCCTTGCAAAGCGATAAACGCTCGCTGCTGGAGCTGAGCGAAATAGCCGACCTCACGGTGAAGGAGCAGTTGCAGACCATCTCCGACGTGAGTAGCGTGAGCATCTGGGGCGAGAAGAAGTACTCCATGCGCCTGTGGCTGGACCCCACGAAAATGTCGGGCTACGGCATCACGCCCGTGGATGTGAAGAATGCCGTGGACCGCGAGAACATAGAGCTGCCTTCGGGCAGCATTGAAGGCAACACCACGGAGCTTACCATCCGCACCCTGGGCTTGATGCACACAGCAGAAGAATTCAACGACCTCATCATCAAGGAAGACGGCAACCGCATCATCCGCTTCAGCGACATCGGGCGCGCAGAGCTCGGCCCTGCCGACATCAAGAGCTACATGAAGATGAACGGCGTGCCCATGGTGGGCGTGGTAGTCATTCCACAGCCGGGCGCCAACCACATCCAGATTGCCGATGCGGTATATGAACGCATGGAACGCATGCAGAAAGACTTGCCCGAAGACGTGACCTACAGCTACGGCTTCGACAACACACGCTTTATCCGCGCCTCCATCAGCGAGGTGGAAAGCACGGTGTACGAGGCCTTCATCCTGGTTATCATCATCATCTTCCTCTTCTTGCGCGACTGGCGGGTAACGCTGGTGCCTTGTATTGTTATCCCGGTGTCGCTTATCGGCGCCTTCTTCGTGATGTATGTGGCAGGCTTCTCCATCAACGTGCTGTCCATGCTGGCCGTGGTGCTGGCCGTGGGCTTGGTGGTGGACGATGCCATTGTAATGACGGAGAACATCTACGTGCGTATAGAGCAAGGCATGTCCCCCTTGCAGGCGGGCATAGAAGGCTCGAAGGAAATATTCTTCGCCGTCATCTCCACGACCATTACACTGGTGGCCGTGTTCTTCCCCATTGTGTTTATGGAAGGGACAACGGGACGCCTGTTCCGCGAGTTCAGTTTCGTGGTGTCCGGCTCTGTACTTATCTCGGCTTTTGCCGCACTGACCTTCACCCCCATGCTTGCCACCAAGCTACTGAAGCAGCAAGCCAAGAAGAATTGGTTCTACCGCAAAACAGAGCCGTTCTTTGAGGGACTGAACCGTGTGTACAGCCGGTCGCTTGCCACCTTCTTGAAGCGGCGGTGGATAGCACTGGTGTTCACCGTCTGCATGTTTGGCGTCATTGGCGTGCTGTGGACACATATTCCCGCAGAGATGGCACCGCTGGAAGACCGCTCGCAGATAACCATCAACACCAGCGGAGCAGAGGGCGTGAGCTACGAGTACATACGCGACTACACGGAACGCATCAACGACGTGGTAGACTCCATCATCCCCGATGCAGCCGCCGTAACGGCGCGCGTGTCCAGCGGCAGCGGAAACATCCGCATCACCTTGAAGGACATCAACGAGCGCGACTACTCGCAAATGGAGGTAGCCGAACGCCTGTCGCAAGCCGTGCAGAAAGAGACCAAAGCCCGCTCCTTCGTGCAGCAGGCCTCATCGTTCGGCGGCAGGCGAAGCAGCATGCCCGTGCAATACGTGCTGCAAGCCACCAATATAGAGAAGCTTCAGGAGATATTGCCTAAGTTCATGGAACGCGTTTACGAAAACCCCACCTTCCAGATGGCAGACGTCGACCTGAAGTTCAGCGACCCGGAGGCACGCATCAACATCAACCGCGACAAGGCCGGCGTGCTGGGCGTAAGCACACGCGACATTGCACAAACCCTGCAATACGGCCTCAGCGGACAGCGCATGGGCTACTTCTACATGAACGGAAAGCAATATGAAATTCTGGGTGAGATAAACCGCCAGCAACGCAACAAGCCCTCCGACCTGGTGGGCCTGTACATCCGCAACGACAACGGAGACATGGTGCAGCTGGACAACCTTGTGGAACTGGTGTATGGCACAGCGCCCCCCAAGCTATACCGGTACAACCGCTTTGTATCGGCTACCGTATCTACCGGACTGGCGGAGGGCAAAACCATTGGCCAAGGGCTGGAGGAAATGGACAAGATTGCCGCCGACCTGCTGGACGACACCTTCCGCACAGCCTTGGCGGGCGACTCCAAGGACTACAGCGAAAGCGCATCGAGCCTGATGTTTGCCTTCATCTTTGCCATCGTGCTCATCTACCTCATCCTGGCGGCACAGTTTGAGAGCTTCAAAGACCCCATCGTCATCATGCTGACGGTGCCGCTGGCCATTGCCGGCGCGCTGGTGTTCATGTATGCCAACGACATCACGATGAATGTGTTCAGCCAGATTGGCATCATCATGCTCATCGGACTGGTGGCCAAGAACGGCATCCTCATCGTGGAGTTTGCCAACCAGAAGCAAGAGCATGGCGAGGACAAGATGACTGCCATAAAAGACGCAGCCCTGCAACGCCTGCGCCCCATCCTCATGACCAGTGCCGCCACCATACTGGGCCTCATCCCCCTGGCTTTTGCCTCGGGTGAGGGAGCCAACCAGCGCATTGCCATGGGCATTGCCGTGGTGGGCGGCATGCTGGTGTCCACGGTGCTCACCATGTACATCGTGCCCGCCATATACAGCTACATATCCACTGACCGAAGCAAAGTAAGAAAATTATGAAACACCGCATCTGTTTATTACTGATAACCGCTGCCTGCCTCGCCATAAGCGCGCAGGCGCAACCACCCGTATACACCCTGAGGGACTGCCTGGAACAAGGCATCCTAAACAACTACTCCCTGCGCATTGTGCAGAACGATGAACGCATCAGCCAGAACAACGCCACGCTGGCCAATGCCGGCGCCTTGCCTACGCTCGACCTGAGTGCCGGATACAGCGGCACGCTGAACAGCACCGACACCAAAGACCGCGCCACCGGAGTGACCACCAGCGAGAACGGCGTGCTGGACCAGACCATAGACGCCGGCATCAACCTGGACTGGACCATCTTCGACGGCTTCAACATCACGGCCAACTACCAGCAGCTCAAAGAACTGGAACGACAGGGGGAGACCAATACGCGCATCGCCCTGGAAGACTTGATTGCCAACATCGCCGCCGAATACTACAACTACGTGCAGCAGAAAATCCGGTTGAAGAACTTCCGCTACGCCATGTCGCTCTCCAGGGAGAGGCTGCGCATTGTGGAGGCACGCTTCCACATCGGCGACTTCTCGCGGCTGGACTACCAGCAGGCCAAAGTGGACTTCAATGCTGACAGCGCCCAGTACATGAAGCAACAGGAAGCCCTGCACACCTCGCGCATCGAGCTGAACGAACTGATGGCCAACAAAGACGTCGACCAGTTCTTCATCATCCGCGACAGCCTTATCAACATTGACCGCATACTGGACTTTGACGAGCTGTGGAATGCCACCCTGCAAGTGAATGCCTCCTTGCTGGCAGCCATACAGAACCAGAACATCGCCCGGCTGGACTACAAGAAGGTGTGCTCGCGCGACTACCCTTACGTGCGGCTGAACGGGGGCTACGGCTACTCGCTCAATAAGTATGAAATGGGGGCCAACTCGCGACGCAGCACGCTGGGACTGAACTTTGGCGTCACCGTAGGCTTCAAGCTGTTCGACGGCAACCGCCGCCGCGAGCGGCGCAATGCCAGCCTGGCCATACAGAACGCCCGGCTGGAACGCGAACAGGTGGAACAAACCTTGCGGGCCGACCTAAGCAACCTGTGGCAAGCCTACCGCAACAACCTGGAACTGCTCAGCCTGGAGCGGCAGAACCTGGTGGCCGCACGCGACAACCACGAGATTGCCATGGAGCGCTACATGCTGGGCGACCTCTCGGGCATCGAGATGCGCGAAGCGCAGAAAAGCCTGCTCGACGCCGAAGAGCGCATCCTCTCCGCCGAGTACGACACCAAGATGTGCGAAATCTCCCTACTGCAGCTCAGCGGCAAGGTGACGGAGTATCTGGAATAAAGAGGGGAAAACTGCTTACTTCATGCCCCGCGCCTTGCACACCCGCTCGTAGGCCTCGTTAATCTGCTTGAACTTCTCTTCGGCGGCACGCTGCACGTCTTCGCCCAGCGAGGCCACGCGGTCGGGGTGGTGCTCCAAGGCAAGGCGGCGGTAGGCGCGCTTCACTTCGTCGTCCGTGGCGTCGGGACTCACTTCGAGCACCTTGTAGGCACCGTCGAGCGACGTAGCGCCAAGGTTAAGCATGGAGTCCACCTCCGCATCGGTCAGCATCATGGAGCGGGCCACTTCCTTCAAGGCCTCCACCTCTTCGGGCGTCACCCGCCCGTCGGCCTTGGAGATGCCTGCCAGGAAGCTGAGCAGCTGCAGGCGCTCCTCACGCCCCATGTTGGCGGCTATCTGCGCGCCGCACTGGCGTATGGTGCGGGCAAACGCACCGGGCGAACGGCTGTCCATCTGCTTGCGCTCCTCAAAGAGGCGCAGCAATATCTGCTCGCCTTGCGCCACGGCCCCTTCGCCGAAGTTGGCACGCAGAAAGCCACGCACGTACTCCATCTCGCTATGCATCACCTTGCCGTCGGCCTTGATGATGTAGGAGGCCAGGGCCAGCAGGCTGAAGAGGAAGCTGTTGCGCTGTCCCTCATAGGGATTGCCGCCCAGGGGGTCGCCGCTGCCACAGGCCTCGTCGCGCAGCTCCTTATTGTTCGCGTCAAACAGGGCGCCCAGCGCAAACCCGGCCAGGGCACCCAGCGGCCCGCCTGCCATCCAGCCCAGCACGCCGCCTATCCACTTACTCATTCCCATAGTTACTATGTGTTAAAATTCAACATTTCTTACTGCGATGCCCACGACATCGGGATGTCGTTAAAAATACATCGTGATGTCGTCGGAAACGGATCGGGATGCATTTTCAACGGCATCGGGATGCGTTTTCAACGGCATCGGGATGCGTTTCCGGCGGCATCGGGATGCGTTTCCGGCGACACCAGGATGCGCCCGCGCTTCCGCCGGCGAAGTTACGCATTTCCGGCCTAAGATACAAAAAACCGCCCCGCGTTGTACACACGGGGCGGCGGTTGCAGAAGCCTATATACAATGGGCAGCAGACATTACTGCTTGCATTGCCAGGGTTTGAGTTGCTGGAAGAAGTCGTTGCCCTTGTCATCGACGAGGATGAAGGCGGGGAAGTCTACCACTTGAATCTTCCAGATGGCTTCCATGCCCAGCTCGGGATACTCCACGCACTCGATGCTCTTGATGCTGTTCATGCTGAGCACGGCTGCCGGGCCGCCGATGGAGCCGAGGTAGAAGCCGCCGTGCTTCTTGCACGCGTCGGTGACGACTTGCGTGCGGTTGCCCTTGGCTATCATCACCATCGAGCCGCCGTGGTCTTGGAACTCGTCCACGTAGGGGTCCATGCGGTTGGCCGTGGTGGGGCCCATGGAGCCGCAAGGCATGCCCGCGGGCGTCTTGGCCGGGCCGGCGTAGAGCACGGGGTGGTCTTTGAAGTATTGCGGCAAGTCTTCGCCGGCATCGAGGCGGGCTTTCAGCTTGGCGTGGGCAATGTCGCGCGCCACAATGATGGTGCCGTTCAGGCTGAGGCGCGTGGAGACGGGGTACTGCGATAGGATTTTGCACACCTCGCTCATGGGCTGGTTCAGGTCGATGCGCACGGCGTCGCCTTCACCGGCATTGCGCAGGGCTTCGGGGATGAGCTGGCCGGGATTGTCATCCAGCTTCTCTATCCAGATGCCATCGCGGTTTATCTTGGCCTTGATGTTGCGGTCGGCCGAGCAGCTGACGCCCAGGCCGATGGGGCACGATGCGCCGTGGCGCGGCAGGCGGATGACGCGGATGTCGTGGGCAAAGTATTTGCCGCCAAACTGTGCGCCCAGCCCGATGCGGTGTGCCTCGACCAGCAACTCCTTCTCGAGTTCAACGTCGCGGAAGGCGCGTCCCGTCTCGTCGCCCGTAGTGGGCAGGTTGTCGTAGTAGTGGGTGGAGGCGAGCTTCACCGTCAGCAGGTTCTTCTCGGCCGAAGTGCCGCCTATGACGAAGGCTATGTGGTAGGGCGGACAGGCTGCCGTGCCCAGCGTCTTCATCTTCTCTACGAGGAAAGGAACGAGCGTGCCGGGGTTCTGGATGCGTGCCTTGGTCTCCTGATAGAAGTAGGTCTTGTTGGCCGAGCCGCCGCCCTTCACTACGCAGAGGAACTTGTATTCGTCGCCCTCCGTAGCCTCGATGTCAATCTGCGCAGGCAGGTTACAGCGGGTGTTCACCTCGTCGTACATGGTGAGGGGGGCGTTCTGCGAGTAGCGCAGGTTCTCTTCGGTGTACGTCTTGTACACGCCCAGCGACAGGGCCTCTTCGTCGCAGAAACCGGTCCATACCTGCTGGCCTTTCTCGCCGTGTATGATGGCCGTGCCGGTGTCCTGGCAGAAGGGCAGCTGCCCCTTGCTGGCCACTTCGGCGTTGCGCAGGAAGGTGAGGGCCACGTACTTGTCGTTGTCGCTGGCCTCGGGGTCAGTCAGTATTTTGGCCACCTGCTCGTTGTGGCTGCGGCGCAGCAGGAAGTTCACGTCGCGGAAGGCCGCGTTGGCCAACATCGTCAATGCCTCGGGGCTGACCTTCAGGATGGGTTTGCCCTCAAACTCGCTTACCGACACGCCGTCCTTCGTGAGGAGGTAATACTCCGTGTCGTCCTTACCCAGTTGGAACATGGGTGCGTACTTAAATTCTGGTGTTGCCATAATTACTTATTATTAATGGTGTAACATATTAGTTGATTACTGAGGCAAAGGTAAGAAGTATTCTTGAGAAATCTCCTTCATGCCTCCGGAAAAAGCCGTGTTTATTCCACTTGCCGCATCCGCCCTATCAGTTCGTCGCCCAGGGCGGTCTTCACCTCTATGTGCTTCAGCACGGCGGTGACAAAGGGGTTGCTCTCGAAGTCGCCGCGCACCTGCTCGAAGTCCAGCTCCTTCTCCAAGCGAGAGCCGTCGGCCCCGAAGCCCGTCATGGAAGCCAGCGAGAACTCCTTCTTGGCGTCTTCGTACACCATGCGGTCCAGCCCGACGACGGCCTCCTTCCACTTCTCCACAATGCGGATGATGTCGGCGGCGGTCATGCTCTCCGGCGCTATGCCGTAGAATTCCTCCAGCTTCTCGTAAGCCCACGTCCACTCATACGTATAATAATTGGCGTGCATGCGTCCGAACTCGGCATTGATATCCGCCAGGCGGGCCACCCTGCCCTGCTCTATGGCGTCCATCAGGCGGTCCACCTCGCTCTTGGGGGCAATCAGCCCGGAGATGTCCACCCACTCACCCGAGCCTATGGGCGTGTCGGGCTTCAACCGCGCGCGGATTTCCTCATTGGTGCGGAAGGCCGTGCCCTCCAGCCGCTTGATGACGGAGTTGCCCAGAAACTTGTGGATGGCTATTTCGTAGAAGCGCAGCCCCTTCACCAAGGCAGAGTTGCGTATCTTGGCGCTGTGGAAGGAGTAGATGTCGGACAGCTCGCCGCTCACCTGCCGCAGGTTCTCCAGAATCTCGTGGCCCTTGAACATCTTCTGCACCGTGTAGGGGCTCAGCAGGTTGTAGTTGATGTAGTCCAGCTTATGCGGGTCGGTGCGCCCGTCGCGCTTAGGCCACTTCTGCGCGTCGCGGATGGTGCCCACGCTGCGCAGGTTCACGCCGGGCGCCAGGTAGGTGGTGTTGTTCTGCTCTATCAGGTAGGAGAAAGGCAGGTTGGTGGTGTCCGAGTGGGTGACGTGCCGCCCCATCACCAGCGAGAATGCCCCCACGCGGGACGGCCACAGGATGTAGGAGTCCGACGTCGTCTTTGCCCCCCGCTCCAGCGTGCCCTGGTGTATGGGGCCCAGCTTGTACATGTGGTTGCTCTGGTTGGAGCCCGACCCGGCGTTCATGAACGAGAACATGCCCGCAATGAGCAGCGTGCTCTTATGGTGCGTCACCGTGAACGGCCCGGCAAAGATGGCGCATGCCTCGCCGTTCTCTCCCTGACAGTTGCTGAAGAACAGCGAATCGCTGGCCGAATAGTTGTGCCCCAGCTTGCAGGCCTGCCCCACGAAGCAACGGCTCAGCATGGCCCCGTCGTCCACGTGCGAGCCGCTGGAGATGATGAAGTCGTCGCAAATCACCCCGTGCCCTATGTGCACCGGCGCCTGCTCGTTGCTGTTGATGCTGCCGTTGCTCAGCCGTCCGGCCCCACAGATATGGCAGTAATCCCCCACCCTGACGTTCCGGATGGAGCCCGTGTTGAGAATCATGACGTGGCTGCCTATGGTGCCCATGGCCGAGGCATGCTTCTTGGCATAGTAGTCGGTGAGGGCCTTGATGCGTGCCACCAGTTCGGGCCGGTGACGGTACAGCGCCATGATGTAGGCCAGGTGGGCCGACAGCTTGTCGTTGATGGGCACCTCGCGGCCACCCATCTCGTTCAGCACGGAGGCCTCCACCCCGTTGCCAAAGGTAGAGACACCGTCCACCAGCAGAATGTCCACATTCTCGATGAAGGTGTCCGCTCCAATCTCGTAGTTGGCTATGTAGTTCTGTATGTTCTCTATGCAGCAGTTGTCGCCCACCGTCACGTTGTGGAGCGTCACGTGCCGCAGGCCCGAATGCTTGCCTATGCCGCCGGGCAGCATGAACTCTTTTTGAAACACCCCCAGCCGGACGTGGCCCGAAAAGCGGGTGTGGTGCACATACTCGGTCGAGAAGTCCCCGGCCACCTCAACCTGCCCCCAGTCGTCTGCCAGACAAGACTGGCCTTTCAGGCGGTTGATTTCTTCTTCCGTCAATTTTCTGTAAGCCATGATAATAATTTTTCAGTGTTTAGCGGTTAGCGATTAGTGATAAACACTTAGTCTGTATTAATCGCTAATCGCTAAACACTAATCACTAAACACTAATCTTCGTATTTCTGATAGAGGAAGTCGTTGTAGGGGTACTTCTGCACGTGCAGCTCCTTGACTTGCTTGTACACGGCGCGCTTCAACTCCTCAATGTTCTCCCGCCGGCGGGCGGAGATAAAGATGCAGTTGTCTTCCAGTTTCGCCATCCACGTCCTCATCAGTTCTTCCAGTGTTAAGTTCTCTTTGGTTCGGGGGGTAAGGTCGTCTTCGTCTTTCTTTATATAGGTATAAGCGTCTATCTTGTTGAAGATAATCATCATGGGCTTTCCGGCGGCGCCGATGTCGGCCAGCGTCTTGTTCACCACGTCTATCTGCTCCTCAAAGTCGGGGTGGCTGATGTCCACCACGTGCAGCAGCAGGTCGGCCTCGCGCACCTCGTCGAGGGTGGACTTAAAGGAATCCACCAGGTCGGTAGGCAGCTTGCGAATGAAGCCCACGGTGTCGCTCAGCAAGAAGGGCAGGTTCTCGATGATAACCTTGCGCACGGTGGTGTCCAGCGTGGCAAAGAGCTTGTTTTCGGCAAACACCTCGCTCTTGGCCAGCAGGTTCATCAGGGTGGACTTGCCCACGTTGGTGTAGCCCACCAGTGCCGCGCGTATCAGCCGGCCACGGTTCTTGCGCTGGGTGCTTTTCTGCTTGTCAATCTCCGCCAGGCGCTCCTTCAGCAGCGACATGCGGTTCAGAATGATGCGTCGGTCCATCTCCAGCTGCGTTTCGCCCGGGCCGCGAAGGCCCACCGAGCCTTTTCCGCCGCCTGCGCCCGAGCCGCCTCCCTGGCGCTCGAGGTGCGTCCACAGGCGTTGCAGGCGGGGCAACATATATTTATATTGCGCCAGCTCCACCTGCGTCTTGGCGTTGGCCGTCTGCGCGCGCATGGCAAAGATGTCGAGGATGAGCGACGTGCGGTCCAGAATCTTCACCTTCAGTTCGCCCTCGATGTTGCGTATCTGCTTGGCCGAGAGCTCGTCGTCGAAGATGACCATGCCCACCTCGCGCTCGGCCTCCTCTTCGTCTTGAATGTATTGACGTATTTCGTCCAGCTTTCCTTTGCCCACGTAGGTCACACTGTTGGCCTGGTCCAGCTTCTGCGTGAAGCGCTTCACCACCTGCGCCCCGGCTGTTTCGGCCAGAAAAGCCAGTTCGTCGAGGTATTCATTGGTCTTGCGCTCGTCCTGGGTCTTGGTCACCAGTCCCACCAGCACTGCCGTTTCCACACGGGCTTCGGATATTACAAATTCTTTCATTGCCATAAGAAAACGATAATTTATCGGAACAGCACACAGATGACACAGATGAGACAGATTTACACAGATTTTAAGGGCTTCGCCATGTATCTGTCATTCTGAGCAACGCGAAGAATCTCCCCGCACACACTGGGAGATACTTCACTCCGTTCAGCATGACAAAAGAAATCTGTGGTCATCTCGTAAAATCTGTGTCATCTGTGTGCCAGTTAAATTCATTTATGCAAGCAAAAGTAGCACAATTTCCCATAACTGCAAAATTCCTGCCAAAGCTTTGAGAATGCGCAGCACCCATAAAGGCGATTTTAACGCCGCAAAAGCCTCGCTTCATAGCCTTTAAAGTCCTGCTCCGTAGCCTTTAAAACCCCGCTCCGTAGCCTTTAAAGCCCCGCTTCGTAGCCTTTAAAGCCCCGTTTCGTAGCCTTTAAAGCCCTGCACCGACTTGCAAGGCATAGAAAAAACAGAACGATAAAGGAAATCTTCCCCAATTAATATGGTAGAAAAAATAGGAATTGAATTGATTTTTCAGAACGTTTTAATACTTTTGCAGTAAAAAAAGGAACAGAATAATGAAAAGAAAAATCAGCATTGCCTTGAGCGAATGGAAAGACAAGCCCAACAGGATGCCGCTGGTAGTAGGCGGAGCAAGGCAGGTAGGTAAGACCTATATTTTGGAGGAATTTGGACATGAATACTTCGACAATGTGGTATACCTCAATATAGAAATAGAGACCGCATTGGCACGTTTCCTTGACAAGGAACTCTCTCCTTCCAAAATCATGCAGTTCGTTGAAGCCTTAAAAGGGGAACATATCACAGCAGGCAAAACTTTGCTCTTTTTCGATGAAATACAAGCTTGTGAACGGGCACTTACTGCATTGAAATACTTTTGCGAACAGGCTCCCCAATATCATGTCGTAGCAGCAGGGTCTTTATTGGGAGTAGCCGTGAACCGTCAAAAATATTCTTATCCCGTGGGAAAAGTTGAAGAACTGACTTTATACCCACTGGACTTTGAAGAATTCCTGTGGGCGATGGGACAAGAAAACCTATCCCGACAAATTCGTGAACATTATGCAGCAAGCGAAGCCATGCCAGACGCATGGCATGACCTGGCGCTGGAACAATACCGGAATTATTTTATCGTAGGCGGCATGCCGGCCGCTATCATGGAATACCTCCGGACAAATAGTTTCATCCACGTGCAACAAGTCCAAAACAACATCCTCAACCAGTATGTTGCCGATATGGCCAAGTATGCAGATGCGGCAACCAGCGTCAAAATAAGAGCCTGTTACAACTCCATCCCGGCGCAGCTGGCAAAGGAGAACACTAAATTCCAATACAAAGTAGTGCGCAGAGGAGGTACTGCTGCTATCTTTGGAGAAGCCATCGAATGGCTGGTGTTTGCCGGAACTGTCTTGAAATGCCAAAGGCTGGAACATGGCTTCATCCCGGTAAACGCTTATATGGACTTGGCCGACTTCAAGCTGTATATGAGTGACATAGGCATGCTTACCCTAAGTTCCGGAATGCCGCTGCAAACCATCCTTTCGCCCATTGAGCAAGACAACACTTACTTAGGGGCAATGACCGAGAACTATGTGGCTCAAGCTCTTACATCCGGCGGACATAAACTTTATTACTGGCAAAGCGACGGTAAGGCCGAAGTAGATTTTGTCCTGCAAACGAGTGACCATGTTATCCCTGTAGAAGTAAAAAAAGGCAGGAGGAACCGCTCCAAAAGCTTGGGTGTATTCGCAGAAAAGTATCAATCGCCCTACGCCTTAAGGATATCGAAGAAGAATTTTGGCTTTGAAAATAATATCAAGGCCGTACCCTTGTATGCTGCGTTCTGCATCGCCCCATAAGCTCCCCATACAGAAAAAGCCGCCCGCCTCACGGCGAACGGCCTCCAAAACGCTTTATTATTATTGTACAACCGGTGGCCTGCAGAGGCCGCCGTTGTGCTGCGGTTACTTTAAAAGAGTAGCTTTTACCGGCAGCGGCAGTACGTTTGCCTTGGCAGCCGTCATCTTGTTCTTATTCAGATGAGCGTTGACCAATGCCTTGGTTCCTACGCCTTCTGCTTCGGGTTCATCCTCATAGTAGCCGGGGAGGACGAGTTTGAAACCATCGCCTGCCTGATACAAAATTGCATCGCTCTCGAAGTAAGCAAATGCCAGGCTCTTGCTCGGGAAGGTAATCACACCGTTTTTCAGCGTGCCGCAAACGCCCTCTGCCTTGGCTTCGTCCAAAGAAGCTCCGTTGTCCAAGTAGTAAGCGGCCATGCTGTACACGTAGAAGTTACCGTCGCCCCAGTTCAGGCCGGTGTTTTGGATGGGGATGTAGACGCCGTTAGCATCGGTGGCATTAATCTCGATGTAATAGTCACGGCTATCGTCCCAGTCGCCTTCCTCGTTGTAGGGGAAAGCTGCTCCGTAGGGATTGACCAAACGATACAAACCCGGTGTATCTTCGCTTTCCTGAATTTCCACTTTATAAGTCACGTTCTCACCGCCGTAAGCGTTGCCTACGTAGGCATCCGTGTAGAGGGCTTCGCCCAATGACTTCCAAGTCGTGGTGCCGGTGGTAATGAGGAAGCGAGTGTAAGTGCTGCTTTGAGCCTCGCCTTCGCCGTCATAAGTCACTACCACAAACGTATGCAGGCCATCTTCCGTGCAAGGCAGCGATACCGAGCCGCTTGCCGTGATTTCGGTGCTTTTTATCGTGCCGCCTTCAATGCCGGCTACAGCAGTAGCGACATCATCGCCTGCCACCAAAGCAACCTTAGCGGAAGCAACATCTGCGCCCAGCGTGACGTTACCCATGGCGTAGCAAGTGCCGTCCAATGCATAGTAGCGGCCAGTGTAGGCTACCGTAGCAGAGAAGTCAGTGATTACGAAGCCGGGGAATACGATGGTCACCATGCCGTCAGCTTGGGTATTATTCCATCCACCAACTCCGTCCATATAGTAATAAGGAGCCAATTGTACAATGCCCGGTGTGCCATCTTCTTGGTATTGGGTCACACGACTGTACTGCCACATGGCTTCGTTTTGGAAATCTCCAGCGAAAGCAGATGGATGGTATTCACCTATGACAGCACCATATTGCGTATTATTCAATCCAGTGCTATAAGCATCGAAATAAACTAATCCCTCACCTGTAATCGTGATATCATTCACCTGGTCGCCCGGTTCCAACAGTTTGAAAGTAATATACTCTGACTCCGAACCATCGGGCTTCAGGCCACTTGCTTCCAAAGATGCGCCTTCTGCGCCCAATGCCGTAGTCAGCGGTTTTACTAAGCGGTATTGGCTGGGATCTTCTTCGTTCTGCTGCAGATCTACTGCATACGCATTGGTGAAAAAGAAAGAGTCGCTATACGTAGCTTTGCCCAGCGTTATCCACGGTGCAGGGATACCGGCCTCGAAGGTATATTCCGAAAGCCCGTAAGGCGTTATGCCGTCCGTCAGCTTCAATGTAACCGTTTTATAGTCATCGTATGCCAACTTTGTTGCATCGTAGCCTATGGTCATTGTAGCCGTTTGCGAGTCGGCCGCAAAGTCCACGCTGGCAGGAATGGTGAAGATGCCTTCCGAGCCATCTGTCACAGCAAGGTTAATTGTTTCTGCCACGCCTGTAACTGAACGGCAAACCTCAACGTCGAAAGAAGAAGCAGTCTTGGTGAGGTCAATCCTCGAAGCTACGGTGTTGGGGAAGTAATAGTATTCCCCTTCCACCGGTTCGCCCGCTTGGTATTCGTCATCGCTACATGCCGAGAACAGGCAGGCAGCCATCAGGGCGAACAGGAAATATTTATTGAATAATTTCATATTTCTATGCTTTTAATTCATTAATAAATGATTAACTATTATGAGATTAGATTACCACACAAATTCCTCGGAATCTCCAGTAGGAGCAATCGGAGCGGGGTTGTTGGTACAAGCCAAGTTGTAGTTGGTCTCGGTCTGCACAATGCAGAGGTTCATCCAGTCGGGCGGCGTCTGTGTATTCCAACGATAAGTTTCCAAGTGGTTGGAGTTGGCATAGCTGCGGATAATGCCCTTGTTCAGACGCTTGATGTCGAACGTGGCGAAACCCTCGCCCCACAGTTCCACACGGCGTTGCCACCACACTTCATTCTGGAACTGAGAAGTGCTGGAGTTTCCATAAGCTTCGTTGTGCAGGCCATATACATACTGCGGGTCGCGCGTCTTGGCGAAGTTGGTGAGCAACTGGATGCCACGGCTTTCCTCTTGCATGCCGGCAGCTTCAGCCTCAATCAAGTACATCTCTTCTACACGCATCAAGGGGATGGATACCAGGAAACCGATGTATTGGTTGTTGTGTCCTTCGTCGCCACCGTTGGCACGGAACTTCAACGACAGCCCACCTACGCCTTCATAGCCTTCGCCCTCGTAGCCGGAAGAGTACACCCAGTCGGGGTAATCGGAGTAAGCCTCCAGTGCAGCAATCTTCTCTTCAGCACTACCCAGTTCGTCGATGGCAAAGTCCACAAAGCACTTCTTGCGGAAGTCGGTAGCCGGGATGGTCTCATACAGGTGGCGGTCGATAAGCAACTGGTAGCCGTAGCTGGATGCATAGCCACAGCCAGAACCATTAACCTCCAGGCACATGATGGAACCCCAAGAGGCATCGGCATCATTCATTGTCATGCAGGGATCAGAAGCCTTGGTTTGGATGGCAAACATCCAGGCGTTGTTCGGCGTATTGAAGCCCGTTTCGCGGCTGGTGTAGGTAGCCTCGTCCATCAGGCTATAGCCCTGCTGTGCCAGCTTGGCATACTTCTCAGCGTCAGCCCATTGCTCCATGATAAGGTAAGCGCGTGCTTTCAAGCCATACACTACCGAGAGGTCGGGCGTATATTTGTCGGTGCGTTTGTAGTCTGCCAAATATTGTTCTGCCTTGTCCAAGTCGGAGATGATGAAAGCATACATAGCCTCGTTGGTGGCACGGGGGTTATTGGTCAAGTCGTCCACCGAAGTAGATTCAGTGATGATAGGCACAGTTTCTGCCTCTTTGTTAAGACCATAAGTAGCGTTGGCAAACATACGCGCCAAGTCCATGTAGAACATGGCACGCATGGCGTAAGCAATACCGGCACCAGCTTTGTGCTCTTCGCTGGGTTCTGCACCGGCCAAAGAAATCACGGTGTTGCAGTTCTTAATCCAGCCGTAGTAATAAGTCCAAGGATACTGGGCAATCAGGTATCTCGGGCCCAGACCGGTGCTGCACGTATACCAGGCGTTGTACCAGTTGCCGGCATCGTCCAAGGCGATGTCCTGCCCCATGACGTCGCGCATCAGGAAGAACGACGGATAGCCATAGTCGTAAGGAATCGTCTCACTGCCTTGCATAGTAAACTGTCCGGCCAGGTTGGCAGTAATACCATCCACAAAATTCTGATAGGAGTTGGGAGCACTACCTGCCTGGTCGGCGCTGGCATAGCCCTGCTGAGGGTCGTACTCCTCGATACAGCTGGTTGCCAAAGTCAATCCGCAGGCAACCGCCAAAACTGAAGTGAATATTTTTTTCATATTGATAATCTTCTCTATGGTTAAAGTTTAGAATGTCAACTGTATACCACCCGAAATGTTGCGGGCAGGCGAATAGGTAGAAACGCTGGTGTTGCCGTCGAACGAGTAGCGCGGATCCAAACCTTGGCGTGCAGACCAGAAGCAAAGGTTTTCACCAGCAGCATAGATGCGCACCTTGTTGATTTTCCAACGTTGGGTAATGCGCTTGGGCAGGGTGTAGCCCACGGTGAACGACTGGAAGTTCAGATAGCTGGCATTGGTCAAGAAGCGGCTGGATTGTCCGAATACCGTAAATTTGTCACCATATTGCCAGCGGGGAATGTCGCTTGACGTGTTGTTGGGGCTCCACGACTTGATGTAATCCTTGTGGATGGCAGAACCTGCACCGGAAGCAGTTTCATTCGGAGTCATCAACGAAGCATAGCGGAAGTCGAACACCTTGCCGCCAATCTGATAGTCGAATGATACGGAAGCGTCGAAATCCCACAGGCGGATGCTGGTGTTGAAACCGCCGAACAGGTCAGGCAGGGCAGAGCCTTGCTCGTAGCTGGTAGCCTCGTTCGGGTTGGTCGTCACGCCGGAATGCTTCTTGCCCGGCTTGCGGGTAGCGTCGGCTGTGCCATACAGGTCTTCGTCGTACCAATATGTGGCTTCACCATTTTCATTAACACCGGCATATTCTATGCAGAACACGTTGTACAGCGGCTTGCCTACTTCATACCAGTTGGCACCCAGACCCAAGCTGTTGGCCTCGGAGAAACCGCCCAAACCGGCAGTTTTGGATTCCGGCAAGCTCAGAATTTTGGTCTTGTTGTGCGAGAAGTTGAGCGACAGCGTCCAGTCAATATCCTTCGTGCGAACCAGAGCACCGGTTAGCACAGCCTCGATACCCGTGTTGCGGATGTCGCCCATGTTGCCATAGTAACCGCGCGAACCGCCTGATTCGGGAATAGAGAGCCAGAACAGCAAGTCGGTGGTCTTCTTGTTGTAGTAATCGATGTTACCGCTCAGACGACCGCCCCACAAGCTGAATTCTATACCCAGGTTGTAGTTGGTGGTCGTTTCCCACGTGATGTTGGGGTTACCCATGCGCCAGAAGGTGGCGGACATTGTGGTGTTGTTCACCGGCGAAAGCGTGTACATGTCCGTATAGGCAAAAGCACCGATGTTGTCGTTACCTTGCTGACCTACGGAGAACTTCAGTTTCAACATATCCAGCCACGACTTGGTACCCTCCATGAAGCTTTCCTTCTCCAACAGCCATGCGCCACCTACCGACCAGAAGTTACCCCAGCGGTGTTCCTTGGCGAAGTACGAAGAAGCATCCCGGCGGTAAGATGCCGATGCAAAATATTTTTCCTTATAATTATATTGGGCGTTGGCAAAGTATCCTTCCACATTGTACTGACTCTTGTAGGAGCTGGAGGCATACTGGCTGTTGGCAAAAGCATCGATTTCCGGGATGTCGGGCGAGAAAGCACCTTGTGCCGTGGCACCCAGGAACTTGGTCGTCGTCTTGTAGTACTCGTGACCCAGCATCACGTTTACATAGTGGTCACCAAAGTGCTTCAGGAAGGTCAACGTCTGCACATTGTTGGTGCGCAGCGAGGAAGTAGACTGTTTGGCAATTTCACCGTTCACACCCACCTTGGAGCCATAGTAGGGATTCGTAAAGTTGGAGTAGTTGGTTTGTCCCCAAATCACGGTGCTCGTCACATTGGCTTTCAACCATTCTGTAAAGGTGACATCTGCAGTAAAGTTACCGTTCAACTGGTCGCCAAGGGTTTCTACCTCGTCATACTGCAAGTTGGCCAGCGGATTAGAAGTAGCCAAGAAGGGACGGCCCAGACCGTAGTCTTGACTGGCAATACCGAAATCGTAAGCATTACGTCCATATTCATCTTGCTTAATGGATACCTTGCCATTGCCGTCTACCACACGCACGTAAGCCGGATAAATAGGGGCAATCATGCTGGCGTAGTACATCACGTTGTTGGCATTTGCATCCGTGCTCAAGCCTGGAGTTGATTGCTGGTTGGAATGCACATAACCGGCGTTCACACCCAACTTCAACCACTTCTTAGCTTGGTAATCAGCCTTCACGCGGGCAGCTATACGCTCGTAGCTCGAGTTGGTGATGATACCTTCATCGTCCAGATAGCCGAGGCTGGCATAGAACGACGACTTGTCTGTACCGCCATTTACGCTGACATTGTATTCCTGACGCAAAGCACTCTGATAGGTCAAGTCCCTCCAATCGTCCGGTTGCAGCCAGTAGTCCATACCACCGTTGCTGATGCGGCGTCCCAGTGTGGCGTTCGGATTCAGCTTACCGTTCGTGCCAATCAGCATTTCGCCGTTGGGCACGGTATATACATTATAGGCCAATTGGTTCAGCATCTCCTGGTTAGCCCACTGATTAGCGTATGCGGCAGAATTGCCTTGTCCGTAGAAAGCATAGTTGTACAACTGTGCGTAGTAAGCCTCATAGTACTGTCCCGGGTCGGTGATGACATCATACTCCTGGATAGCACGGGTATTGACACCCCACTTGGCATCTACGTTCACCTCAGCCTCCTGCGTCTTACCTTTCTTGGTAGTAACAATGATGACACCCGCAGCACCACGTGCACCGTAGAGGGCAGCCGAAGCCGCATCCTTCAACACGGAGATAGACTCAATGTCGTTCTGCGGAATGTTGGAGAGGCTGGCCGTGTAGGGCGCACCGTCCACAATAATCAGCGGGTCGGTAGATGCATACATGGAGGCAATACCACGGATGTTGATCTTGCTGTCGCTGGAGCCCGGCGCACCGCTGCTGCCACGCATCTGAAGACCGGCCACAGAGCCCACCAAAGCATCGCTCACGTTCGTCGTGATGCGCTTGGACAGCTCCTCAGTATTCACCACTGCAGCCGAACCCGTAAAGGCCGACTTCTTTGTCGTACCAAAAGCCACCACCATCACCTCGTCCAGCAGCTCGGCGTCGCTCTTCAGCGTCACCCGCACATTCGGCTGAATCTCAACCTCTTGCGTCTGCATGCCCACGAAGGAGATAATGAGAGTATTCGCGGAACTTGGTACATTGTTAATAGTAAATGTACCGTCAACGTCGGTAATGGTACCCATGTCCGTGTTTGCTACCCGGACAGTGGCGCCGATAACAGGCTGCCCGTCTTCGTCAGAAATCACAACACCTGTGACCTTCTGAGTCTGGGCAGTTGCTAAGCCTATCCCCACAAAAAGGCAGGCCAATAACAGCATTAATTTTCTTTTCATAAAATCTCTCTTAAAGTTTAACTTTACATTAATTGGTTCTTTACTCTAACGAAATGCAAAGATATTAATAAATATAAATGCAGCCATGATTTATTTGAAAAAAGCATCGATTTCTATCAATTTGATATTAAAGTGCCCCTATTTATGCTGAACAACAGCTTCTGCCCGGCCATATTTCCACCCGGAAGGGCATACGGATGGCATTATGTAGCCCCAGGTTTTAGTAATCTTCTTAATATCTATGCATTTTTTAATATAGAATCGTTAAAAAGCGGGCCTCCGAAACGCAAATTTATGTCACTTCATAAGGAAGGACGGGTGGAAAAAACAGCCAGTCTTCGCCCCATACAGGCAGAAAAAGCCTCCGCGGCAGGGGGCAATGCCGCAAGGAAGGCAACTGCGCCGCAGCCTTCTCCGTCTTATCTTTCCGGACCATTTACCAAAACGCCATTATATGAAGAAAATAGCTTACAGACTGGTGTACAACCGGAAACATTGCCTCAACAAACGTGGCATGGCCTTAGTGCAAATAGAAGCCTACCTGGAGAGGAAGAAAAAGTACTTCTCCACCCAAGTGTACCTGACGCCCGCGCAGTGGGACGACCGCCGCTGCCTGGTGAGGCGCCACCCCAACGCCGACGGACTGAACCAACTGCTGCGCCGGCAAGTGGAGCACTTGGAAAGAACTGAGCTGCAACTGCGGCAGCAATCGGCGCGCGTGACGCTGGGCGACCTGAAAACTGCCCTACGGGACGAAGGCAGCCGCCACTCGTTCATAGCCTTCTGCCGCCGCGAGGTGGCCGCCGCCCCGCTGAAGGAAAGCACCCGCCGCAACCACCTCACCACCCTGGCCCTGATGGAGGACTTCAGGCGGGACATTGCCTTCGAGGACGTGACGTTTGAACTCATCACTGCCTTCGAGCACTACCTGCGCGCCCGGGGCTACCACCCCAACACCATAGCCAAGCACCTGAAGCACCTGAAGCGGCAGGTGAACGTGGCCATCAACAAAGACTGCATGGAGATAGGCCGCTACCCCTTCCGGAAATACAAGATAAAGACGGTGGAAAACAAGCATTCGCATCTGACGCCCGACGAACTGCGCCGCCTGGAGGCACTGCGCCCCGAAGGCCGGCAGGCGCACCTGAGGCACACGCTGGACGCCTTCCTGTTCTGCTGCTACGCCGGCCTGCGCTACTCCGACTTCAACAGCCTCACGGGCGCCGCGCTGGTCAGCATAGGGCGCCACACCTGGCTGGAGTACCGCTCCGTGAAGACCCACGCCGAGGTGCGCCTGCCCATCTACCTGCTGTTTGGCGGGCGTGGACTGGACATTCTGCGCCGCTACGCCGGGCGGCTAGACGACTTTTTCCGCCTGCCCAACAACTCCAACGTGAACAAGCAGCTGCAGGCCCTGGCCCGCCTGGCGGGGGTGCAAAAGCACGTCACCTTCCACACCGCGCGCCACACCAACGCCACCCTGCTGGTGTACAGCGGCGTAAACATCACTACCGTGCAAAAACTTTTGGGCCACAAAAGCGTGAAGACCACCCAAGGCTATGCCTACGTGATGGACATGACCGTGGTGTACGACCTGGAAAAGAGCGCCGCCCGGCGAAGACGGTAGCAGCCGCTCGCCCCGTCCCGGCCAGCCGAAGGTGCGCCGCTGCGGAAGGAGCCGGGCGCGCATCTTCACTTTTCCATACAAACAAAATCGCGAATATTTACACTGCCCAATCCCCGAAAAGCGCTTTGCGACAAGATATGCGTATCATTACAGTGCTGACAACCAACATTGTACCCCCTGCGCTTTTCTCAAAAAATTACCATCTCCGTGCCATCTCCGTACCCCATTCGTACCTCATTCGGTATTGCTTCGCTCCCGTTTGCGCCCTATGGAGCGAAGGTGGAACGTAGGAAATATGGACAAGGTGGGTAAGAGGATGTGACAAAGAGAAGGCTGCATAGAAGCATGCAAAAAAGAGATGCGCGCATTTTGAAATCCCCTTGGTTTGCACTATCTTTGCAGAACATTAAAAGAAGCGGAATCGTTATGCCAAAATTCATCAACCCCTTCACTGACGTAGGTTTTAAACGTATTTTCGGGCAGGAAATCAACAAGGACCTGCTGATAGACTTCCTCAACGCGCTGCTCGAAGGCGAACGCCGGGTGGAGGACATCCGCTTTCTGGACAAGGAGCTCATCCCGGCCTACGAGGAGGACAGGGTGCTGATTTACGACATCTATTGCACCGACGAGAAGGGCGAGCAGTTCATCGTGGAGATGCAAAACCGGCAGCAGATACACTTCAAGGAGCGCGCGCTGTACTACCTGTCGCAATCAGTGGCTCGGCAAGGGGAGAAAGGGGCATATTGGCAGTTCGACCTGAAAGCCGTTTACGGCGTGTTTTTCATGAACTTCAAGCTGAAAGACAGTCCCCGCAAACTGCGCACGGACATCGTGCTGGCCGACCGCGACACGCACGAGCTGTTTTCGGACAAGATGCGCTTCATCTTTCTGGAACTTCCGTCCTTCGACAAGGAGGAGGATGAATGCGAGACCGATTTTGAACGTTGGATTTATGTACTGAAGAATATGCAAACCTTAAAGAGATTGCCTTTCAAGGCGCGTAATGCCGTATTCAATCGGCTGGAGCAGATAGTGGACATCGCCTCTCTGAGCAAGGAAGACCGCATGAAGTACGACGAGAGCATCAAGGTCTACCGTGACAAGATAGCCATAATGGCCTTCGAGCGGGAAGAAGGACTGCGGGAAGGATTGCGGAAAGGACTACAGAAAGGACGGGCTGAAGGACGCACGGAAGGCTTGGCAGAAGGAAAAATCGAAGTCGCCCGCAATCTGAAGCGGATGGGGCTGACTACAGAAGCAATAGTTGCGGCTACAGGGCTGACAACCGGAGAGGTGGAAGCACTGTGAGTTGAAGCAATTGGATGAGCATGTATGCGCCTATCCGGGGGAGCATAGCGGGCTCTTTTTTGTATATGTATCTTGACAAAATATCCTTTTTCGCATTACTTTTCCCCTTTCTATTCTCTGAGATAAAATTGCCACTGCTTTTCTCCCATTTTCCCCTATAAAAAAACGTGCATTGGTGAACATTGGTATCAAACAGGTAGCACAACAAAAGCTTTATTCTCATCCTAAGTATCTCATAACAAGCGCATCATGCCGGAAAACCGGTAGAACACAGGTAGCACAAGCGCCTCTTTACCCTGCCCAGACATGCCTGGTGCGTGGCTCATGCCGTTTCACCAAGTTCCGGAGTGGAAGTATAACCTGCTGTAGACAAGCCGTTTGTGCGTAGACATAGTTCCGCGAATACTCTCATTATATCCTTCGTGGGCATGCAGACGCAAGAGGTTGATATTCAGCCGAATGTGCGGGTGACACTGAAGAGCGACGCCGAGCTGCTGGACGAGGTGATGGTGGTGGCCTACGGTACGGCAAAGAAGTCGGCATTTACAGGGTCGGCTTCGACGGTGAAGTCGGAAAAGATTGCCGAGCGTACGGTGTCCAATGTAACGAATGCCATGGCCGGACAGGTGGCCGGCGTGCAGATTACGCAAAGTAGCGGTCAGCCGGGCTCAGACGCCAATATCCGTATCCGTGGTATCGGTTCTATGTCGGCCAGCAACAACCCGTTGTATGTAGTGGACGGTGTGCCCTACGATGGCTCTATTTCGGCTATCAACCCTGCCGACATCGAGTCGATGACGGTGCTGAAGGATGCTGCTGCCAATGCCATCTACGGTGCGCGTGGTGCCAACGGCGTGGTGCTGATTACCACCAAGAAGGGTGCTACGGGCGCTCCCCAGATTACGGTAGATGCCAAGTGGGGCAGCAACAAGCGTGGTGTGCCCAACTATGACGTGATGACCGACCCAGCCATGTATTATGAGACGGCTTACCGTGCGCTGTTCAACTCACAATATTATTATGGTGCTTCGGCTGCCGATGCGTATGCGTATGCCGACCGCACTTTGCTGGATGCCAACAACGGCGGTTTGGGCTACCTGGTGTACACCGTGCCCGAAGGCGAGAAGCTGATTGGTACCAACTTCAAGCTGAACCCCAATGCCACATTAGGCTATTCGGACGGCACATATTACTACCGCCCGGACGATTGGTATGACGAAATCTTCGGCAAGGGCAACCTGCGCCAAGAGTACAACGTGACGATTTCCGGCGCTACGGAAAAGATGAACTACTACGTTTCTGCCGGTTACCTGAACGATAACGGTATTATTGCCAACTCCGGTTTCGAGCGTTTTGCCGGACGTGCAAAGACTGATTATCAGGCCACGAAGTGGTTGAAGGTGGGCACCAACATTGCCTATACCTATTATAATATAAAGTCGCCGGGCGGACAGGCAGACTGGGGCTCTACGGGCAACTTGTTCTACATCTCCAACCTGATTGCTCCTATCTACCCGATGTATGTGCGCAATGCCGACGGCAGCATCAAGAAGGACGACATGGGCTTGACGGTGTATGACTTCGGCTCGGGCTCTACCAACTTCAACCGCCCGACCTTGCTGGGCAACCCTGCCGGTACGTTGAACTTGGACGACCAGAACACATACAGCGACCAGCTGTCTACCAAGTGGTATGCCACCATTACGCCTATCGAGGGCTTGAACATCACGGCCACTTTGGGTGCCAACGTGCTGAACCAGCGTGCCAACGCCTTGCAGAACCCCTTCTATGGCGCTGCCGTGAGCGTGGGCGGCAACGTGTCGGTAGAACATCGGCGTCTGTTCGACATCAACCAGCAGTACATGGCCACGTACAAGAAGACGTTTGCCGACGTGCACAACTTCGACATTTTGGCCGGTTACGAATCTTACTCTCACAAGATTCAATATGTGGGCGGCTCCAACTCCATGCTGTACAACCCGAACATCGGTGAACTGAACAACGCCATCAACACGCCTCCTTCGGTAAGTTCTTACACGCACGAGTATGCCACGATGGGCTATCTGGGCCGCGTGCAGTATGACTACGATGGCAAATATTTTGTTTCTGCCTCTTACCGTCGCGATGCTTCCAGCCGCTTCCACCCGGATAACCGCTGGGGTAACTTCGGCAGCGTAGGTCTGGCTTGGCTGATGAGCAAAGAGAACTTCATGAGCGGCATTGACTGGATTGACATGTTGAAGCTGAAGGCCAGCTACGGTGTGCAGGGTAATGACAACCTGGGTACCAGCTCCGTATATTACTACGCTTATGCCGACCAGTTCACGGTGACCAACAGTAACGGTGACTATGCCGTGGCCTTTGCCTTCAAGGGCAACAAAGACATTACGTGGGAGACGTCGCACGCCTTCAACGTGGGCTTTGACTTCGAGACCTTCGGCGGACGCTTCAACGGTACGGTAGAGTACTTCAACCGCAAGACGAGCGACCTGCTTTACAACCAGCCGGTGCCCATCTCCTTCGGCTACTCCACCATTCCTACCAATGTGGGCTCTATCATCAACCAGGGTATTGAGTTGGACTTCAACGGTGTGCTCTACAAGAATCGCAACGTGGAGTGGACTGCCAACTTCAACCTGACGCACTACAAGAACAAGATTACCGACCTGGCCGACGATGTGCGCGAGGAAGGCATCAAGTACAGCAACGCCATCTACCGCATTGGCGGCTCCCTGTACAACGCTTACCTGCCTGTCTATGCCGGGGTAAACAAGGAGAACGGTCTGCCCCAATACTACGTAGACCCGGACAACGGCGACTACACCCTTACCACCAACTACGAGCAGGCGCAGCAATCCGACTTGGGCAGCACGCTGGCCAAGGTGTATGGTGGTTTCGGCACGGCAGTGAATGCTTACGGCTTCGACCTGAGCGTGCAGCTGTCTTACCAGCTGGGCGGCAAGGTGTACGACGGTACGTATGAAGCCCTGATGCAGTCGGGCGACCTGATGGGCCAGAACTGGCACAAAGACATCCTGAAAGCATGGACACCCGAGAACACGAATACCGACGTGCCGCGCATAAGCACCGGTTCGGACGACGTGTCCAGCCAGCGCATGTCTTCCCGCTTCCTGGTAAGCTCGGATTACCTCAGCATCAACAACATCACACTGGGTTATACCCTGCCCAAGCAGTGGACACAGAAGTTGGGCATATCCAAACTGCGCCTCTACGTGACGGGCGACAACCTGGCCGTGCTGTCTTGCCGCAAGGGCTTCGACCCGCGCCAGTTCTTGGGCTTGGGTAGCAGTACCGGTAGTGGTAACTTCACCTACTCTGCCCTGCGCACCATTACAGGCGGTATCACTTTGAATTTCTAACCCATTAACAAGGAAAACAACTTTATGAAGACTTATAATAAGATAGTATCGGCCATTGCCTTGGGTTCCTTGGCTTTGGCTTCGTGTACCGACCTCGACACGTTTCCCCAGAGCGGTACGTTTACCGACGAGCAGAAGCAAGACGTGGTAGGCATGTTCCCCGAACGCCTGGCTGCCGACGTGTCCGGTATGTATGCCAGCAACCTGAAGCAGTTCACCGTGTTTGGTGCTGCCTCACAGCGTGGCGACGACTTCGGTTATCCAGCTGTTTGCTTGTCTTTCGACCTGAACGGCCCCGACATGGTGGCTCCCAACAACGGCTACAACTGGTTCTCTACCTGTAGCGAATATTCCGACCGCGACGACACATATGCCAACAACTACATGCGCTGGGCCTTGTTCTACAACCAGATTAAGCTGGCCAACGACATCATTGCCGCCATTCCGGCCGATACGGACGACCCCACGCTGAAGTCTTACCGCGGACAAGCCAAGGCTGTGCGTGCCTTCGGTTACCTGAACTTGGCCCCTTACTACCAGTTCAAGTACAAAGGCAATGAGGACAAACCTTGCGTACCCCTGGTGCTGGAAGGCATGAGCGATGCCAACAACCCGCGCGCCACAGTGGCCCAGGTGTATGAGCAGATTATGGCGGACCTGAACAATGCCATCGCCGACCTGGAAGGCTACGTGCGCAACAGCGCTGCCGAGGTAGACCAGCAGGTGGCTTACGGCTTGCGCGCCCGCGCCAACCTCTACATGGAGAACTGGCAGGCAGCCGCCGACGATGCTGCCAAGGCCATGGCCGGCTACACCCCTTACCAGCGCAGCGAGCTGACGAAGCCCATGTTTGTAGACTCGCAAGAGAGCGGCAACGGCTGGATTTGGTCGATGGAGATTACCGTAGACGACTATCCGACCAACGGTTCGGCTATGATTTCGTGGCCGGGCGTGATAGGCTCGTTCGTGCAAGGCACGTATTCCACGGGCACGGGCGTGTACAAGAGCATCAACGTGCTGCTGTATGACGAGATTCCCGCCACCGACGTGCGCAAGGGCTGGTGGCTGGATGCCAACCTGCACTCGGACAACCTGGCCGGGCTGACTTGGGCCGGCACTACGGCTACGGGCGACGCCATTGCCACGCTGAAGATTGGTAACCAGCAGAAGGAAGCCTTCTTGCCCTATACCAATGTGAAGTTTGGTGCGCCTACCATTGGCGGCGTGGACGGCTCGAACGACTGGCCGTTGATGCGTGCCGAAGAGATGATTCTCATCCAGGCCGAGGCTACCGCCATGGCCGGAGGCGACGGCAAGAGCATCTTGGAGAACTTCGTGAAGGGCTATCGCGACCCCAACTATACTTGCCCGGCTGCCAGCGGCACGGCTTTCCAGAACGAAGTATGGAAGCAACGCCGCATCGAGTTGTGGGGCGAAGGTTTCTCCATGGCCGACATCATGCGTTTGGGTAAGAACGTGGTACGCGTCAAGACGGGCGTGACGAGCAACTTCCCCGATGCCTTCCAGTTTAACATCGCTGCCAACGACCCCTGGCTGCTGATGCGCATTCCGCAAGATGAGACCAACTCCAACCCCGGCATCCCGACAAGCGCCAACAACACAGGCGGCGAACTGCCTGCACAAGGCGACGGCGCAGGCCTGACCGATGGCGTAACCGACTAACCCTTTAAATGAATAGAAACAATATGAAGACAATCAACAAATATTTCTTCCTGGCGATGGCCGGCAGCATGCTGACATTTGCGGCTTGCTCCGACGACATGGAGCGCGAGCCGTCGCCCACGGTAGACCCCGACTGCCAAGGGGCTTACTTTGCAGCAGACAACACGTATGCCTATGAACTCGACCCCGAAAGTCCCACTTCCATCACACTGACCGTGGCACGTACCAACACTGAGGCAGCCGCCACTATCGGTATCGAGGTGCTGACCAATACGGAAAACATCTTCGAAGTGCCGGAAAGCGTGTCTTTCGAGGCCGGACAGAGCGAGGCCGCCCTTACGCTGAACTTCCCCAACGCCGAGATCGGTGCTTCCTACAGCTATGAATTAAAACTGGAGGAAGGCAGCTACAACCCCTATGCAGACAAGACGCTGTATGCTGCAGGCGATGTAATCCGCATCAAGTGGAACGAGTTTGATACGGCAATCTTCACTGATGGTATGGTATCTGCCCTTTATGGCGTAGAGTATCCTATGTCATGGTACGTAGATGCTGCATACGCAGAATTTCCCGATGGGACTATGAGAGTTCGTATCACTAATCCCTTCCACGAAGCTTTCAACGTAGATGAGAACGGCATATACGACGGATATCCCCACATTGATGCCAGCATGATTACCAATAACAATGTACAGATGATTATCAATACGAATGCAAATCGTACAGAAGCATTGATGAATGGTCCACTGTACTTAGGATTCTTCCTTAATGAGTCGGAAGGTGAATTTATTTGCGGAACAGCTTCCGGTATGGTAGAAGGAGATTTCCCTGCAGGTGAGGTTGAATATGACGCCGAGACAGGACTGAAATCCATTATCTTTGGCAACCAGTCTTTGTTTGTATCCCTATCTGAACTATGGCCCAGCATATGGCTTGCCGAAAATCCTACTACCTTGTTTACTTCCTTGGAAGCATGGCAAGAGTATCAGGCAGAACATCCCGTAGAAGAATAATCGGATAGACTGAATACCCGCAAACTGATGGTGAGGCTGGAGTTTTAAACTTCAGCCTCATCTTTTTTTATCGAGTGAAGGAGAGCCAATATGGAAGGGTTGCAAGCGGGTAAAATGCAGCCTTAAGGCCTACCGAGCGGGGCTTTAAACGCCATGCCGCTGGCCTTTAAAGGCTATGAAGCTACGCTTTAAGGGCTATGAAGCATTGCTTTAACGAGGGTGTGTGCACACGTGTTTCCGTATGGAGAGGGGGAAGTATCGCCTGCCAACTTGGATGGCCTATGCAATTTGCTGCTTTAACCATTCTTCAAAAAACTTGTCGTAGACGCTGTACACGCCCAACTCGTTGGTCACGAAGTCCTTATCGAGCAGCCCTTTTATGGCACCTTGTACGGAGCTTGCTGTCAGCTTATAAGTCTTCAGAAAGCGGGAGGAGGTTATTTCGCGCGCTTTCCCTTCCTTGCAGATGGCCATCAAGACTTCCTTTTGCTTGGGCGGCAGCTGGAACAGCAGGGAGGAATAGGTGAAATTCAGTTGCGACAAGATATCGGACAAGGCAATGTCTACTTTATCCGGCGTGCAGGTTTCCCCGGGGGCAGTCATGGCATACAAGGAATTGGCCATGAATTGGATATACCACGTGGTGCCCTCAAAACGCTGGTAAATGGCCTCTACTGTTTCGCGGGCAATGTTTTTCCCATCAGCTTCAAAATGGTGGCAAATGAAGTCGGTGTAATGAGGCAAGCCGATAGCGTTCAACCCCATGACCGCTGTGCTTTGGTAAAAGGGACGTGAAGGACTTGTGAATATCTCACCCATCATGTGCCGTTGTGAACCGGCATAGATAAAAGTCGCGTTGGGACAGTGTTGGATATGGGTCCTCAGCAAAGCCTCTACATTTTTCTCGGGATACTTGGAGATGACTTGAAACTCGTCTATGGCAACCAAACAGGGGCGGTCGGCCTCCGAAAGGTAACGGAAGATTTCATCGAGAGAAACTGTTGGCGCTTTGATATCGCCCATTTCAAGATTCCAAATGGGATTGCCGGAGAAATCGAATGAAATGCCGGTACGCAAGGAAGACAAGCAACTGAGGAAAAACTCCCATGCCTTCCGGCCTCGAGGCTTAAGGGCATTCAAAATAGACTTGCCCAGCTCAAAGACAAACTCCTGGAGGTTTTTGGTAGCATAAATATCTATCAGAAAGGTGTGGAAATGGTCGGCCACGGCTTGCTGGTGAAAGCAATGCTCTATCAGCCCGGTTTTACCTAAACGGCGGGGGGACACCAAGGCCACATTGTTGCCATTGGTGACGTACCGCACCAAAGTTTCAGTCTCTTGCCGGCGGTCGCAAAAATAGTCTGCCGACACATAACCATTCGTTACAAAAGGATTCATTTTAGCCATGCCACAGAGTTTTATGCAAAAGTAATTATAATCTTATTATAATGCAAGGCTATTGCCAATAACTTGGTGCAAGAAGCATGGCTTTTCATACATCTATCTTGACAAGACATACCTTCCATATTCACGTCCTCCTCTCTATGTTCAACGCAGAGAGACCTTTTTCTTCCCCCTCACTTTTCTTACCAAAAACGGAAATGGGAGAACTTGAAGTAGAAACAGAGTAGCAACGAGGAACGGAATTCCCGTCATAAGTATCTCATAATAAGCGCATCATGCGGAAAAACCGGTAGAACACAGGTAGCACAAACGCCTCTTTACCCTGCCCAGACATGCCTGGTGCGTGGCTCATGCCGCTTCACCAAGTTCCGGAACGGAAATATAACCCGCTGTAGACGAGCCGTTTGTGCGTTGCCATAGTTCCGCGAATACTCTCATTATCTCCTTCGTGGGCATGCAGACGCAAGAGGTTGAGATTCAGCCGAATGTAGAGGTGTCGTTAAAGACGGATATGGAGATGCTGGACGAGGTTGTGGTAGTAGGTTATGGTACCGGGAAAAAACTCGGTTCTGTGGTCGGATCGGTCAGCACCGTAGGCACCCAGAAGCTGGAAGCCAAACCCAATATGAACTTCGGCGATGCCTTGCAAGGACAGGTGGCCGGCCTTCAGGTAATGACCTCATCCGGTGAGCCTACTGAGACATCAAGCATGCGTATCCGTGGTGTCTCTACGCTGAATGCCGGTACGGAGCCCTTATATATATTGGATGGCGCACCGGTTTCTTCGAATGTGTTTACCTCACTAAACCCGAACGACATTGAGCACATCACTGTGCTGAAAGATGCGGCTTCTACTTCTATATATGGTGCACGTGCTGCCAACGGCGTTATCTTCATCACTACCAAGCGCGGCAAGGGCGGCGAGACAGCAGAAGTGACCGTGCGCGGCACCTACGGTATCTCGCAGCTACCAAACATGGACAAGGACATGATGAACGCGCGGCAGTATATGGACTTCCGTGCCATATATAACCCTAACATCGTGAACGACCCCACCTACCAGCAGCAGTTGGCCCGCCTCAACAAGTATGGGCTGAGCATGGACTGGCAAGACTACGTGATGAACAACAACGCACCGACCTACACGGTGGATGCCAGCATCAGCGGCTCGAGTGAGAAGACTAACTACTACATCAGTGCAGGCCATTTCGACCAAGAAGGTACTTCTTTCCAGTCGTACCTGAAACGCCACAACGTGCGCATGAACCTCAACAGCAAGGTGAACGACTGGCTGCGCGTGGGCATGAACGCATACATGTCTTATCAAGACTATTCTACGACTTTGAGTTCCAGTACAAGTAGCGGAGCTTTAGCCATTTACTCCCCGCTGGTAATGGCCCGCATGGGTAGCCCCATGGACTTCCCCTATGAAATCATTGAAAACGGCGACGGCACTTGGAGCAAGGGCGAAGAAACGATGACGACAAGCTTTGGCCTGTCCAACCCGATATTGATTTTCCGCAACAGCCGCGCCAGGTATGAACAGACCCGTGGCAACATGATGGCCTTCGAGGAACTGACCCCGGTGAAAGGGCTCACCCTCCGCGCCCAACAGGCTTATGAAGGCTTCATCGTGAAATACCGTAGCGAGAGTGACCCTTGGGAGAACAACGAATACAACGGCAGCCTGGGCGAACAGTTCCAGCGCGGCTCGCAATGGACATTCACCAACACGGCCGAATACAAGCACTCGTTCAACAAGGTGCACAACATGACCCTCCTTGCCGGACAGGAAAGCATTCTCTACGGCATGGATTTGTTCAACGTGCAAGGTAGCGGCATTACCGACGTGCGCCTGTACCAGATAGCGAACCTTACGCCCTCCTCGCTCTCTGCCAACGGAAGGCGTGAAGAATATGTGTTCAACTCCTACTTCTTCCGTGGTGAATATAACTATGATGAAAAGTACTACGTGGAAGGCTCCTACCGCCGCGACGGTTCATCACGCTTCAGCCCCGACAACCGCTGGGCCAACTTCTACGCTTTCGGCCTCATGTGGGACATGAAGAAAGAAGCCTGGTTGCAGGATATCGACTGGATGAACGACCTGCGCCTGAAGGTAACCTACGGAACGACCGGTAACTCAGAAATCGGAAACTACGCCTACATGGGTTCTGTTGCAGCAAATAGCGATTACAACTACAACGGCCAGACAGGCTGGATTGTGGGCACCGTGGGCAACAGCGACCTGACTTGGGAAACCCAGAAAAACCTGACGGCCGGATTCGCCACCCGCCTGTTTGACCGCGTAGATTTGAGCTTCGACTACTACCGCAAGACCACCGTGGACATGCTGATGGAAGCGCCCATGTCGTGGACGACCGGACACAGCTCCGTGATGACCAACGTGGGCAGCCTGCGCAACCAGGGCTTTGAGGCTTCGTTTGGCGTGGACATCTTCAACAACAACCGCATCAAGTGGAACGTGTATGGCAACGTGGCCTATAACAAGACCATCATCACCAAACTGTACAACGGACTGAACGAACTGACCATGGCCGACTATGGTATGAAGTGGCAGGTAGGACACGACCCCAACGAACAGTATGCAGTGAAGTTTGCCGGTGTTGACCCGCGCGACGGCGAGGCCATGTACTACGACCTGAACGGCAACATCACCAAGGAATTCTCGCAAGAATACATGCAGCTTATCGGCAAGAGCATGGTTTCGCCTTGGTCGGGAGGCTTTGGAACGACTGTCAGCTGGAAAGGCCTGACGGTGAATGCCGACTTCTCGTGGATTGGCGAACGCTGGATGAAGGACCTCGACCGCCTCTTTACCGAGAATCCGGAAAATATCAACAGTATTAATATGAGCACCAACATGCTGAACATGTGGCAAGAACCGGGCGACGTGACCAGCATACCTAAAGCCAGCGTGGCTCGTACTTACTTTGGTTATACGGACATGTACCTCAGCAACGCGGCCTTCCTGCGTCTGAAGAACCTGACCATAGCCTACGACCTGCCCCAGCACCTGCTGAAGAAGACCAAGATTGTTAAGGGCGTCAGGGTCTTTGCCACAGGACGCAACCTGCTGACCTTTACCAGCTACACGGGTCTCGACCCCGAAGTGGACAGCAACGGCACACGAGGAGAATATCCTAACCCCAAGCAATACACCATCGGACTTGAAGTTAAATTCTAAACAGAAAGGAAACAGAAAACATGAAGACGAAAAAAATAACTACATACCTCCTGGCTACGGCCTGCGCGGCCGTGTTCGCTTCGTGCGACATGGACAAGTACCCTTACGACCGCATCCCGGTGGAGAACGCCGTGACCAACCTGAGCGACTGCCAGAACCTGCGCAGCGGCATGTACCGCGACCTGCGCATCCTATCTTCCTCGCAGGATAACTTCCTGGCTACCGAAATGCAGGCCGACTGCATTGTGCCCACAGCCAGCCACGGCCACTTTTACTCTCCACAGTACCTGTGGACGATGGCAGCCAGCGAAGGTACGGTTACTACCGTATGGTCCAATAACTACGTAGCCATTGCCCAATGCAACTTGCTGATTGGCGGCATTCCCGACCTGGAAGCTTCGGGCGCATTGAGCGAAGCTGATATGGCAACTGCCCGCAACATTCTGGGCGAGGCTTACATGGTGCGCGCCATGTGCTACTTCGACCTGGCTACCAAGTTCTGCAACATTTATGATGCAGCTACGGCAGACAGCGAATGGGGCGTACCCTTGGTAACGGAATATAACCCCTCGGGCGACAATTCTACATACCCGGGACGCAGTTCGTTGGCAGCTACCTACCAGCGTATAACGGAAGACATCGCCAGTGCGAAGGCCAACCTGACGGCAGCCGGCGAAACGGCCTCCATCTACCTGACCGTGGACGCGTTGACGGCTTTTGAAGCCCGCGTAGCCCTCTTGATGGGCAACTACGAGACGGCCACAGAGAATGCCATGGCACTTATCAACGGGCAGAAATATCCGCTGATTACCGATATTGACCAGTTTGCCAACATGTGGAAGAACGATGCCGGATCCGAACTGATTTGCCAGCTCTATGCCGACCAGCAGGAAACCACCAATGCCATGGGCAGCTACTTCCTTGATGAAGTTTACGAGAGCCAGAGCTTGCTTCCGGCTTACGACATTCTGACGATGTACAACCCGACAGACATCCGCTTGAATACCTACTTCATTAGCGTGCCTGTTAACATTTCGGGAACGACCTATGAGGGGCTTGTCAGCATCAACAAATACCCGGGTAACCCCGAACTGAACAGTGGTTCCGTGAACGAATTGCGCAACAAGGTGAAAATCTTCCGCATCGCCGAGATGTATCTGGTAGCCGCCGAAGCTTACTACATGATGGGCGGCGCGGCCAATGAAACCGCAGCCTACAACGTGCTCTACCAACTGATGTCGGCACGCGATGCTTCCGTACAGAACTTGCCGGTAAGCGGTAACCTGCTGCGTGACCTTATTCGCGACGAACGCTTGAAAGAACTCTGTTACGAAGGCTTCCGCTGGCTCGACCTGAAACGCTATGGCGAAGGCTTTACCCGCATGGCTTCACAAGCAGATGAGCTGTCCTACGTGCAAGGGTTGGATCTGCAGGTAAGTGCTGACAATACGCAGTGGCTGTGGCCTATCCCGCAAGATGAAATCGATGCCAACCCGCAAATCAAAGGACAACAAAACCCCGGTTATTAATCAATATAAGGAACTGACAACATGAGAAAATATATCAAATTATTGGCGTTTCTCTGTCTGCCTCTGGCCTTCACGGCTTGCGACGACGACGAGAACCTGAACGGCGGCGAGGCCATCGTTCAATTCCAAGAGACGAGCATGACGATTTCGGAAAGAACCACGTCGCTGAACCTCCCCATTGTAGTGAGCGGCGACCACACCGGCTTGATAAAGGTGCGTGTGGAACTTACGGAATCCAACGGACTGGTAGATGACGAAAATGTCATCATTACGTCGCGCGACCTGCGTATTCCTGCCGGCGTGGAAGAGGTAGAAGTGGAAATGGTTACTTCTATGCTGACAGAGGAAGAAGACAACGGGCGCTACTTTACATTGGAAATCGTTTCAGCCGAAGGCGCCCAAATAGAGAACGGCACTTGCCGGATAGACATCGAAGAAATGAAGACAGTAGAACCGCTGACTTACGACGAAATGATCGGTACATGGACATTTGTCTGCGAAGATGGCAGCTTTGACGTGACCGTAGCAGAAGACGTGGCAGGCGAGAGCTTGGCTTGCAGCGGAAACATGGGTGGAGTGCCCATCTCGTTCACGCTGCTTTATGATGAGGCAGGTCCTTCCATCCAGTTGGGTGAGATAGCCTACACGGCTAACTATGCCGACCTCGGCGGCGATGTACTGGTTGTCTGGTCTGCGCTGAGTGGCAATAACATCTCCATCTCAGGCACTGTACCATCCATTTGGTATGACAATGGCGAGATAGAATTCAACGGCACACTGGCCGGTGGCATCTTCTCAGCAGCTGATGGAAGCTTCTTAGGTTATGTGGACTTCCAATGGACAAATCCTCACATGGTGAAGAAGCAATAACATCTTAGCTTTATTGATAAAAATGCGGGTATCTTATCAAATAAGACCCGCATTTTTTTTGACTATATCTTGCCAATGCCTTTCAGATAGTTATTCAAGGCATCCAGCAAGTTGCCGAATTTACGTTCAACAGTAGGCTCGTCCGGCAACAGATAAGCTACTGAATATAAGAAGGGCGTGCAATGTATTCTTTCATCTTCTACCATATTTGAATTATTGGCAAATACACAGCATTTCTTCAAATATAATGGAAGGAATACGTTTCTTATTATCTTACTGCTGCCAAATGCATGCTTTCCCTATTATGCCACTATATTTACCCTATCCCCTCCTTCAGCACCTCTACCAGGATAGGCTTGGCACCGCTCACGAAGCACTCCACGGCAATCACCATCAAGATGAGGCCCATGAGGCGCATCATCACGTTGTTTCCCGTCTCGCCCAGCACATTGACCAAGCGGGTGGAAGCGCGCAGGATGAAGTAGGTGAGCAGGTAAATGAAGGCGATGGAGCCAATGAGCACAACTTTCAACTCAAAGGTATCGGCATCCTGCATCATGACAATGGCATTGGCTATGGCACCGGGACCACACAGCATGGGGATGCCCAGCGGGGTGATAGAAATGTCACGGGCGTATTCCTTGATTTCTTCGTTCTTCAGCTTCATCGAGGTATAGCGGGCTTGCAGCATGTCGTAGCCTATCTTGAAGATGATGACACCCCCGGCAATGCGGAAGCCATTTGTAGAAATACCGAAGAACCAGAACAGGAACTGTCCGGCAAAGGTGAAGACCATGATAATGATGAATGCAGTGAGCGTGGCGCGGGTCACCACTTGGCGGCGTTCGCGCTCGGTCATGCCCTGGGTCATGGTGAGGAACACGGGCATGGTGCCCAACGGATTGGTCAGCGTGAAAAATGACGTCAGGCACAACAAGAGAAAAGGTAGTATGGTATCCATAATAATAAATGATAATTTATCTGTTAGTGTTTAGCGTTTAGTGATTAGTGATTAATACGCTGTGGTAACTGAATTCTCCTCCCCGGAGGAGGGGAATCAGTTACCACCTCCTTATTGCACGTATTAATCACTTATCACTAACCACTCATCACTAAACTAAATTCCCATTTCAACTTTCAAAGAATCTCTTCCAGCTCTCTCAAGTCACGGATGTGATAGGTGGGGCGGAAAGGTAAGTCATCTTGTCCTGCGGGGTCGTAAAACACCTGGTTCATGCCGGCCCCGCGGGCTCCTGTCACATCGCTCTCCCAACTGTCGCCTATCATCAGCGACTCGTGCAACTGCGATTGCGTAGCCGAGAGGGCGAAGTGGAAGATAGGCAGCCAGGGCTTCAGCACCCCGATGTCGTCGGACAGCACCACCTTCCTGAAATAATGGTCTATGCCTGCCGAACGCATCTTGCGGCATTGCAACTCCCGGAAGCCGTTGGAAAGGATGTAAAGGCGGTAGCCCCGCCCATGCAGGTAGTCCAGCACTTCGTCTGCATGGGGCATCAGCTTGGACTTGGTGGGTATCACAGCAAAGAAATCATCGGAGAACTGCTTCGCCAAAGCGGCGTCTTCTACCCCCACCGCTTGCAACGGATACAGGAAACGTCGGCGGTTCAGTTCGTCTTTCGTCACCTTGCCATCGGCATATTCGGCCCACAGTTCGCGGTTACGCAGCTGGTACAGGTCGTAAAAATGACTGAAAGAGTGGAAGTAGCGGCCGTAATGGTGCTTTTCGTACATCTCCCGAAAAGTGTCGTAAGCATTTTCCGAGAAAGCCCACAGCGTATCATCAAGGTCAAAAAAGAGATTCTTATACATGAAAAAGTATGATAGAAACATGAGGGATAAAGGCACACTGCTGTGCAAACCTCCATCCCTCACACCTATTTATAATATATCGCCTATCAACTCTCCCCTACTTCACCTGGATAACCAAGTATTTGGAGATGCTCCAGAATGCCTCGGGATTGTTGATTTTCAGCGTAAGCTGCCCTTTGCCGTCTTCTTCCAAAGAATAGGTTCCGGCCGGATGGGTGGTGAGTACCTCGGCATCATTGCTGTAGAGCTTTATTTCACGGGTGGTACGGATATCTATCTGGGTGAAATAATCAAGATTGACATCGGCAGCCTTCAGCACCTGCCCTTTCTTGAAGAGGCCACTCTTGGAGAGTATGCGCTGGTCTTTCAATTCCTTCTTGGTGCCAAATACGAACCAAGCGGTATTCAGTTCCTTGTCTTGTGCGGCAACAGTTTCCGCTTTAGCCTCATTCTCTGCCACCAGTTCTTCTTTCTCGGCGGTAAGGCCTGTCACTGTGGCATCCAACTCTTGTATGCGAATGTTGCGTGAAGCCAGTTCGGCTTGCAGTTCCTCAATATGGCGGGTCTTCTCGGCCAACTCTTTTGTCAGCGACTCTACTGCTTTCTTCAGCTGGGCGGAGTTGTTCCGGCTGCTCTTCAGCATGTCTTGCAACTTGGCTATCTGCTGCTTGTTTTCCTCCATCTGCTTGCGGATAAACTCTATGTCGGAAGCTATCTGTTGCTTGGCCGTCAGCGAGCCTTCACTCACGGCGCCACGCTGCAAGTCCACACGATTTTCAGCCTCACTGATTTCGCGGAATCCTTCCGATATCTCATTAAAAGTACCCATCATGTCATCCAGTTCCGCATCGCGTTGGTTCAACTCCATGCGTAAAGAGTCGTTTTGGGCTTGCAGCTGCTTCTTCCCGCCGCCGGTCAGCCCGTCGCACGAAGCCATTACGGCAGCCACGACCATCATTGAAATAGCTAACTTTTTCATACGTTCTAATTTTTACTTATTTGGATTAATGAAGTTATTCTCACTCATCGGCACCACCCACCACGATGACAATCTCTCCCCGAGGCTCATGGGCCGTGAAGTGTGCCGACAACTCGCTCAGCGTGCCGCGCACGGTCTCCTCGTGCACCTTGGACAATTCGCGGGAAACGGAAGCAGGGCGCTCGCCCCCAAAGACTTCGGCCAATTGCCCCAGCGTTTTGACCAAGCGGTAAGGGGATTCGTAAAATACGATGGTTCGGGATTCGGCGGCCAATGCCTTCAAGCGTGTTTGCCGCCCTTTTTTCTGGGGAAGGAAGCCCTCGAAGCAGAAACGGTCGCACGGCAAGCCGGAGGCCACCAGTGCAGGGACAAAAGCCGTTGCCCCGGGCAGGCATTGCACCTCAAGACCATTGCGCACGCACTCGCGCACCACCAGGAAGCCGGGGTCGGATATGCCGGGCGTGCCGGCATCGGACACCAAGGCCACCGTTTCGCCACCTTGTATGCGGCGGACAATGCTTTCCACCGTCTGGTGCTCATTGAACTTATGGTGCGACTGCATGGCATTCTTTATCTCAAAATGCTTCAGCAAGATGCCCGACGTGCGCGTATCTTCAGCCAGCACCAGGTCGGCCTCCTTCAAGATTCGTATCGCACGAAAGGTCATGTCCTCCAGATTCCCTATCGGGGTAGGCACTACATACAGTTTTCCCATCTTTATTTCACTCCGTTGCTTAACGCCACAAATGTAGAAATAAATAATGGAAAAAAAGCCGCCGATACACTAAAAGTGAGCAAAACGCTCCATTATCTCCATGCACATGCGTCCGTTGTGATAGGGGCACTTCCAAAATCCGGCCTTGTCGTCGACGACATTCACCGTGCCGTCGGCGTGGATGCTCCAATGCCACTCGCCGTGTTCATGGTCTACAAGGTGCTGCTTGATGAAGTCCCAACTGCGGAATGCCTTCTGCAACGCCACCTCATCGCCGAAATGCTGGTAGAGGTTGACGTGCCCCACCACATTCTCGGCCTGCACCCACCAGTGGCGGTCGGTATCTGTCTGCGCCTTGTCGACAAACGTCTCATAAACCATGCCGCCATCGGGGGCTATGCCTTCGCCGGCTGCGGCGGCAATGAATTCCACCAACGGCTCCACCTTCTCCAGCAGGGCCTTGTCGCCCAGCACCAGGACAGCTTCGTGAATGAGCCACGAGGCCTCAATGTCGTGCCCATAGGATATGATGCGGTATTTGCTCCGCCAGTCGTCGCTGAAGAACAGCTCCAGATGGCCCGTGGCAGGGTTCAAGATTTTATCGGTAAACAGCACTATCAGGTTGCGCAACTGCCGCTGCAGACGTTCATCTTTCCACACCCGGTACAGGTTGGCATACGGCTCGAGGATGTGCAGGTGCGTGTTCATGGTCTTGCGCTCGTTTTCGTCCTTGTCACTGAGGCGCATGTCGGCCAGCTCGCCCCAATCACGGGCAAGGGCTTCGCAATAGCCGTTCAGCCGGGGGTCGAAGCTGTGTTGTTCGATGCTGTCAAAGAGGCGGATGGCATAGTCCAGGGCTTCCTGGTCGCCCGTGGCCCGGTGGTACTCGCTCAAGCCGTAGATGGCAAAGCCAAGAGCATAAATCTGCTTCTTCGCATCGAGCGGACGGCCTTCGCAATCGAGCGACCAATACACGCCGCCATACTCTTTATCATAGAAATGGTCGATAAGATAACGCTTGGCGCGGGTGGCCGTGGCCAGATACTCCTCACGCCCCAGCAGGCGGTAAGCAGCGGAGAAGGTCCACAGGATGCGCGTGTTGAGCACGGCGCCTTTCTCGGCCTCCGGCATCAGCACGTCCGTGCCCGTCATGCGGCCATAGAAGCCCCCATGCACGTTGTCCGTCATTTTGTCCATCCAAAAGGGAAAGATGTTGCGGGTCAGTTCTTCCTCCACTTCCCGCTTTAGTTGTTGCAGGTCCATATAGATTCGTTTTAAAATGATAATTTATCGGGCTGCGTTGTGTGTGCGATGGCACGCAGATGACGCAGACGGGCGCAGATGACCGCAGATTTTTTCTTTTCGTCATGCTGAACGTAAGTGAAGCATCTCTCACATAATAGGAGATTCTTCACTGCGTTCAGAATGACAGATACCATGGCGCAGCCCTTAAGAATCTGCGTTCATCTGCCCTATCTGCGTCATCTGCGTGCCATCGGAAACACACGACTAAATTCCCATTTACGCCCCTCTCCGCTCCTTCAACTCGGCATTGATGGCAGCCATGCGCGTGCGGTTCAGCGGATAGATGAGCAGCACCAGGATGGAGAGCGCGGCTATGGCGGCGGGAATGAAGCTCATGAGGTAGCGCAAGCCGTCCAAGGCCTCGGGCGTCTGCACGGCATCGGCCGCGGTGTTGTAACCAAAGGCTGCCAACAGCGCCATCACCGCCCAGCCGGCAAAAGCGCCGCCGAACTTCTGCGCCATGGAGCCGGAGGAGAAGATGAGCCCCGTGGAGGCAGTGCCGTCCTTATGCTCGGCATAGTCGGCCACATCGGCATACATGCTCCATATCAGCGGGGAGATGATGCCTGTGAAGATGGATATCAGTATTTGGAAGAGCAACATCAGCCACCAGCCTGCCGGCGTGTTGGGCAGGAAGAAGAAGATGACGCTCAGCACAATCAGCGCCACGAGCGAAAGCATGTAGGTAGACTTTTTGCCCAGGCGCACGGAGATGGGCACCGTGAGCGCCACGCCCAGCATGTTGCACACCTCGCCCACCATGAGGAATAGCCCGGCGTAGAGCACGAGGTTGAAGGCGCCGAAGTCCAGAAATGCATTGGCACTGATGTAGTCCTTAAAGAAATAAGCAGCCGTGGCGCCACGCACCGTGTTGAAGGAGTTGGAAAGCAGGGCAGCCCCGTTCAGAATCCACCAAGGAGCGTTGTGCACCAGCGACTTCACATCCTTGCCTACCGACTTTCCGGGAGCGGCCTTGACGTGCTCGCGCGTCATGCTGAAGCACAGCAGGAAGCCTACGAAGCAAATGCAGGCTATGGTAACCATAGCATACTGCCAGCACTGCGTATCGGAATGGCCCATCGAGCCAAACCATTTGCACAACGGCTCCCAAGCCCCCAAGGCGATGAAGCTGCCGCCGTAGGCAAAGAACATGCGGTAGGAGGAGAACACGGTCTTGGTGTTCGAGTCATCGGTCATCACCCCCAGCATAGCACCGTAGGGCACGTTGATGCCCGTGTAGACGGTCATCATCAAGATGTAGGTGACGTAAGCCCACACCAGCTTACCCGTGGGGCTGAAGTCGGGCGTGGTAAAGAGCAGAATGCCCGCTATGGCAAACGGCGCAGCCACCCAGAGCAGGTAAGGGCGATACTTGCCCCAACGGGTGTGCGTGCGGTCGGCAATGACGCCCATCATCGGGTCGGACACCGCATCCCAGATGCGTGTCACCAGCATCAGCACGCCCGCATCGGCCAGGCTCAGCCCGAAAATGTTGGAGTAGAAGAAAGGTAAATAGTAAGAGAATATCTTCCAGAACATGGAAGAAGACATGTCGCCAAAGCCGTAGCCGATTTTTTCTTTCAGTGTTGCCATGATATAATTTCAGTTTATATAAAAAGTAAATAATCTGTTCGCTCCTGCCCCCTGCCGGACAAAGTATTACATTCCCGTTGCCAATGTATTACCTTGGCAGCAGCAAAGTATTGCCTTGACAGCGCAAGGGCAGCACTTTGATGCCGCTAAAGTAACACATTATTCTTGATGAACAAAAAAATAAGGTAGCACATTCGGTATCCGCCCGCCGGTTACGGCCTTCCAAGGCCCGTCTGCAAGGCAGGCATGAGCTTCAGGTTCCGCTCGATAAGCCCCTTTCTTGTTGCCACGCAGGCCGACGAGATGAAGCCATCGGCGGGCGTGTGCAGACAGTAGTCCACCAGCTTGTCCACGGTAGAGGTGGCCACGTGCATCCGCGTGTCCGACGAGGCGTAGTAGATGAACACCTTGCCGTCTTCATCGGCTATCCACCCGTTGGAGAAGAGCACGTTGCTCACGTCGCCCACACGCTCCTCCCCTTCGGGCACCATGAAGGCTCCGGCGGGCGAGGCTATCACCCGCGTGGGGTCGTCGAGTGCCGTCATGTACAGGTAGAGCACGTAGCGCAAGCCGGCGGCGCAGGCACGCACGCCGTGAGCCAGGTGCAGCCAGCCTTGGGGCGTCTTGATAGGGTGAGGTCCCTCGCCGTTCTTCACCTCCTTGATGGTGTGGTAGTAGCGGCGGTCGATGATGGTCTCCTCCCGTACCTCGGCGTGTGTAATGTCGTCCACCAGCGCCCAGCCGATGCCTCCGCCACTGCCCGTATCAATGAATCCATCCTGCGGACGGGTGTAGAAGGCGTATTTGCCGTCCACAAACTCGGGGTGAAGCACCACGTTGCGCTGCTGGCTTTTAGATTTCAAGTCGGGCAGGCGCTCCCAGTTCACCAGGTCTTTGGTGCGGGCTATGCCGGCCGTGGCCGTGGCGGCGGACAGGTCGCCCGCCGGGGCGGTGTCGTCGTGACGCTCGGCACAGAACACACCGTAAATCCAGCCGTCCTCGTGGGCGGTGAGGCGCATGTCGTACACATTGGTGGCGGGCACCACGTCTTCGGGCATCGTCACCGGGTAATCCCAAAAGCGGAAGTTGTCTACCCCGTTGGGGCTTTCGGCCACGGCGAAGAACGACTTTCGGTCGGCGCCTTCCACGCGCACCATCAGCAGGTATTTGCCCTGCCACTTCATGGCGCCCGAGTTCATCACGGCATTCACCCCGATGCGCTCCATCAGGTAGGGATTGGTCTCTTCATCCAGGTCGTAGCGCCAGAACACCGGCGTGTGGGCAGCGGTGACTACCGGATATTGATAGCGTGTATATATGCCATTCCCGTCTTCCAAGGGAATGTTCTTTCTCGTAATGAGCTCCTCATGCTTGTCGAGGAGCGCTTGTACTTTTTCTGCAAACGGTTTCATGTCTAATTATTATTATGATAATTTATCGGGCTGTGCTATGTGTTTATTTTTCATCCGCAGATGACACGGATGAAAAATAAGTGCGCGCTAAATTTCCCTTTCACTCATACAGATTCACTTCTTTCGCAAAAAGGGTCTTCGGATGGTTGTAGAAGTCCACGAAGTCCTTGGCGGAAGCCTGGCCGGGATAGGGGGCATAGAAGTGCGTCACCTTTTCGCGGGCATTGCGCCACACCAGCACGTAGGCCAGCGGATACTTCTCGATGGCAGGCAGCAGTGTCCCCGTCCACCAGCGGGCATCGGGCACGCCCTCGTAGCCGGCCTCGGTGATGGCCATGACCTTGCCATGGGCGCGGGCCACGGTGTCGAGCACGCAGAGCGACTTGTCCAACGAGGCCAGGAAGGCGTCGCGGTCGAACTGGTAGGCATCGAAGCCTATCACGTCTATGATGTCGTCGCCCGGATAGCGCTCCAGATAGTGCAGGGTGTCCTTCGGCTCTGTGCCCGAGGAGTAGGCATAAAGGGCATTGTCCACGCCGTGGGCACGCAGGCTGTCCACCGTCATGCGCCACAGGCTCTTGTAGTTGCTTGCCGAGCAGAGTTTTTCACCCCACCAGAACCAGCTGCCCGTGTGCTCATGCCAGGGACGGAACAGCACGGGGACTTTTGTGCCTTCCGGCGTCTGCAACGAGTTGATGAAGTCGGACACCCGTGTCAGCCATCCGGCAAACTTGGCGTGGTTGGCGCCGCCGGGCAAGATGGAGCTTACCACGGTGGAGTCGGACACGTCCCACGCATCGCCCCCGGTCTTGGGGTTGCGCGGATGCCAGCTCAAAGAGGCCAGGCCGCCGCGCCGGTATTGATTGATGATTTCCTTCCTGATTTTGTCGAAAGGCACTTTGTCGAGGCTGGCGTCGCCGCCCAGTTCCAGTTCGCCCAGGTCGAAGCTGATGACGGCGGGATAGTCGCCACAGACGCTTTGCACGTCCGAGCGGCCTTCATCGCCCTCCCAGCCGATGCCGTACACCGTGTCGTCGTGGTGACCGAACATGATGCCCCGGGCGGGCACTTGCTTCAGGTTGGCCAGCAGCCGCTCCGTCTCCGGCGTTCTGGCTACCGCCGTTTCACTCACAGTCTGTTGCTTCTTGGCAGCGTTGCCGCACGAAGAAAGCATCCCGGCCGCCAAAAGCACGGCCCACAATCCTTTTGTCTTCATATATAAAGTCTTCTATTTCATTGATACGATAGCCCGGCATGGCGCAAAGACGCAGCATGCCCTGTCCGCATTAGCCAGCACAAAGGTAAGCGATTGCGGTCGGAAAAGCCAATACTATTTTATCACATTCCGGTATTTACCGGCACAACGCCCCTGTGGGAAGCCCTCCAGGTGTCTTCTACTGACATACCTAGACACATTTAGAAACAAATAAATGTGTAATAACTATGTCGAAAGAACGAAAAGTATTCAGTGAAGAATTCAAGTTGT